>JAZTZT010000001.1:0-14331 GCA_045637605.1 Pilosibacter sp.
GTTTGCTTGGTTGGAGACCGACATTTAATACAAGGCCGACTCCTATATATAGGCTTACCAGTGAGCTTACACCATAACTAATGAATGGTAACGGAAGTCCGGTGTTGGGAAATACACCTGTTGCTACTGCAATATTGGTAAAAGCCTGGAATCCAACAAGTGCTGCCATACCGGTACAAATCAATTTACCGGACATGTCCCTTGCCTTTCCTGCCATCCGCAGACATTCGTAAATGAACCACAGATATAAAAGCAGAACGATCATACATCCTACAAAACCAAGCTCTTCTCCTATTACAGAGAAAATGAAATCCGTATGCTCTTCTGATAAGAAGTTTCCGTTTTTAACAGAAATGGCAGTATCATTGAACAATCCCTTACCATATAACTGACCGGAACCAATGGCCATTTCTGAGTTTTTCTGCTGCAGATCCAGATCTGCATATTTTTCCGGATTAATAAATGCCAGGATACGATTTACCTGATATGGCCGTAAAAACGGAACCATATTATGCTGTGCCAGATAAATGATCAGTGCTATTCCCGGAATTCCTACTGACAGGGCACCTATGATCCATTTGTAACTGATCCCTGCAATATAGATCAAACAAAGAATAAATACCATGATCACAATACTGGTGGAAAGATCCGGCTGTTTCATAATCAACAGCAACGGAACTGCTGCCAGACCTGCGATCAAGATTAATATCAGGGGCTGGTCGATCCTTTCCTGATTCTTTTGTAAGAACCAGGAAAAGAATACGATCAGACCAATCTTTACAAATTCGGAAGGCTGCAGTCGACCTAACACAGGAAGTTCGATCCAACGCTGAGATCCTGTTCCCGCTCCTCCGAGCTGGCCCATGACAATGACTGCTGCTAAGATTCCAATACATGCAAGATAGATCAACATGCTGAATCTTAGAATAAAACGATAACTGATCAATGAAAGGACAATGGCGATCATCAATCCGCCAAATAAACCGATCAACTGTCGGTTGATGTATGAACGATCTCCGCCTACTGCACTGTTGATGACCATCAGTCCAACACCGTTTAAGGCCAGTACCGAAAGCAGAATTTTAAAATTATAGTCTCTGAAATTGTATTCGGAAAGCATTTCTAACAAATCCCCTTGGTAAGAAGAACACGAACCGGAACACTGACATAAAGAACAGGTACCTTTTCTGACCGTTCCCGGTCCTCTACCTGTGCGATCTTTATCTCTAATCCTGTCGTATCAATTTCCATGTATTTTGAAATGGCTTTTATCATATCGTCTTTGATCATTTCAAGAATCTCCTGTGTGCATCCAATGCGGTCTGCGATCAATACAAACTGCAGGCGTCTTTTCGCTATCGTACCGGAGTTCTTTTTAGTCAGGAATTCAAGGAGGCGAAACAACGGCTACGCTCGTTTTAATCGTCCTGAAAATCTTGCAAAGAAACTGCGTTTCTTCTCCATATCCGCAAGCGGTACTTCCTGACCAAATACGCGTTTACAAATATTGAGATATGCTTGTCCGGATGAGGAATTCATACCAGCTAACGGTTCTCCCTGATTCGTGGATATTACAATCTCCTCATCGTCCGGAATAGCTCCGATCAAAGGAACACCAAGGATATCTATCACGTCTTCGATCGACATCATATCACCTCGTCTTACCATATCCATGCGGATACGATTCACGATCAGATCGATCTTTGTAATCCCTTCTGCTTCTAAAAGACCAATGATACGATCTGCATCGCGGATTGCTGATACTTCCGGAGTGGTTACTACAAACGCACGGTCTGCACCTGCAATTGCATTTTTGAATCCTTGTTCAATCCCTGCCGGACAATCTAACAGTACATAATCAAATTCTTCTCTCAAATCGTCGACCAGCTTCTGCATCTGTCCTGGAGTAACCGCAGACTTGTCCTTCGTCTGTGCCGACGGGAGTAAAAACAGGTTTGGATATCTTTTGTCTTTTATAAGGGCTTGCTTCATACGACAATTTCCCTCCACCACATCTACAAGATTGTAGACGATGCGGTTTTCCAGGCCCATAACCACGTCCAGGTTTCGCAGACCGATATCTGTATCGATCAAAACAACTTTAGCACCCATCATGGCAAGACCTGTTCCGACATTCGCAGAGGTTGTCGTCTTGCCTACACCCCCTTTACCGGATGTAACAACAATGACTTCACTCATAAGAATATCCTCCTGTATTCAGTTGTTGTGCAAGTATGCACGAGTCAATTTCATGACTCTATCAGTCCTATTTTACATGAAAATCCGAAAGTTTTCCAGTATTAAATGAAATTTAACGAAGTAAAAAAATTCTTTTTTATTCCTTCCGAACAAATTCGTCCCTTTTCTACCAGAATCATCATTGGTCCCCTTCCCAGAAGTTTACCACTCTTCGTTTTCTGAAAATTCATGTCGGAAATCTTTACCTGGTCCGGCGCCATTTCAAAAGCCACAACCACGGCATTGCTATTTCCTGCTACGCCTGCATGAATGGTGCCCTTCAAGCTGCCAAGGATGATCACATTACCCTTAGCAGCAACTCTCGCACCTTTTTCAACATCTCCGATGATGACGATACTGGCTTCCGATTCCAGTACATCACCTGCACGGAGCGTTCCTTTATAAAACTGTCCTGTCGCGGATGACAATTCCATCAATTTTTCATTGAGTGCTTTCTCACATCGTTCGATCCGTTTTGCATCTGTATCGATCAGGCACAGAATCTCAATGCCGGAATTCTCCGTGATCGTATTGACAATCTGAAGTTCTTCTTTTGCAGTAAGTGTTCTTCCTTCCAGGGTCAGTGTCATCTGTGCATTTCCCCAGAATCTTGCGGTCTCTTTAAATTTTATCTCCACAGCACGAATAAGTTCGTCAAAAGAAATATCAGAATCCAGAATTACAGTCATTCCTGCTTTGTTTCCTTTGATCACAACTGAATTTTGCATGGAAGAAACTCCTTTCTGAAGTTTAGTCACTGATTTCAACGTCAGAAACGTTGAGAGCATGATTATTTAAAATATAATCTAAATCGGTATAACCATAGTAATAACGGTATACATTCTTAGCTACCGTTGCAGCATTGGTAGATGTATAACCAAATGGAATGTTGACTGTTACCGCTACTTCCGGGTTTTGATACGGTGCAAAGGAAACGAAAAATGCATGGTTTACTTTATGACCATTCTTAACCTCCTCGGCAGTACCAGTCTTACCTGCAATATCGATTTCCAGATCGCTGAAAATCTTTCTTGCAGAACCATCTGAAATTACCTTTCTCATACCACGCTGAACGACCGACCAGGTAGAGTCAGAGATATTGATCTCGGATCGTACTTCCGGAATATAATCCTCCAAAATACTGCCCTGAGAATCCGTCCTCTTATCTAAGAGACTCAGATTATAAACAGTACCTCGATTTGCCATCGCTGTAACATAGCGGGCAAGCTGCACGTTGGAATATGAGTTAGTACCCTGACCAATGGAAGATGCTTCAGGTTTTTCGGTTGTCATCTGAGGTGTCTTCTCAGAAATTTCAATTCCAGAGGCTTCATCCAAGCCAAACATAGACGCATACTTTCGAATGATCTCAATACCATGCTCCGGATCATAACTTCCATCCGGTGCAATGGAAAAACGATGTCCCATCTCTGCAAAAAACACGTTACAAGAGTTCATAATACCGTGCTCCACATCCAACGGACCATGCATACCAGGATATACCCAACACTTTAAGTACGGAGATATTTCCTGATATTGACCGATACAGTTGATCTTCTCTGTCTGACCAACGACACCCTCTTCCAGTGCTGCTATTGCGATGATCGGCTTAAAGGTTGAACCAGGTGCCTTCTGCGCCTGAGTCGCATTATTATATAAAGGAAGAGAGAGGTCATTATTTAATTTGCTGTAATACTCCGCATCAACACTACCGGAAAATTTATTATTATCATAACTTGGGTATGTGACAAGTGCACGAACCTCTCCTGTGTTGACATCTGTGATCACGCAACTAGCAGAACACGGATCCAGAGCCAGTTGAGCCGGAGTGATCTCCATCTCAGAAATTTTCTTGCGTATGAACTGGAATGCATGCTCATCACCATTCTGTTCCAAAAGTCTCACTTCATTTTCATCATAAGCCAGTACGTTCTGGGCATAGAGAGCAAGACAAAGCTCTTTTCCCGTTACGACTTGTTTATTGATCAGGTATCTATAAATCTTCTTTGCAAATGACGTATCGTTTTGCAGGTCGTCCATCACGTACTCAATAATCACTTCGTAAATCTGATCCGCATCGGAATATCGAGACTCAATAAGAAGTTTCGTCGTATCGATCCAACTCTCTGCAATTCCGGCATAAATGTAATCTCGAAGACTGATGGTATCTGCCTTCCAGTTTTTATATGCATCCGAATTCTGATCGATCTTAGATGTCTGAATGATTCCGTCGCTTACCAGGAATGAATAAATGTACTGCATATACGCAAACATATCTTCCGGCAGATCGATCAATTCAGTGGCCTGTTCATTCATCAGCTCTGAATGGATCGCAGAAGTTACATCTGTCCTTGCATTGCTATACTTGGCATAAATATTTTTTTCAACCTGGGAGGCTTCCACCGCAGAAAATGCTTTTACATCTAATACATTGTTATTGATCAGCTGATAATATGCATCTTTTACAGGGATCGGAAGATTCGATGCCTTTTTATAGTCATCCTCAGTCAGATCACGATTGACCAGTTTATCTGTAATGATACCTGCAAGTTGCTGCTCTAAAAGATGGTATACACCTATCTGAAGATCTCGATCGATCGTCAAATATACATCATCCCCTGCTACAGGGGCTGTTTGATCTACTATTTCAATAATACGTCCCTGGCTGTCTACATACATCGTTTGAGAACCCTTTTGACCCTGAAGCTTCGTTTCCATGGAAGCTTCTATACCGATCTTACCAACCAGATCTGTCAGCTCATAATCCGGATTGACCGCCTGGAGGTCTTCTAATTCATCATCCCAAACTTTGCCAATGTATCCGATGATAGGTGCAAAGTAAATACTGTCATTGTATACTCGGATGGTCGACTTATCAATATTAACGCCTTTTAACTGCGCAGAATTTTCCAGAACATCCGTCATCGTCTCCTTGCTAACGTTCGTTGCTACGGTTGTGGACTCGTATTTTCGATAAGCGGTAAAACCCATTGTATATCGAATATTGATGATACCAAGAGCCTCTTCGTCTGTGATCTCGATCGGATCTCCATTATCATCTTTCAGATTATCCAATCCATAATAACTGACGCGCTTTTCGAACATCTCTCTAGGAGTGATATCAGACGGATATTCGCCTTTTTCATCATCCAGCTCTGTTGTGGATCTCAGACCATAGAAATCTGCAATAAAACGCTTTCTGGAAGTTTCACTTGTGGTTGTATAAACCATTTTTCCGGACGAATCAAAGCCAATTAAGAACTCTCCCTCAATCGCCTCTCCGTGACGATATAAAATTCGCACAAGCTCCAGCAACATTCTGTTTCTATCATTGCTTTTTGTATAATCACCATTATCCTGGATGGTAACATTATATGAAAGTTCATTATAAGCCAGTATATTTCCGTTTTTATCGTAAATATTACCTCTGGTACTGTCTAGCTTAATTGTCTTCTCAGTCAGTGCCATGTAGTCTTCCTGATATTCTTCACCACTGACAACCTGAAGATTAAAAAGGCGCACGACAAGAATCCCGAACAATCCGGTGTAGAATATGCTCAGGATAAATAATCTGGAAGCCAGAAGTTTCTTTATAAAATCTTTGAAAATTTCCAGTAAATCGTTATACAATCGTCGTATCTCTCCTTTTTTCCATCTCTTCCAGCTTACGGCTGATAAATAAGAATAGCCTGTATACGATCAGAGTGGTAACAACGGTAAAAATCGTTTCAGGTAAAATAATATTAACCAGATAATAGCCAAAACTCAGTCTTCCACGCACTAAAAATCCAAATACATACAAGTATAAATTGTATGAGAATTCATTGAGCACACAGAGAACAAGTGGCAGTGTAATATAATCTTCATAATAATACTTCGTACAGATTCCGTTGATATACCCCATCCAGATATAAAACAAGGTATAAAATCCCAATGCTCCTCCGGAAGAAAGGTCCAAAAGTAAACCGGCAACCAGACCATAGCAGATACCGGAGTTGCTGCCTCTGATAAATCCAAACGAGAAGATCAGGATCAGCAACAGATTCGGATACACTGCAAGAAACGGAATCAGTGGAAACACACATGTCTGCGCGATAAATGCAAGTACAACCAGAAGAAGGTTGATTCCTATTCGTTTGATGTTGTTATTCATTAATTTCAGGCCCCGCATCCTTTAAATCTGTGATTACTAATACTTCCTGAAGTCGATCAAACTGTGCGACTGGGATTACATATCCGGATTTTGTAAGGTTATCGCTATAATCCACTGTAATGTCTGTTGCATATCCGATCAAAATTCCCGGAAGGAATTTACCGCTGATATTGGAAGTTACGATCATGTCGCCGTCTTTGACATCATCATCTTTTTCCATGTATCCGAGATTTAAGCGGCCTTCATTATAAAGTTTCAGATCACCGGATACGATACATGTATCTCCGGATTGCTGTGCCATCGCGCTTACTTCACTGGAGTCGTCGATGATCGAACGAACAGTCGCATAATTGGCTCCCACATCAGTTATGATTCCAACCAAACCACCGCCTGCTATGACATTCATGTTTTCTTTGATTCCATCTGCAGAGCCTTTATCAATACGAAACACAGAAAACCAGGAGCCGGTATCCTTCGCAATGATCCTCGCTCCAACTTTATTGTACTGCATGTACTGAGTATCCAGCTCGTATAGTTTTCTGAGTCGCTCCAATTCCATCTGTTCTGCACGAAGTCTGGTGTTTTCCTCAGTCAGTTCATCGACACGAGCCTGCAGTCGTTCATTTTCTTCTAACGCAGTTTTTAATTCACGTATATTCGTAGCTTCTTTGTAGATACTTCCACCAACTGCATTGACTCCCGACTGGATCGGAACTAATACATAGCCGACCGCACTTCGCAGTGGATTCAGCAAGCTGCCCTTTAAGGACGTGATACCGATCATACAGATACAAAATATAGATAAACCGATCAAAAAATATCTGGTATTTTTCATTGTTATAAAATTCCCCGTTCTTTTAAGCTCACATAGGAATTATCTCCTATAATGATGTGATCTAACAGCGAGATCCCGATCATCTTTCCGGCTTCTGCCACTCGTTTTGTAAAAAGGCAGTCATCGTTGCTCGGAGTCGGATCTCCACTTGGGTGATTATGAAGTAAAATGACACTGGAACCGCGGTATTTGAGAGCTTCAATGTAAATTTCTCGCGGAGTGGCCAACGATGCATTTACCGTTCCCTTTGAAATGTCAACATCCTTCATAAGTATATTTTTCGTGTTTAGAATCAGCATTTTTAGAAATTCCTGTTCTTTATGACGCATTTCTTCCATAAAATACTCAGCGATCACGGCAGGATTTCTGCATATCAGCTCACTGGTCACTTTTGCTGATTTCCAGATTCGCTTAGAAAGTTCTCCAATACAAGACAATTGGATTGCCTTGACCGAACCAATCCCTCGAATCTCCTGATAATCTGCCAGCGAGTGATGAAGAAGGCCGGGAAGTCCCGAAGGATTTCCCAGCTTTAATATTTCTTCAGCCAGATCTCTGACTGATTTGTCTTTGGTTCCAGTCCGAAGGATCACAGCCAATAGCTCTGCATCCGACAGACTCTCCACACCGTACTCGACGGCCTTCTCATAAGGACGCTCCGATTCCGGTAATGATTTCATGGTTTTTCCGTTGTTTCGATCGTCTTTTTTGTAATTCATCCTGCACCTGACCTTTCGGCTCTCCAAGTACCTTTTTGTCAGTGTGTCCTAAGTAATTTACAGTAATCGATACACAAGAATGGCGATGATCACGCCAATGATGCTTGCCATTGTAATTCGGATCGTAAGACCAAATGTAATGACAAGAATTCCGAAGTTCAATACCAGCGGATTGTTGAGTCCAAAGGCCTCTCCGTAATTTAGCCAACTAAATCCCGGAACACCAGCCGCCATCTCTCCAATAAATCCGCCCAGTACGATTCCTGACAATAACAACAACAGTAATGTCCAGGAGCTCTTACTTCTCATGATTACAACACCTCTATTCTAACATGTTTCAAAGTCGTTTACAACGCATGCACAAATTTTTCACAATTTGCTTACAGTGTGATCAGACCTGCATCCAGCAATTTCTGCAAGGACATCAGGATACCAAGCTTTGCATGATACCATGTCAAACCACCCTGGAAATATACTGCATACGGCGGTTTGATCGGAGCATCTGCAGAAAGCTCAATAGACGAACCCTGCACAAACGCACCGGCTGCCATGATCACATCAGAATCATAACCCGGCATTGCCCAAGGTTCCGGTACAACATAGCTGTCTACCGGAGCTGCAGCCTGGATACCTTCACAGAATTTGATCACGCCCTCTGCGGTTCCAAAAGTGATCGCCTGAATGATATCGTGGCGGCTCTCTGTACTGTTTGGAACAACTGCAAATCCCAGTTTCTCATATACATTTGCAGCAAAGATCGCGCCCTTTACCGCACCTGCTACTACAGTCGGAGAAAGGAATAATCCCTGATATAAAGACTGGCTTACTCCCAGAGTTGCACCTACTTCTTTTCCTAATCCCGGAGCAGTCAAACGATAAGCTGCACGCTCGATACAATCTTTTCTTCCGACAATATATCCACCGATCGGAGCAAGTCCGCCGCCCGGATTCTTGATCAGAGATCCGACAATCATATCAGCACCCACATCCGTCGGCTCGATCGTCTCAACAAATTCACCGTAACAGTTATCAACCATACAGATTACATCCGGTTTGATCTCTTTTATAAAGGAAATCAGTTCTCCAATCTGGCTGACAGATAATGTCGGTCTTGTGTCATATCCTTTGGAGCGCTGAATCTCGATCAATTTTGTCTTTTCATTGATCGCTTTTCTGATATTTTCGTAGTCAAAGCTGCCATCCGGAAGAAGATCAACCTGACGATAGGTAATACCATATTCTTTCAGTGAACCGATAGAATCACGGATTCCGATCACTTCCTCTAACGTATCATACGGTTTTCCAACCGGAGAAAGGATCTCATCTCCCGGTCTTAAGTTTCCGGACATAGCAACTGTCAGTGCATGTGTACCGGAAATCAGCTGGGGACGAACCAATGCATCCTCTCCGTGGAATGCTTTCGCATAAACCTCTTCCAATGTATCACGACCAAGGTCATTGTAGCCATAACCGGTTGTCGCTGCAAAATGAACATCGCTGACGCGTGCATCCTGCATCGCCTTGATCACTTTAATCTGATTATATTCCGCTGTTGCATCAATTTCAGCAAAACGTTCTTTTAAAGACTCTTCTACTTCTCTTGCATAGTTCAGGACTTTCTCAGAAATACCAAGCTGTCCGTACATCATTGCCATATCCATGCTTTCTTCTCCTATTCTATAATCCCACGCTCTTTTAAGTCCTCTGACATCCAGCAAAGAATCTTCTCACGGTCAAATCCAAATTTCTCCTGCGTTACCCAGGTCACCTCTTTTTCCCGTTTAAACCAGGTAAGCTGACGCTTTGCAAAATGTCTGGTATCACGTTTCAAAATATAAACCGCTTCATCCAGACTTAATTCTCCATTCAGATAATCTATAATCTCTTTATATCCAAGTCCTTGCATGGACACCATATCTCTGGTACAGCCCATGGCTATCAAATGTTTCACTTCTTCTTCAAGACCTGCTTCTAACATCTTATCGACACGAAGGTCAATTCGATCGTAGAGAGTTGCACGGTCCATATTCAAAACATAGTAAGCGAAATTGTATGGAGACTCCTTTTGGCGTTCCTCTTCATTGTGCTCAGAGATTCTCTGGCCTGTTTTCTTATAAAACTCCAGTGCACGGATCACACGTTTTACATTATTGGCGTGAATCGCTTCTGCTGACGGAGGATCTACCTCGCGAAGCATCGCGTGTAGCACTTCTGCTCCCCGTTCATTGGCCATTTCCTCTAATTGATGACGGTACTCCATATCGCCGTCATTGTCTGTAAAATCAATATCATATAAAAGTGCCTGAATGTAGAATCCGGTTCCACCTGCCACGATCGGAATGTGACCGTTGGAATAGATTTTCTGCATTGCTTCTTTTGCCATTTCCTGGAATGTAACTACATTGAAGGCATCCTGCGGATCTAAAACATCGATCAGATGATGTGGGACACCATCCATCTCTTCTACGGTCACCTTTGCAGAACCTATGTCCATATGACGGTAAACCTGCATGGAATCTGCACTGATGATCTCACCGCCGATTCTCTTTGCCAGTTCTACAGAAAGTGCTGTTTTTCCGGACGCAGTCGGTCCGGTCAATATAATCAAAGGCTGTTTCATTATACAATCCTCTTAAACTTCTTTTCCATTTCATATTTGCTCATGGCAATGATCGTCGGTCTGCCATGTGGACAAGTATATGGATTATCCAAACGCAGCAACTGGTCGATCAGTTCATTGGCCTCTCGGTCTGTCAAACGATGGTTACCTTTTACTGCCGCCTTGCAGGACATCGTCGCAATTCGATTATAAATAGTCTCAGTAGCAGTTCCCATGTTTTCTTCTGTCAACCCATCCAACATTTCCAGAAGCAATTCCTTCTTCGCAAGCGAAAACAGGTTATCCGGAACTGCTCGAACTGCGTACTCGTTTCCACCAAAATGCTCAATCTCAAATCCAATATCGGTAAATATATTCATATGACGCTTCAAGAGATCTTCTTCCTGCATGGATAGTGTCAAAATGATCGGCGGACTAATAAACTGCGAGGTATACTCTCTGGATTTCAAAGAAGCAAAGTTTTTCTCAAACAATACCTTTTCATGAGCCGCATGCTGATCGATAATGTATAGATTATCGTTGAACTCTACCAGCCAGTATGTATCAAATACCTGACCGATCAGACGATGGCGAAATCTTGCTTTTTCCGACAACAGACGATTATCGAACATCTCCATCTGCTTCAGTTCCTGTTTTGGTTCTGATTTTGGCTCTGGTTTTTGCACCGGTTTTGTCTCTTGTTTTGGTTCCTGCACAGGCTTCTGGATCATTTTATCCTTTAGAATGTTTTCCGATTCCTGATAAGATTTTACCGGTCTCACAGTCGGTCGGTTCGGAGACTGTACATAAGCTGGAACCGGAGTTTTGGGTTTATCCGGGTAAACTGCGCGTGCCTCCCCAATCCCAAGTACCTCACGGCGTTTCACCTCAAATGGTTCCGGCGCACGAGTCTCCACTTTTTTGACAGTCGGATTAGAATCAGAAACCTTTTCTTCTGCCTGGCGCTCATTTCCAAGCGTCACCTGAGGGATCAGTTCCTTTCCACTGAGTGCTGCTGCAATTGCCTGATGGATCACTCGATACATTGTCTCTCCATCTTTAAATCGAAGCTCCATTTTCGACGGATGAACATTCACGTCGATATATTCCGGCTCGATTTCAATATGAAGCATCGTAAACGGATACTTGTGCTGCATCATGTAACTCTTATATCCGTCCTCGATGGCCTTAGAAATCAATGCACTCTTAATATATCTTCCATTAATAAAATAATTTTCAAAGTTACGGTTACCGCGTGCGATTACAGGCTTACCAATAAAACCGGTCACACGAACCACTTCATGTTCAATCTTTAACGGAATGAGATTTGCCGTAATCTCTCTTCCGTAAATCGTATATATAATGTCTTTCAGGTTATGATTTCCTGAAGTATGTAATTTGTTCTGATTATTAACGATCAGACGAATGGAAATCTCCGGATGAGAAAGGGCGATCTTCTCGACCAGATCTGCCACATGCGATCCCTCCGTCTGGGCCGTCTTTAAAAACTTACGTCTAGCCGGTACATTAAAAAACAGATTTCTGGAAATAAATGTGGTTCCATCGGGAGCACCTACTTCCTCCAGACCTTTTTCCACGCCACCTTCAATTTGATAACGAGAACCGGTCAGACTATCCGCTGTCTTTGTGATCAGTTCTACCTGAGAAACTGCCGCGATACTGGAAAGTGCCTCACCTCGGAAACCAAGAGAGGAAACCGTAAGAAGATCTTCTGCTGAACGGATCTTGCTTGTGGAATGGCGCTTAAATGCCAGGGATAATTCCTGTTTCGGGATCCCGCATCCATTATCTGTAATGCGGATGAATCCAATACCGCCTTCACGGATTTCTACGGTAATCGCAGTCGCCCCCGCATCAATCGCATTCTCCATCAACTCTTTTACAACAGAAGCCGGACGTTCAACCACTTCACCTGCTGCAATCTGGTTGATCGTATTCTGATCCAATAACTGAATTGCCATTCACATGGTCTCCTTTCTTCATTTCTAGTAACTGATCTGCTACCAACGATTTTTTAACTTCGTCTGCAGACGATATAACGTATTTAACGCATCGATCGGTGTCATGGTAGAAAGCTCCAGATCACCGAGCTCCTTAATAATATCGTCATCTTTAACCGTGTCAAATATCGATAACTGATTCAGGTCCACTTCATCCGGTTTTGATACAGCTTTTCTCTGTGTCACATTAGCAGACATTTCTGCAATTTCCTTCGCATGAGCCGTAATATCTGCACTGGATAATTCCTCAACCAGCTCTTTTGCCCTGCGAATGACAGAATCCGGAACACCGGCCAATTTTGCAACCTGAATTCCGTAACTCTTGTCAGCGCCGCCTTTTACGATCTTACGCAAGAATACAATATCGTCGCCCTGCTCTTTGACTGCGATACAGTAGTTATTCACACCACTGATCGTACCCTCCAGCTCTGTCAGTTCATGATAATGTGTCGCAAATAAAGTTTTTGCTCCGAGAAGCTTTGTATTGCTGATATGTTCAATCACTGCCCAGGCAATGGAAAGACCATCGAATGTGCTGGTTCCTCGACCGATTTCGTCCAATACAAGCAAGCTGTTTTTTGTCGCATTTCGAAGAATATTGGCGACTTCTGTCATTTCCACCATGAAGGTACTCTGACCGGAAGCCAGATCATCTGATGCACCGACTCTTGTAAAAATACGGTCACAGATACCGATATTCGCTTCATCAGCAGGCACAAAACTTCCGATCTGTGCCATAAGTACGATCAAAGCAGTCTGTCTCATATAAGTGGACTTACCTGCCATGTTCGGACCGGTAATAACAGCAATTCTGTTTTTACCATTATCCAGATATGTGTCATTGGACACAAACATATCATCACCGATCATCTTCTCAACTACCGGATGTCTTCCGTTTTTGATATTGATGATTCCTTTTTCATTGATTTTCGGTTTTACAAAATTGTTTCGCATTGCAACTGCAGAAAGAGATGTGAAAACATCGATTCCTGCGATCGCCTTTGCTGTACTTTGGATACGAACCACTTCCGCAGCGATTGTATCACGTACTTCACAGAACAACTCATACTCTAATGTATAAAGACGGTCTTCTGCTCCCATGATTACATCTTCCAGCTCTTTTAAACGATCTGTTGTGTAACGCTCTGCATTGGTCAATGTCTGTTTACGAATAAAATAATCCGGTACCAGATCTTTAAACGAATTGGTTACCTCAAAATAATAACCGAATACTTTATTGAATTTCACGCGAAGGTTCTTAATCCCTGTTTTATCGCGCTCCTCAGCTTCAAGTGAAGCCAGCCATCCCTTTCCTTCTGTCTTTGCATGGCGATACTTGTCAGCTTCTTCGCTGTAACCGTCTTTGATCATGTTTCCTTCACGAACCGTGATCGGAGGTTCCTCAACGATAGATCGATCGATCAGATCATGCAGATCCTGAAGCATGTCAAGATCATCGTAAATACTCTTTAACAGATCACAAGAAAATTCCCCAAGAAGATTCTTAATGTGCGGAAGCATTGCAAGAGAATTCTTAAATGCAAGAAGATCTCTTGGATTGGCAGTTTTATAACTGATACGTCCAATGAGACGCTCCATATCATAGATCGCATTGAGATACTCTCGGATCTCCTCACGGGAAATAAAATTCATATTCAGTTCTTCGATCGCAGCCTGACGTCGCTCAATCTCACTTTTTGAAACAAGAGGCTGCTCGATGAAGGTACGCAGCATTCTGGCGCCCATGGCTGTCTTGGTCTTATCCA
>JAZTZT010000002.1:0-35207 GCA_045637605.1 Pilosibacter sp.
GGCTGATCTTACAGCACTTAAGGAAGCGATCGACCGCGCTCCGATCGATCAGATGACAGATGCTCAGATCGAGGACATCAAGGCAGGTAAAGAAAAACTGATGCAGAGCGCACAGCAGCTCTTCGCAAAGGTTTATGAGCAGGCTCAGGCAGCTCAGGGCGCAGCAGGCCAGAATGCACAGCAGGCTGGTTACGGCGACGATGTCGTTGACGGCGAGTACAAAGAAGTATAATCGTAAGATAATCATTTAAAAATACTAATGACCGGAGAACGCTCCCTGTGGGCGTTCTTTCGGGCGTTCATAGAGTTTGAAAGGTAGACCCACAATGGCAGAGAGCAAGAGAGATTATTATGAAGTCCTCGGTGTGTCGAAGGATGCAGATGATGCTGCATTAAAGAAAGCATACAGAGTTCTGGCGAAAAAGTACCATCCGGACGCAAATCCGGGCAATGCGGAAGCAGAGGCAAAATTCAAAGAGGCTTCTGAGGCATATGGAATTTTAAGTGATCCGGAAAAGAGAAAAATGTATGATCAGTTTGGCCATGCTGCATTTGAGCAGGGTGGCGGCGCAGGAGGAGCAGGCGGCTTTGGCGGCTTCGATTTCGGCGGCGATATGGGAGATATTTTTGGAGATATTTTCGGAGATCTCTTTGGCGGTGGAAGAAGCTATGGCAGAAGTGCAAACAATGGTCCGATGCGTGGTGCCAATGTAAGAGCAGGAGTGCGTGTTACTTTTGAAGAGGCTATTTTTGGCTGTACAAAAGAACTGGAACTGACATTAAAAGAAGAATGTGCGACATGTCATGGCTCCGGTGCAAAACCTGGAACCAGTCCGGTTACATGTACAAAGTGTAACGGTAAAGGTAAGATTGTTTATACACAGCAGTCTTTCTTTGGCCAGGTTCAGAACGTGCAGACTTGTCCGGATTGTCGCGGAACAGGTAAGATCGTAAAAGAGAAATGTTCCGACTGTTACGGAACCGGCTACATTTCCAAGAAGAAGACTATCCAGGTTACAATTCCGGCCGGTATTGACAACGGTCAGAGCATTCGTATTGCAGGCAAGGGTGAACCGGGCATTAACGGCGGTGAGCGCGGCGATCTGTTAGTAGAGGTAACCGTATCCAGACATCCGGTATTTAAACGTCAGGATACTACCATTTTCTCCACAGTACCGATTTCCTTCGCAACAGCAGCTCTTGGCGGAACGATCCGCATTAAGACAGTAGATGGTGATGTAGAGTACGAGGTAAAACCGGGTACACAGACTGATACAAAAGTTCGTCTGGCACGCAAAGGTGTTCCGACACTCAGAAATAAAAATGTCCGCGGTGACCACTATGTAACTCTCGTGATCACAGTTCCGGAAAAACTGACAGAAGAGCAGAAAGAGGCTCTCAGACGCTTCGATGATGCGATGAATGGCATTTCTTCTGAAGCGGATGATGACAAGAAGAAAAAGAAGGGTTTCTTCAGTAAGTTTACAGATTAATTTAAAGTAATACATGACAAGAAAAGATGACACCGATCTCTTGGGAATATAGTCCATAAGATCGGTGTTATTTTTGTGCATTTTTGTGGTGGCTGAAACGTTAACATATATTTGACGGGGTTTTAGATTAGGAGTATAATGAAAGGTGGGCATATTCGTAAGGGGGATATAAAACGAAGAAGCTCCAAAATACATTATGAGTGAGGGAAAAGGTATGTTTCAAAAGGTATGGGACAAGCTTGAAAGCAAAGGCCCGATGCCGGGATATAAGCCGGCAGTCAGCAAAGAAAGTTTTACTTTCTTGATCATGTTTTTTCTGTTTTTTGGTCTTGTGGGAAGTAAGATGGGTCTTGTTAATATGGTAAATACCATGATGAATACAGCCCATTTACTGCTGATGGATACCGTATTCTATATTATGGCCATCGCAGTACTGGCTGGAGCAATTTCCGGTTTATTTACAGAGTTTGGTGTTGTAGCGCTGATCAACCGCATTTTGTCACCGCTTATGAAACCGCTTTACAACCTTCCGGGTGCCAGTATTCTTGGTGTTCTGACAACATACTTATCAGATAATCCGGCGATCCTGACTTTGGCAGATGATGACGGCTTCCGTTGTTTCTTTAAAAAGTATCAGCTTCCGGCGCTGACAAACCTTGGTACAGCGTTTGGTATGGGTATGATCATCACAGCCTATATGATCGGTCTGAAAGCACCGAGCGGAGAATCTATGATCGCTCCGGCATTGATCGGTAATCTGGGTGCAGTACTTGGAAGTATCGTCAGTGTAAGAATCATGCTGTTCTTTACGAAGAAAGAGTATGGAACAGAGGCATTTTGTGAGACAAGCGGCAATAGCCAGGTGGATCTTCAGAAATACAGAAAAATTCACGAAGGCAGCTGGGGAGGCAGATTTATGGCTGCGATGCTCGATGGCGGTAAAGCCGGTGTTGAGATGGGTATGGCGATCATTCCGGGTGTTCTGATCATTTGTTCTCTGGTACTTCTTCTTACCAATGGTCCGGCAGACGGTGGCCTGTATACCGGTGGTGCTTATGAAGGCGTTGCATTCCTTCCGTGGGTAGGTGAGCAGATCAGCGGTATCTTAAGACCGTTGTTTGGATTTGCAAGTCCGGAAGCGATCGCAGTTCCGATCACAGCACTTGGCGCTGCAGGAGCAGCGATCGGTCTGATCCCGAAGATGCTTGAAACCGGTGCTGCAGGTGGAAATGAAATTGCTGTATTTACTGCAATGTGCATGTGCTGGAGTGGTTACCTCAGCACACACGTAGCGATGATGGACAGCTTAAAGTGCAGTAAGATGACAGGTAAGGCTATCTTAAGCCACACATTTGGCGGTCTGTTTGCAGGTATTTCTGCGCACTGGATCTACACATTGCTGATCCTGTAATCATGGAGAAAAGACTATGAAAAAGGCATCGATCCTTGTCTTTGTGAGTATATTGGTTTTGTTTGTGATCAGCGGCTGCGGGAATAAAGAAACAAGAGATTTTCACATCGAAAACCATACATGGATATTTTCTGAGGTGGCAGGAAGTGAAAATGCTGTGTCGGATCTGGAGTGTGCAGCAGTGGATGAAATCCTGACGATCAAGAGTGCCAATGGGGATAAATGGGAATTAAAGTACAAGATCAGTGGAAAAGATACCAACTCTTTGATCTATGAACTGGAGTATGTGGATGGAACTGAAGCTAAGAAAGGAATGGCGGTTTCAAGTATCACAGAGTACGCCAAAGGAAAATATGAGTACACACTCGTCATAGATATGGATGGATACGCCATTTATTTTTATGACCGAGAGTCTGAAGAATAAGAAATAGAAAAGCCGAAGCAAGGAACTGTATGTTTACAGTTGCCTAATGCTTCGGCTTTTGTGTTTGTAATTACAGGTTATCCTTCTTTACAAAGGCATAGATGTCATTTTCTGCCTGTGCATTGGATTCGGAGATCATACCCACGGTTGCACCGTAGAAAGAGAATTCCTCTACGCCATCCAGTTCGAAGATCTGATCACAAAGCGGCGGGTTTACAGAACCGATCGCGCAAGTACCGATGTTGGCAGCGCTGCACGCAATATAGAGGTTTTCTGTCACATGACCGGCATCGATCAGAGCAGTACGATGAGCACGGATTCCATAACGCCATTCAGCACGATAAGCAACCATGCTGTAGTGGAAGATGACATTGCTCTTTGCACCCCAAAGCTGACCGTTGATGGTCGCAACCATCAGATCGCGGTACTGCATACCGAGGCGTTCTTCGAGCTCTGCTTTTGTATAAAGCAGTTCGATTTTATGTTCCATAGGAAGATAGTGGTAGGAGCCATCCTCTAATCCTTCTACGTTCTGGATCAGCATATAGCATTCAAATTCGTGGCGTGCACCTCCGCATGGTACCGTACGGATCGTCGCGTAGCTTCTGCCGCGGATGTCTTTGACGCCCTGAGTGGTCCATAAAAGGTAGGACAGCTGCAGGAGGCTCATGGTCTCCTGAGTATAAATACGGCTGCTCTTACGATTGTTGATGACACTGAGAATGTCATTGTTCAGCTCAAGATCCTCGAAATTTTTCGGAAGCTCGATGGCTGTCTCACACATTGGGGCTTTTACAAGCGGCGGCTGCGGGAGTTTTTTCTGCTGATCGGATTCGAATGTTTCATCACCCGGCTGGGACCAGCGGGCCATAAAACGACGGCCGGTTTCAATTCTCTGTTTGATTGCATCTTCTGTCATGGTGTTTCCTTTCTGCCATTAGTGGCCTGTATGTAATTTCTGTTATAAATTTCTGCTTAAGCATGCTTCTTGGTACGAGCAAAGAGAAGAACAGAAAACAGCACATGAGCGATCGCATAGAGGATGTAGCAGGTAGCCAGATCCGGATTGATCATGCTGATGAGTGTGAGGATGAACGGGGTGACGGACGCACCCAGATTACATCCCACAAGTACCATGGAGTTTGCTGTATTTAATGCTTCCACCGGAACCTGATCGGACAGACCATTAAACATGAAGGAAAGTCCGATGGTAAGAAACAGGTTTGCAAGGCATGCACCGATCAGGATCATGATCAGAGAATCGAAACAGCCGATACATGCAAGGCTGAATCCAATACATAAAAGTGCAAGCGGAAGCAGGCGCTGACGGAAAATCTGCATCAGTTTACCGAAAAAGATACCGCCGATAAATCCGAAGAAAACGGAAATACTGAGGATGTTCGCACCATCCACAGATGTTCCAATCCCATTTTCCACAATATAGCTGGTCAGACGGATCGACATGATCATCTGAGAGGACACCAGAGAGAGACCGAGGAACAGGTTCTTGGCGATGACAAAGATATCCTTTTTTGTCAGGTGATAGCTGCCGGAGTTTGCTTTGGCCGCCGTGGAGCCTTCGGAAGTATCTGAGTTTGCTGTTTTACGAACCGGAACAAATGCCAGATACATGAGTAAAATGACAAATGCACTGGAGAAAACCAGGAACGTATAGTTCCAACCGAACGGAAGAAGGAATCCAACGATCATCATAAGGGCAGACTGACCGAGAGTTTCCATGGAACATCGGATGCCCTGAAGTTTAGAGCGCAGATCTCCGGTAAAACGTTCTCCGATCATGCTGACTGCTTTTGCATTTAATAATCCGATACCAAGTCCCATACAGATACGTGCTGCAAAAATGATAGGATAGGATTCAATAAAGGCCGGAACTAATCCTGCGGTGCCAAAAGTCAGGAGACCGGTAATAACCATAAAGCGTTCGCTCAAATAACGTGACAGGATTGGGGTCAGTGCGATCATCAGAAGCATCGTAAAAGATGGTGCTGACATGAGCATTTCCATCTCAGCACGGCTGTACTCACTGAATGTTTTCATCATTTCCGGCAGACAGCTGGATACTGCAAAAGAAGAAGTGATAAGAAACGAAATCGAGAGTACACCTATGATCTCAAGTTTGTTTGATTTATTCATTATGTGGTCCTTTCTGTAGTTTTTCTTTTCACATTATAACGTTCTGTATGAGAATGTACAAGCAGAAACAAACCATTGTTTTTAGGATTCATTTGTGGTGCCGCTCTGTACCAGATCACGCAAAGCGTCCATACGAGCATCCAGTTCTGCACTTAAATGGGCACAGATCTGCAGTTCATTAGCCATATGCTCCGTAAATTCGAAATCTTTCTTATATCGCAGCTGATGCTCCAAACTTGCCCAGGAGTCCATCGCAATGGTACGAAGCTGGATCTCTGCTTTCATGACACGCTTCTCATGAGCCAGGAAGATCGGAACACTGATGATGAGGTGAAGACTACGATAGCCGTTTGGCTTTGGATTGGCGATATAGTCTTTCTTTTTGATCAGTGTAATGTCATCCTGAGCCAGAAAAGCATTTGCAAGCATATAGACATCGTCAGGGAATGCACAGACAACACGGATTCCTGCGATATCGTTCAAGTTTTCTTCGATAGATTCCACAGACATCGGAAGCCCTTTTCGTTCCAGTTTTTCAGCGATGCTGGTGAATTTCTTCAGGCGGCTTTTCAGACCATTGATCGGATTACGATCATAGCGGAGAGAAAATTCTTCATTTAAAACATTGAATTTGGTTTCAATCTCCATGATGGCACAACGATAGTAGGCCATCAGTTTATTGTATTCCTCAAATTTCGGAAGTGCATTTTCAAAAAGAAGTTTTTCTTCTAGGGTAAAATCTCTTTTCTTATCCAGAGTCTTGTTTTCGTAAGTGTTTTGTTTGGCCATCTTAGTGTGAATACTCCTTTATCTTAGTTATAGACCATACTTATCCGAAGGAGGCTTCGGATGTTTCTAATATACCATAAATTAGCACAAACACATACCAGGACTTTTGCGAAAATACAAAAAATCCCGCCCATATTGGAAATGGACGGGATTTCTATAGGATGCAAGATTATACGAGCATTGTTTTTCCGATCGCGTCAGCAGCGAGGATTGCTGCATAGATATCTTTTGCAGTTACTGCGAACGGCATATTTACAACTGTATCCACTGCTGTAGCCTCTGCAACTGCCATAATCTCTTCTTCTTTGATCTCTGTGATTCCAAGTTCACCTAAAGTTACCGGAAGACCTACTCTTACACAGAAGTCAAGAACTTCATAGAGCTCTTCTTCCGGAGAGTTTTCAAGTACTAACTGAACGATGGTACCGAAAGCAACTTTTTCACCGTGGTACATATGGTGACACTGCGGAAGAACAGTCAGACCGTTGTGAACTGCGTGAGCACCTGCAAGACCACCGGACTCAAAACCGATACCGGAAAGCAGAGTGTTTGCTTCTACTACGTTTTCAACTGCTTTTGTGCACACATGAGCTTCTGCTGCAAGTTTAGCGAGTTCGCCTTCTGCGATTAAAGTCTCATAGCATTTTTTAGCCAGACACATAGCAGCTACGGTCGGAAGTCCGCCTGCACAGGAGTTAGCACCGGATGCCTCACAAGCTCTTGCCTCAAAATATGTAGCTAATGCATCACCCATACCGGAAACTAATAATCTGGCCGGAGCCTTTGCGATAACGTCTGTATCCATTAATACCAGGTTCGGGTTGGACGGAAGCCAGTAGTAATCTTCGAATACACCTTCATCAGAATAAACAACTGCTAATGCAGAACACGGAGCATCTGTGGATGCGATAGTCGGAACGATCGCTACCGGAATGCTGTTCTCGTATGCAACCGCTTTGGAAGTATCCAGGATCTTTCCGCCGCCTACGCCAACAACTACATCAATACCGTTTGCTTTTACAACTGCAACCAGTCTTGCGATTTCGTTTCTGGAACATTCGCCGTTAAACTCTTCGTAAAGAACTTCTACGCCTGCAGCGCTGAAAGAAGCGTCGATTGTAGCAGCATTTCTCTTTTTACCGGACGGGGAAACTACTACAAGTGCTTTTTTACCAAGCTTTGCAACATAAGTTCCCAGATTTGCCATTTCGCCTGCACCCTGTACATATTTACCAGGTGCGATAATTACTCTTCCCATAAAAAACCTCCATAATAGTGTTGGGTTACCAAATTATTATAGTAGAAGTGTAACACAATAAAGAGAATGCTGCAATGATTTTTACCCTTCATTTTTCATATTCTTGTATCAAGGATGGTTGTCATAAGAAACATTCTGTGCTATGATATCATGTGGTTTCATGTGCTCACTTGTCGAATACAATGAAAAATGAAAGCCAAGAGAGTGAACATGAAAATAGAGAATTGAGTTTAAAAAAGGGGAAAAATATGGAGAAGTTTTTAATTGTTTGCCCATTTTTGTTTCTGTCAGGTTTTGTTGATGCGATCGCAGGCGGCGGCGGTCTGATCTCATTCCCGGCATTTGTTCTGGCAGGTGTTCCGGTACATATTATCATTGGTACATCTAAGCTTGGCGCATTCCCGGGTGCGATCGTGGCGATGCTCCGTTTTGCGAAGAGTGGATTTGTAAAATGGAAACTGGCGATTCCTTGCGGTATTGCAGGCTTTATCGGTGCGATCATCGGCGCGCTGATCACACTGAGACTGGACGAGTCTGTTGTGGAAAAGATGATGTTTATCGTGCTTCCGGTGGTAGCATTCTATATGTTCCGTAATAAGAATGCGGTTAGTGATGAAGTAATCTCCGAACTTCCGGAGAAGAAGGTTCTGGTGCTTGGTATGCTGGCATCCTTAGTGATCGGTGCATACAACGGTTTTTACGGACCGGGCTGCGGAACATTCTTATTGCTGGCATTCACAGGACTTGTGAAGTTAAATACAAAAGAGGCAGCAGGTATCACAAAGGTAGTCAATCTGGCAGCAGATGTAGGAGGTCTTTGCGCATTTGCTACATTTGGCAAAGTAGATATTGCTCTCGGTATCGCGGCAGCAGTATTCTGTATGTTAGGAAGCTATTTTGGTTCCGGAATGGTTGTAAACAACGGTCAGAAGATCGTACGTCCGGTTATTTTAGTAGTACTTGGCTTATTATTTGCAAAACTTATTTTAGGATTTTAAGATAAAGGAGAGTATGACATGAAGTGGAAGAAATTTACATTGACAACAACAACGGAAGCAGTAGATTATCTTGGCAGCATGTTTGATGAGATCGGTATCCAGGGTATGGAGATCGAGGATAATATTCCGTTAACAGAGGCGGAGACAAAAGGAATGTTCATCGATATTTTACCGGAGCTCCCGCCGGATGAAGGCATTGCGAAAGTAAGTTTTTATCTCGATGACAATGATGATGTGGAGAGAATCTTAAGAGAAGTTCAGGAAGGCATCGAAGAGTATCGTCAGTTTGTGGATATGGGCGCAGGTACGATTGATGCGTCTGAGACAGAAGATAAGGACTGGATCAACAACTGGAAACAGTACTTTAAACCGTTTACAGTGGATAATATTTTAATTAAACCGACATGGGAGCCGATCCCGGAGGAGCACAAAGATAAGATGCTTATTCAGATCGATCCGGGTACTGCATTCGGTACAGGTAAGCACGAGACAACTCAGCTCTGCATTCGTCAGCTTGAGAAATTTGTAAAACCGGGCGTGAAGGTTCTGGATCTTGGTACAGGCAGTGGTATCCTTGGTATCACAGCATTAAAACTCGGTGCAGATTATGTTTACGGTACAGACCTGGATGAAAATGCAATTACAGCCGTTCACGAGAATCTGGAAGCAAATCAGATCCCGGAAGAGAAGTTTGGTGTGATCCAGGGCAACATTATCGATGAGAAGGAAGTTCAGGACGCAGCAGGTTATGAGTGCTACGATATTGCAGTTGCAAATATCCTTGCAGATATCATTATCATGATCCAGGAAGAGGTTCCGGTTCATATTAAGAAGGGCGGTATTTTCATTACTTCCGGTATCATTAATATGAAGGAACAGGCAGTAAAAGATGCGCTTGCGAAAAATGACGCATTTGAGATCATTGAAACAACATACCAGGGCGAGTGGGTTTCCATCACTTGCAGAAAGAAATAAGGGATAAGTATGTATCACTTTTTTACGGAAACTGAGTTGTTTACGGAGTCTGAAGTGACGATCGTCGGTTCAGACGTCAATCATATTAAAAATGTTCTGCGCATGAAGCCGGGCGAGAAGGTGTTGATCAGTGACGGAAAAGGTCTGAATTATTTCTGTGAGCTGACAGAGATCGGTTCCGAATCTGTAAAGGCTGAGATCCTTCCGGAGGAGGTGGATGACACAGAACTTCCGGTTGAGGTGGTTCTTTATCAGGGACTTCCGAAGGGAGACAAGATGGAACTGATCATCCAGAAATGCGTGGAACTTGGTGTCAGCCGCATTGTTCCGGTGGATATGGCCAGATGCGTGATGAAGCTGGATCCGAAGAAGGAAGGAAATAAGATCAAGCGCTGGTACGGAGTATCTGAGAGTGCTGCGAAGCAGTCCAAGCGTATGATCGTTCCGGAGATTTCCGGAGTTATGAAGTATAAGGCAGCTGTTGAGGAGGCCAGGAGTGCAGATCTGGCGATCGTTCCGTATGAAGCGGCAGAGACCATTGACGGTGTGACCGGAATGGAATTGACTCGCAGATTGATCCGGGGATTAAAACCTGGACAGAAGTGTGCGATCTTCATTGGTCCGGAGGGCGGATTTGCAGAGTCTGAAATTGAGCTGGCTCTGGCAAATGGACTTCAGCCTGTGACACTCGGAAAGCGCATCCTTCGGACAGAGACAGCCGGAATGTTTGTATTGTCTGCGATCGGATTTGCATTAGAGGATTAAACATGGGAATCGAAAGAAAAGAAGTATATTTAGATAACTCCGCCACAACACGTGTCTTTGACAGTGTTCGTGACGTGATGGTACAGGCTATGATGGCCGATTACGGCAACACATCCTCCAGACATATGAAAGGTGTGGAGGCTGAAAATTATATCAAATCTGCCAGAGAGGAGATCGCAAAGTCCTTGAAGGTTAAGGACAAAGAGATCATCTTCACATCCGGCGGAACAGAGTCTAATAACATGGCCCTGATCGGTGTTGCGATGGCCAACAAGCGTGCGGGAAATCACCTGATCACAACTGGAATTGAGCACGCTTCCATTTACAATACGATGATCTTTTTGGAGGAGCAGGGATTCCGCGTGACATACCTTCCGACAGATGAGAATGGTCACGTATCTCTGGATGCACTTCGCGAGGCGATCTGTGACGAGACGATACTCATTTCTGTCATGTATGTGAACAATGAGATGGGTGCGGTAGAGCCGATCGAGGAGATCGCAAAGATCATCAAGGAAAAGAAATCAAAAGCATATTTCCATGTAGATGCCATTCAGGCATACGGAAAATATGTGATCCGTCCGAAAAAGATGGGCATTGACTTAATGTCTGTCAGCGCACATAAGATCCATGGTCCGAAGGGTGTTGGATTCTTATATGCGGATGAAAAGGTAAAGATCAAACCGATCATCTTCGGCGGCGGCCAGCAGAAAAACATGCGCTCCGGAACAGAAAATGTACCAGGCTGTGCAGGTATGGGGATGGCTGTCAAAGAGATGTACACAAACCATGAGGCAAAAGTGGAGCAGATCTATGCTCTGAAAGACCGTATGGTAAAAGGATTACAGGAGATTGAAGGTGTGACTGTTCACGGCCTTACAGGCAGAGACAGTGCTCCGCAGATCGTGAGTGCAGGGTTTGAAGGTGTCCGTGCAGAAGTTCTTCTTCATGCATTGGAAGACAGAGGTGTATATGTTTCCTCCGGTTCCGCATGTTCTTCAAACCATCCGGGTATTTCCGGAACATTAAAAGGGATCGGAGTGAAAGATTCACTGCTGGATTCTACACTGAGATTTTCATTCGGTCTTTTCAATACAGAGGAAGATGTAGATTACTGCCTTGCGCAGCTTCGTGAGCTTCTTCCGATGTTGCGTAGATACCGCAGAGCATAGAGAGTACAATTTGGAGGAACCATGAATTATAAATCTTTTTTAATTAAATACGCTGAGATCGGCGTAAAAGGTAAAAACCGTTACCTGTTCGAGGATGCGTTGGTAAAACAGATCAACAATCGTTTAAAACGTCATGACGGTGCATTTGTGATCACAAAAGAGCAGGGTCGTATCTATGCAGAGGCAAATGAGGAGTACGATTTCGATGAGATCGTTGATTCTCTGCAGCATGTATTTGGTATTGTAGGCATCTGTCCGATGGTGCAGATTGAAAATAAGGACTATGAGAACCTGAAAGAAGAAGTAGCAAAATACATCGACGAAGCATACGAGGATAAGAATTTTACATTCAAAGTAATTGCACGTCGTGCAGATAAGAACTACCCGGTAACTTCTGATCAGATCAATCGTGATCTCGGTGAAGTGATCTTAACCCGATTCCCGGAGACAAAAGTAGATGTTCACAATCCGGATGTGACACTTCATGTGGAGATCCGTCAGAAGATCAATATCTTCTCCGAGACAATCGCGGGTCCGGGCGGTATGCCGATCGGAACAGCAGGAAAAGCAATGCTTCTTCTCTCTGGCGGTATCGACAGTCCGGTTGCAGGCTGGATGGTAGCAAAGCGTGGTGTAACAATCGAGGCAACATACTTCCATGCTCCGCCATACACAAGTGAGCGTGCAAAGCAGAAAGTAGTTGATCTTGCAAAATTAGTTGCAAAATATACAGGTCCGATCAAGCTGAACATCGTAAACTTTACAGATATCCAGCTTTACATCTATGATCAGTGTCCGCACGATGAGCTTACCATTATCATGCGCCGTTACATGATGCGCATTGCAGAGGAGATCGCGAAACAGTCCGACTGTCTTGCGCTGATCACAGGTGAGAGCATCGGCCAGGTAGCATCCCAGACAATGCCATCTTTAGCAGTAACAAACGAAGTATGTGAGATGCCGGTACTCCGTCCGCTGATTGCTTTCGACAAACAGGATATCGTAGATATTTCTGTGAAGATCGACACATTCGAGACATCCACACTTCCGTATGAGGATTGCTGTACAATTTTCGTGGCAAAACATCCGGTAACAAAGCCGAACTTAAAACGCATTATCAAATCTGAGGAGAAACTTGCTGAGAAGATCGAAGAGATGATGAAGACTGCGATTGAGACCAGAGAGATCGTGCGTTGTATCTAAAAAATAAGAAAAAACTGCCAGGTCATACGACCCGGCAGTTCACTTATTATTATTCAACAATATACGGTGCAAGGATGGTAAGAATGTCCTCTGCATCGCCCTCTGCATGGATGTGCAGATCAATCGGTTTAGAGAGATCCAGACTGAAAATTCCCATGATGGACTTTGCGTCGATCACGTAGCGACCGGAGATCAGGTCAAAATCTGTATCAAATTTTGTGAGGTCATTTACGAAAGATTTAACTTTATCGATGGAATTTAAAGAAATTTTTACTGTTTTCATGTTAATAAGTCCTCCTAGTGAAAGTGATTAGAAAAACATTCTAAATTCATACTAGAGGAATCAAATAGAAAAGTCAATAGTTTTAGTTGTAATTTTAGACAGGAGAATGAAGATGAGAAAAGCGGCATTGCACAATCTGGGATGCAAGGTAAACTCTTACGAGACAGAAGCTATGCAGCAGCTTTTAGAAGCAGCAGGCTATGAGATCGTAGACTTTGAAGACCAGGCAGATGTCTATATTATAAATACTTGTTCTGTCACAAACATGGCAGATAAGAAATCACGTCAGATGCTCCACCGTGCGAAGGCGAAAAATCCGGATGCAGTGGTTGTAGCAGCCGGATGTTATGTTCAGGCAGCGGGAGAGAAACTGAAGGAAGATGATGCCATCGACCTTGTGATCGGAAACAACAAGAAGGCAGAACTGATCCCGCTTCTGGAAGAGTGTCTGGCAGGCAAAGAAGTGACCGGTTCTATCATTGATATCGGTGCAACACACGAGTACGAAACACTTCATATTGCAAAACAGGCAGATCATACTCGCGCATTTATCAAAGTACAGGATGGCTGCAATCAGTTCTGCAGCTATTGCATCATTCCTTATACCAGAGGACGCGTAAGAAGCCGTCGTCCGGAGGATGTTGTAAGTGAAGTACTGGAACTGACTGCCAACGGTTATCAGGAGATTGTCCTGACTGGCATTCATTTAAGCTCTTACGGTGTGGATTTTAAAGAAGAAAATATCGATTTCCTGTATCTGATCAAGTTGCTTCATGAGATCGAAGGAGTAAAGAGACTACGTTTTGGTTCTCTTGAGCCGCGTGTTATTACAGAGGATTTTGCGAGAGAACTTTCCAAGCTGGATAAGATCTGTCCGCATTTCCACTTATCTTTACAGAGTGGCTGTGATGAGACATTGAAGAGAATGAACCGCCATTATACAGCAGATGAGTACTATACAGGTTGTGAGATCTTAAGAAAATACTTCAAGAATCCGGCGATCACAACCGATGTTATCGTTGGTTTTGCAGGTGAAACAGAGGAAGAGTTCGAAACAACCAAAGAGTTCTTAAAGAAAGTAAACTTCTATGAAATGCATGTCTTCAAATATTCCAGACGTGCAGGAACAAGAGCAGACAAGATGCCGAATCAGGTTCCGGAACCGATCAAAACCAAGAGAAGCGCAGATCTTCTGGCATTGGAAGCAGAAATGTCCAGAAAATACCGTGAATCCTTCCTGGGTCAGGAAACAGAAGTATTGCTCGAAGAGCCGGTAACGATCAATGGGGAACAGTATATGATCGGTCATACAAAAGAATATGTAAAGGTTGTAGTTCCATTTGATGAGACCAGACCGGAACTTACAAAGAACAGTTTCGTGACAGGCATCATGAAAGAATTCCTGACGGATGAGGTCATTAAGCTTGCGTAAAGTATAAATTTGGGGTAGAATACAAGTAGCTGTTATGATGCGGTCAGGATCACAGAAAGTGGTGAAAATGACCGTCAGCTGCAGTAACAAAAGGACGTGAGGACACTTATGGGCGATATTAGTAATACACAATATTTTAAGGCAGTACAGGACGAGAAGAAAATGCAGGTTAGCCGGGTTCTTCATGATGTTTATGAAGCCTTGAGAGAAAAAGGTTATAATCCGATCAATCAGATCGTAGGATATATTATGTCCGGCGATCCGACCTACATCACTTCCCATAAGAGCGCCAGAAGCCTGATCATGAAGGTAGAACGCGACGAGATCCTGGAAGAGCTGATGGAGAATTATATCGAAACGAGATTGAAATAGGGCTTGTGGGGGAAATACTATCAGACAGAAGGAGTTCTTCTTCTGTCTGATATCGATAGTGTACGAGTGGCAGACAGTTGGGGAGGATAGGTACCAGCTGGTTTTGTCATGTAAAAAAATAGAGTCCCCTGAAAGGATGAGACAAATGAGAATACTTGGACTTGACTTTGGCTCCAAAACGGTCGGAGTCGCAGTAAGTGATGGACTTCTTTTGACCGCCCAGGGTGTTGAGACCATCGAGCGTAAAGACGAAAACAAACTGAGAAAGACTGCCGCGAGAATTGAGGAACTTGTAAAAGACTACGAGGTCACAACGATCGTGATGGGACTTCCGAAAAATATGAACAATACAGAAGGAGAGCGTGTGGAAAAGACAAAAGCATTTGGTGAGATGCTGGAGCGCCGCACAGGACTTCCGGTTGTTTATTGGGACGAGCGACTGACAACTGTTGCTGCAGAACAGGTACTTATGGAAACCGGTGTCCGCAGAGAAAACAGAAAAGCCGTGATCGATAAGATCGCAGCCTGCTTTATCTTACAGGGATACCTGGACCATATCCGATTCAGACAGTCTGAACCGGTACAGACCGACAAAGAATAGGAGAAGACCATGGAAGAGAAGAAAATTATTTTAGCAGACGAGGAGCAGACTCTGGAATTCTTCGTTTTAGAAGAGACAAAATTAAACGGAAGAAACTATCTTCTCGTAACAGATGCAGAGGATGATGAGGCAGAGGCAGACTGTTACGTATTAAAAGATATGTCCGAAGAGGGCGATGAAGATGCTCTCTACGAGTTCGTAGAAGATGAGAATGAGCTGGAAGCAATCTGGAAAGTGTTCGAAGCTCTTATGGACGAGGACGAAGAATAGTTTAAAAAAGGTAATGAAGTAGCCCCCTTTATGAACGGAACGAAGATACGCACGAAGATGAAGACTACAGGAACGGAACAATAACGGAGGTTTGAACGTGAACGAAATTATCGAAATGAATGACTGCAAAGTCAAAATCATCCCTCTGGGAGGTCTGGAGCAGATCGGAATGAACATGACTGCCATCGAGTACGATGACACCATTATCGTGATGGACTGCGGCCTTGCTTTCCCAAGTGATGATATGCTGGGCATTGACCTGGTTATCCCGGACGTGACTTATTTGGCGGATAATATTGATAAAGTAAAGGGTTTTGTGATCACCCATGGACATGAGGACCACATCGGTGCGCTCCCATATGTCCTGAAAGAGATCAATGCCCCGGTCTATGGCACAAAACTGACCATTGGTTTGATCGACAACAAATTAAAAGAGAATAATATGCTTAAAAATGTGAAACGCAAAGTGGTGAAGCACGGACAGTCTGTGAATCTGGGATGCTTCCGCGTGGAGTTCATCAAGATGAACCACAGCATCGCCGATGCTGCTGCACTTGCGATCTTCACACCGGCCGGTGTGATCTTAAATACCGGCGATTTTAAGATTGATTATACTCCGGTATTCGGAGATGTGACAGATTTACAGAGACTGGCTGAGCTTGGTAAGAAAGGTGTTCTGGCATTGATGTGTGATTCTACCAATGCGACACGCCCGGGTTTTACCATGTCTGAGAAGAGAGTCGGTAAGACCTTCGATGCGATTTTTGCAGAGCACAAACAGAACCGTATTATCGTGGCGACATTTGCCTCCAACGTGGATCGTGTTCAGCAGGTGATCAATACTGCGTGCAAATACGGTCGTAAGGTTGTAGTAGAAGGCCGCAGTATGGTCAATGTCATCGGAACTGCCCAGGAACTTGGATATATCAGTATCCCAGAGGGAACCCTGATCGACATTGAAATGTTGAAAAATTACAATGAGGAAGATACGGTTATCATTACAACAGGAAGCCAGGGCGAATCCATGGCAGCCCTGTCCAGGATGGCTTCTTCCATGCATAGAAAAGTGTCCATCACACCGCGTGATGTGGTTGTGATCAGTTCCACCCCGATCCCGGGAAATGAAAAGGCGGTTTCCCGCGTGGTAAATGAATTGTCCATGAAGGGAGCGAAAGTGATCTCTCAGGATACCCATGTTTCCGGACACGCGTGCCAGGAAGAGATCAAGCTGATCTACTCTCTGGTACATCCGCAGTATTCGATTCCGATCCACGGTGAATTCCGTCATCGTATGGCGCAGAAGGAGCTTGCAGAGTCCCTTGGTATCCCGAAGGAAAACGTGATGATGCTTCACACCGGCGATGTACTGGAAATCGGAGAGGCAGGAGCGGAAGTGATCGATCGTGTACAGTCCGGTGGAATCCTGGTTGACGGACTCGGAGTTGGAGACGTTGGCAACATTGTGCTTCGAGATAGACAGAATCTGGCCCAGAACGGTATTATTATCGTGGTGCTGGCATTGGAGAAATATTCCAATCAGCTGCTTTCCGGACCGGATATTGTGTCCCGTGGTTTTGTATATGTGAGAGAGTCTGAGGATCTGATGGAAGAGGCTCAGGCAGTGGTTGATCAGGCAGTCTGGGATTGCCTTGACCGTCATGTGACAGACTGGGGCAAGATCAAAAATATCATCCGTGACAGCTTGAGCGATTTCTTATGGAAACGTATTAAGCGTAATCCGATGATCTTACCGATCATTATGGAAGTGGAAGGATAGAGAACTGAAATTGACTGACACCGGGGGATCGGAATCAGCCGGTTCCCCGGATAGAACCGAGGAGTTATATGAGCAGAGTAACAAAAGAGATCAACAAGATGAGCTTAGCAGTCATTAGTTTTTGCGGACGTCTGGTTCTGTATACACTGGTGGCAGTGCTTTTGCTTATGGGAGCAAAAAAAGGATATGAGTTCGGCTACAGCATTTTCTATGCGCCGGGAATCGACAAGGCTCCGGGTGTTGAAAAAGTAGTGACTCTGGATGGTTCGGAGTCTGTTTCCGAAGTTGGAAAACTTCTGGAAGATATCGGACTGATCCGCGACCATTCTGCATTTTCCATTCAGGCGAAGGTCTATGGATATGAAGTACAGGAAGGAGCATGGACGCTTAATACATCGTTAAGCTCCAAAGAGATGATCAATCTCTTGAAAGAAGCTCCTGAAGGAGATGAATGATGATTACGGATGAACGTATTACTGCCTATATCAATTCACTGGATTCCGGAGATGGAGAGATCTGTGATGCGATCGCAAAAGAGGCAGTGGAATCCTTTGTGCCGATCATCCGCAGGGAGACGGCAGCTCTTTTAAAAACTATGGTGGCAATGAAACAGCCGGTGCGCATTCTGGAAGTCGGAACTGCGGTCGGCTATTCGGCTTTATTGATGACGCGTGTAATGCCGGCAGATGCTCACATTACAACCATCGAAAAATTTGAAAAACGTATCCCGATCGCAAAGGCAAACTTTGCAAAAGCGGGAGTGGAAGATAGAATTACGCTTCTGGAAGGTGATGCAGGAGAAATCCTGGCAGGTCTGACAGGCGAATATGACTTTATTTTTATGGATGCGGCCAAGGGGCAGTACATTCACTGGCTGCCGGATATCTTGCGCCTCTTGGCTCCGGGCGGTGTTCTGATGTCCGACAACGTTCTGCAGGACGGTACCATCGTGGAGTCTCGTTACGCAGTCGAACGTCGTGACCGAACTATTCATGTGCGAATGAGAGAGTATTTATATACTTTGAAACATAGAGAAGAACTGGAGACAACGATCCTGCCGATCGGAGACGGTGTTGCGATCAGTGTTATGAAAGAAAGGAAATAAACATGAGAAAAACAGAGCTTTTAGTTCCGGCAGGAAGTCTGGACGTATTAAAAACAGCAGTTATTTTCGGTGCAGATGCGGTTTATCTTGGCGGTGAAGCATTTGGTCTTCGTGCGAAAGCGAAGAATTTTACAAACGAAGAGATCAAAGAAGGTATCAAATTTGCCCATGAGCATGGTGTGCGAGTATTTATCACAGCTAACATTCTGGGTCACAATGATGACCTGCCGGGCGTTGAGAAGTATTTTGAAGAATTAAAAGAAATCGGTCCGGATGCCCTGATCATTTCCGATCCGGGTGTATTTGCAATCGCAAAACGTGTGCTTCCGGAGATGGAGATCCATATCAGTACACAGGCAAACAACACAAACTGGGGAACATTCCTGTTCTGGCACCAGATGGGCGCACAGCGTGTGGTAACAGCGCGTGAACTGTCCTTAAAAGAGATCCGTGAGATCAGAGATCATATCCCGGAGGATATGCAGATCGAGAGTTTCATGCATGGTGCAATGTGCATTTCCTATTCCGGGCGCTGCCTGCTCAGCAACTTCTTTGTAGGCCGTGACGCAAACCAGGGTGCATGCACACATCCGTGCAGATGGAAATACAATGTATTTGCAGCAGAGAAAGAGGGACAGAGATCCGTTCTCCGCGACGATATGGACTTTGCGATCCAGGAAGAGACAAGACCGGGCGAATACCTTCCGGTATTCGAAAATGAGCGCGGTACTTACATTTTCAACTCTAAAGACCTTTGCATGATTGAGCATGTTCCGGAGATGATCGAGGCAGGTATCGACAGCTTCAAGATCGAGGGCCGTATGAAGACAGCTCTTTACGTTGCAACGGTTGCAAGAACTTACCGTAAGGCGATCGACGACTACAACGAGAGTCCGGAAAAATACTACGCAAATATGGAGTGGTACAAAGAAGAGATCGGTAAATGCACATACCGTGAATTTACAACAGGCTTCTATTTCAACAAACCAACCAGTGATACACAGATCTACGACAGCAACACTTATGTGAAAAACTATATTTATCTTGGTACTGTTGAGTGTAGCGACGAGCGTGGTTTTGTGAAGATCGAGCAGAAAAACAAATTCTCTGTTGGCGAGATCATCGAGATCATGAAACCGGACGGAAGAAACGTTCTGGCAGAAGTACGCGGTATTTACACAGAGGAAGGCGTGAGCCAGGAGAGCGCTCCGCATCCGAAGCAGGTTCTTTTCATTGATTTAAGTGAGAAGGCTGATCAGTACGACATTCTCAGAAAGAAAGAAGACTAACAAGCATATTTTATAAATGCAAGGAAAGGAGGTTACAGATATGGCATCGGTATTCGGTATATTGGCGATATTTTGTCTGGTTTATTATGGCGTGATCATTGTGTATTCCGGAATCGCAACGTCATTGTCTGTAGTCTGGCTGATCCTTGCAGCATTGCTGGCACTGATGGGCGTGGTGGTCCATTTTTATCCATTATTCAGACAGAAAGTCCCGATTCGGATGGAAGTTTCAGTTGTGACATTTTTTACTGCGATCTTTGTGATTTTCGTATTTATTGAACTGGCTATGGGATTCAACTTCTTTTCTCTCCAGAAACAGAGTACGGACTATGTAGTGGTTCTTGGATATCAGGTTCAGAACGGAAAGATCAGTAAGACGCTGGAACATCGATTGGACAAGGCGTATGAGTATGCGCAGGTTCATCCGAATACGGTTTTCATTTTATCCGGAGGCAAGAATGGAGATGAAGAGGTTTCAGAAGCAGAAGTCATGTATGACTACCTGAAGAAGCGCGGAGTTCCGGAGTACCAGATGATCAAGGAAGAACAGTCTTCCAGCACATATGAAAATCTGGTCTACAGTAAGATGATCATTGATGAGAGAGAAAAGAATCGTCGAGGCTGGATCCGTGATCTGATGTCTCGTTCCGGTTATTTGTCTCCGCCGGATGAAGAGGTAACGATCCGTGTCGGTATTGTGACCAGCAATTTCCATGTTTTGCGCGCAAAAGGGATCGCAAAACATGTCGGAATCCAGAATGTGAGCGGAATCGCTGCGAAGTCGGATCCGATTTTATTTATTCACCTTTGTGTCAGAGAATGTTTCGCGATCCTGAAGGACAAATTTATGGGAAACATGTGATACAGAGGGACAGCAATGGAAAGGAATTATTTGAATGCTAGATCAGAGTATGAAATTAAAAGCGCTTGAAGCTTACGAGCTGATGGAAGAGCGTGAGATTAAAGAGCTGAACTCGATTGGGTATATCTTAGAGCATAAAAAGACAGGGGCGAAGGTGTTCCTGATGAGTGCGGACGATGATAATAAAGTATTTTTCGCCGGCTTCCGTACGCCTCCGCATGACAGTACCGGTGTTCCGCATATCATTGAGCACACAGTGCTCTGCGGTTCTGAAAAATTCCCGGTAAAAGATCCGTTTGTGGAGTTAGTAAAGGGTTCTTTGAATACCTTTTTAAATGCGATGACATATCCGGATAAAACGGTTTATCCAATCGCCAGCTGCAACGATGCAGATTTCCAGAACCTGATGGATGTGTATCTGGATGCGGTTCTGAATCCGAACATCGGTAAAGAAAAGAAAATCTTCATGCAGGAAGGCTGGCATTACGAGCTCACAGAGCCGGACGGCGAACTGACCTACAATGGTGTCGTTTATAATGAGATGAAAGGTGCATTTTCCTCTCCGGAAAGTGTGTTGGACAGACACATCAAGGCTGTGATGTTCCCGGATACTTGCTATGCGTTCGAGTCCGGAGGCGATCCGGAAGAGATCACCGCGCTGACATACGAAGATTATCTTGCATTTTATAACAAATACTACCATCCGTCCAACAGCTATATTTACCTCTACGGAGATATGGATTTTGCTGAGAAACTGGAGTGGATGGATAAAGAGTATCTCAGAAATTACGACCGTCAGGAGATTGATTCTGAGATTCAGATCCAGAAATCATTTGCAGAACCGATCGAAAAAGAGATTTTTTACTCCGTATCGGAAACAGAAAGTCTGGAGAATGCAACCTACCTTTCTGTCAATACTTCTGCAGGAAATGAACTTTCTCCGAAAGAGTATATCGCATTCCAGATCCTGGAATATGTATTGTTAGACACTCCGGGAGCACCATTGAAAAAAGCACTTCTGGATGCTGGCATTGGTGATGATATCATGGGTGGCTATGAAAGTGGTATCTTACAGCCATATTTCTCTGTTGTTGCGAAGAATGCCAACAAAGAGCAGAAGGGTGAATTCCTGGCAGTGATCAAAGGAACTTTAAGAAAGCTTGCAGCATGCGGATTGGATAAGAAGAGCGTACGCGCAGGTATCAACTATTATGAGTTCCAGTATCGCGAGGCAGACTTTGGTTCTGCACCAAAGGGCTTGATGTATGGTCTCCAGTGTCTGGACAGCTGGCTGTATGGCGGCGATCCGATGATGCATCTGGAATATGAAGAAACATTTGCTGCATTAAAAGCAGGTGTGGATGAGGGTTATTTCGAAGGATTGATCGAGAAATATTTATTGGACAATCCTTATGAATCTGTAGTAATTGCCAGTCCGAAGCAGAATCTCACAGCCGAGATGGAAGCAGAGACAGCAAAGAAACTGCAGGCATATAAAGAAAGTCTGTCCGTGGAAGAGATTGAAATGATCATCCGTGAGACAAGAGAACTGGAAGAGTATCAGGATACTCCGTCTTCCAAAGAAGACTTGGAAAAGATCCCGCTGCTCCGCCGTGAAGATATCAACCGAGATCCGGCTCCACTGATCTTCGAGGAGAAAAAGGTGGACGGAATTACCGTCGTACATCATGAAATGTTTACAGCAGGGATTGGATATCTGAGAGTGATGTTCGATATCAACCGTATACCGATGGAAGACCTTCCGTATATCGGTCTGTTAAAGTCGGTGCTTGGTTATGTGGATACAGAGCGTCACACATATGGTGATCTCAGCAGTGAGATTTTCTTAAACAGTGGTGGTCTGAATTTCTCCGTGACAACATATCCGAATATGAAAGACGGTGGTTTTATCGGTGTATTCTCCACAAGTGTGCGCGTGTTATATGAGAAACTGGACTTCGGTTTTGAGATTCTTTCTGAGATTTTCACAGAATCCAAGCTGGACGACGAAAAGAGAATGCGTGAGATCTTAAATGAAGTGAAATCCAAAGGTCAGATGAAGCTCATGGGTTCCGGACACACAGCGTCTGTAACAAGAGCAACCTCCTATTTCTCAGATACTTCTTATTTTAATGATATGACAGGCGGAATCGGTTTCTTCCATTGTGTGGAAAACTGGGTTCGCGATTTCGAAGAAAAGAAAACAGAGATCATTGCAGGCTTGAAACGTGTGATCAAGAACCTGTTTACGGTTGAAAACATGACTGTCAGCTATACAGCAGACGCAGAAGGATTTGCATATCTTGCGAATGCCATGAAGAAGCTGACAGCGTCCCTTCCGGAGGGAGACGGAACCGTTTATGAATTCGTTGCACCAAAGGGAAATAAAAATGAAGGATTTACTTCTTCATCTAAGGTTAATTATGTGGCTCGCTGCGGCACCTTTGAGGGCAGTGAATTTGCCTATACAGGAGCGCTTCGAATCCTGAAAACGATGTTAAGTTATGATTATCTCTGGATCAATCTCCGAGTAAAAGGCGGTGCATATGGCTGCATGAGCGGTATCAGCCGCTCCGGAGAAGGTTATTTCGTATCCTACCGTGATCCAAATGTGAAGGAATCCAATGATATTTATGATGGAATTCCGGAGTATCTGGAGAAGTTTGATGCAGATGAGAGAGATATGACAAAGTACGTGATTGGTACGATCAGTGATATCGATACTCCACTGACACCGTCTTTAAAGGGTGTTCGTGGATTGTCCGGCTGGTATTCCGGCGTGACTGATGAGATGTTAAAGAAAGAGCGAGAAGAGATCCTGAATGCAACTCAGGGGGATATTCGCGGTCTTTCCGGAATCGTTCGCAAGATTTTAGAAACAGGCGCTGTTTGTACGATCGGTAACGAAGAGAAGATCAAAGCAGACAAAGACATGTTTGGTGAGATTAAGCCATTATATAATGGAGGAAAGAATGAGTAAGAAAAAAGTATACAAGTCCGGTTTTGTAACTCTGATCGGTCGTCCGAATGTTGGTAAATCCACACTGATGAATCACCTGATCGGACAGAAAATCGCGATCACCTCTGAAAAACCGCAGACCACCAGAAACAGAATTCAGACGGTTTACACAGATGAAAGAGGTCAGATCATTTTCCTGGATACTCCTGGTATTCATAAAGCAAAGAATAAGCTTGGCGAATATATGGTCAGTGTAGCAGAGCACACATTAAAAGAAGTGGATGTGATCCTCTGGCTTGTGGAGCCGGGCACTTACATTGGTGCCAGCGAGCAGCAGGTATTAAAGACTCTGAACAAAGTAAAGACTCCGGTTATCCTGGTTATCAACAAGATCGATACTGTGAAAAAAGAAGATATCATTAAGACGATCGAGACATACAAAGATGTGTATCGTTTCAAGGATATCATTCCGGTATCCGGTCTTAGAAAGAACAATACGGATACATTGATCCATACGATTTATCAGATGCTTCCGGAAGGTCCGCAGTATTATGATGAGGAGACCGTAACTGATCAGCCGATGCGTCAGATTGCTTCTGAGTTGATCCGTGAGAAAGCTCTTCGTATGATGTCTGATGAGATCCCGCACGGAATCGCAGTAACCATCGAAAAGATGACAGAGCGTGATAATGGTATCTTTGATATCGAAGCAACGATCATCTGTGAACGTGAATCCCACAAGGGAATTATCATCGGTAAAGGTGGTTCCATGTTGAAACGTATCGGAACATCCGCAAGAATCCAGATTGAAAACCTGATGGATGCAAAAGTAAATCTTCAGCTTTGGGTTAAGGTTCGCAAAGAATGGCGTGACAGTGAATTATATATGAAGAATTACGGTTACAATCCGAAGGATGTCTAAGAGTTAGAGAAAGGGTCCCATGAGAGAGCAGGTAAGTGTGACCGGAATGGTCTTAAAAGCTTCTCCGGTTGGAGAATATGACAGACGGCTGGTAATCCTGACCTGCGAGCGAGGTAAGATCACAGCCTTCGCCAGAGGAGCAAGGCGACCGGGAAATTCCCTGATGGCCTGTTCCGGACCGTTTGTCTTCGGTAAATTTACACTCTATGAAGGAAAAGAATCGTATACACTTGCAGGCGCAGAAGTGACCAACTATTTTCGTGAGATCGCTGCTGATATGGAAGCCGCCTGTTATGGTTCCTATTTTCTGGAGTTTGCGGATTATTATGGAAGAGAAAATGTCGAAGCAGTGGACATTCTAAAGCTTCTCTACCAGTCCTTGCGGGCACTTTTGAAAGAGAGCATCCCGAATCGCTTGGTCAAACCGGTATTTGAATTGAAACTCATGCAGTTAAATGGAGAATACAGAGAACAACCCATCGGCAGGATCAGTGAATCGACCCGGTACACCTGGGAATACGTATTGTATTCAACGATCGAGAAGTTGTATACTTTCAATGTAACAGAGGAAGTTCTTTTGGAATTTTCCAGATGTGTGGAAGAAAATAAGAGGAGATTTGTCGATAAACAGTTTCATTCGCTTGACATTTTGGAGATTCTGTTATTAAATATATCGTAAATTGAACCGTGTGATGGAGAACACGGTGAAATCCATCTCGTTTTACAGGAGATAAATTATGCAACATAAAAAGTTAGTTCTGGGTGTGGCTTTAGCCACAGCTATTCTCACCGCTTGTTCTGGTCAGAGTGTTCCGGCGTTTGCACCGACCGAGTCAAGTCTATACATCACAAGCGAAGGTAAAGTTACCAGCGCAACCGTAGAGACCTATGAGGCAGATTACTACGGCACTGATGAATTGAAAGCATTCGTTGAAGAAGTGTTGGCAGATTTCAATGCTTCTGCGGGAGAAAGTTCCACAGCTGCAATCAAAGAATGCACACTGGCAGACGGAACCGCGAAGCTTCTCATCGATTTTCAGAGTGCAGAAGCATATCTGGATTTTATGGAGCAGTATCCGGATGAGGAAAGTGCGATCCAGGTGACAGACCTTGACATTACGACTGTTTCTGATGGAGTGACGAAAGGTTACCTGGTGGGAAAGACTTTCACAAAGCTTGCGAAGGAACAGACAACAGTTGCAGCAGATGAAGTCATGAAGCAGAGCAAATTATACGTGGCTGCCATTGACGGTGCTGCATTGATCCAGACAGACGGAACCATTCAGTATATCTCTGAAGGGGTATCCGTGGTTGGAACGAACACGATTCAAACACCGGAAGATGAAGTATCGTATGTGGTGTTTAAATAAACGCAACTTTAATTAGTAAAAGGAGAATTGTTATGGAAAAGACAATGGAAAAGATCGTAGCACTTGCGAAATCCAGAGGTTTTGTATACCCGGGTTCCGAGATTTATGGTGGTCTTGCAAATACATGGGATTATGGCAATCTTGGTGTTGAATTAAAGAACAACGTAAAACGCGCATGGTGGAAGAAATTCATTCAGGAGAGCCCGTACAACGTAGGTGTTGACTGTGCGATCCTTATGAACACACAGACTTGGATGGCTTCCGGTCACCTTGGTGGATTCTCTGATCCGCTTATGGACTGTAAGGCTTGTAAAGAGCGTTTCCGTGCAGATAAACTCATCGAGGATTACATGGCTGATAACGGAATTGTTAACGAAGGCGGTATCGATGGATGGACAAACGAGCAGATGATGCAGTACATCGATGAGCATAACATCAACTGCCCGAGCTGTGGCAAACACGATTTCACAGAGATTCGTCAGTTCAACCTGATGTTCAAGACATTCCAGGGTGTAACAGAGGATGCTAAAAATACTGTATACTTAAGACCGGAGACAGCGCAGGGTATCTTCGTAAACTTCAAGAACGTACAGAGAACATCCAGAAAGAAAGTTCCGTTCGGTATCGGTCAGATCGGTAAATCTTTCCGTAACGAGATCACACCGGGTAACTTCACATTCCGTACACGTGAGTTCGAGCAGATGGAGTTAGAGTTCTTCTGCAAGCCGGATACAGACCTTGAGTGGTTCGCATACTGGAAACAGTACTGCATCGACTGGTTACAGACTCTTGGTATCAAACCGGAAGAAATGCGTGTTCGTGACCATTCTCCGGAAGAGCTTTCCTTCTATAGTAAAGCAACTACAGATATCGAGTTCTTATTCCCGTTCGGCTGGGGCGAGCTTTGGGGTATCGCTGACAGAACTGACTACGACTTAACACAGCATCAGAACGTATCCGGTCAGGATATGACATACTTCGACGATGAGAGCAAAGAGAAGTACATCCCGTACGTGATCGAGCCGTCTCTTGGTGCTGACCGTGTAACTCTTGCATTCCTTTGCGCTGCTTACGATGAGGAAGAGATCAATGAAGGCGATGTAAGAACAGTTCTTCATTTCCATCCGGCAATTGCTCCGGTTAAGGTTGCTGTACTTCCGCTTTCCAAGAAACTCAACGAAGGTGCAGAGGCAATCTTTGCAGAGCTTTCCAAGCACTACAACTGTGAGTTTGATGACAGAGGAAACATCGGTAAGAGATATAGAAGACAGGATGAGATCGGTACTCCGTTCTGCGTAACATACGATTTCGAGTCTGCTGAAGATGGCGCTGTTACAGTACGTGACAGAGATACTATGGAGCAGGTTCGTATTCCGATCGCTGAGCTTAAGAACTACTTCGACGAGAAGCTTGCATTCTAATTAATTTTGAATTTTGAAAGGGGAGGCCATGGAGAGTTATTTTGTGGTGCTCCCCTTTTGATGTTATTTCCGATGCCTGGCAATCGGAAAATATGAAGGAAAAAGGAGAAACAAAAAGATGAAGAAACTGATTGAAACACTGGTTGGTATTCCTTCCGCCTGCGGACATGAGCAGGATGTGATCCGCTATCTGCGTGATTATCTTTGCAACAACGTTGACTCCTGGGAAATCGATGGAATCGGTAACCTGATCGTGAAAAAAGAGGGTGCTCATCCGGGCCCGGTGCTGATGGTATCAGCTCACAGCGATGAGGTGGGATTCATCGTAAAGAAAATTGAAGAGAGTGGCTTGATCCGCTTTGAAAAGCTGGGAGGCAATGATGACCGTATTCTTCCGGCTGAACCGGTACTTGTATGTACTGACAATGGTCCACTCTATGGTGTGATCGGTTTTATTTCTGCACACATGCGCAGATTTGACAATGCTGAGAGAGTGCGTCCGTACACGGAACTCTATATCGACATCGGTGCCCGTGACAAAGCCGGAGCTGAGGCCATGGGGGTTCAGGTGGGTGATCCGATCGTCTGGGGTTCCCCATACCGTGAGATTGGTCAGAACCGTGCAGTCGGTCATGGATTTGATGATAAAGTCGGCTGTGCGATCCTTGCAAAGATGTTAAAAGAAGTGGATTTCAGCCAGGTACATGGAACTGTCTATGGTGTATTCTCTGTTCAGGAGGAAGTTGGTCTCCGCGGTGCACGTTCTGCTTCCCACGGAATCAGACCAGATGTGGCTCTATCTGTAGACACGACTGCTGCCAGTGATACTCCGGAAGCAATGATGGACAAAACAGTATGTCTTGGCAAGGGACCTGGAATTAAAGCAATGGATGCAAGTCTGTTGGCCAGTGTTCCGGTGCGTAAATTCTTGCAGAATGTAGCAAAAGAGAATAACATTCCATATCAGGTAGAGATCCTTGTGGGAATCGGTACCGATGCGGGAGAGATGCAGCACGCAGGAAAAGGTGTACCGACCTGTGGTATTTCCATTCCGTCCCGTGCAGCGCACAGTGCTGTGGAACTGATCGATCTGCAGGATGCAGAATACGCGAAAGAATTATTGAAAGCCTTTGTTCTTTCTATGAAAGATAAAGAGGATTTCAAATTTGTAAAATAAATTTATACGAAAACAAAGAGGGAAACTATGGAATTTGTTAAATTTCATAATATCGTTCTGGCCTCCGCATCCCCGCGGAGGCTGGAACTTCTTCGACAGATCGGAATTGAACCAGAGGTAATCGTAAGCCATGTAGAAGAAGTGGTTACTTCTTCTGAACCGGGAGAAGTGGTGATGGAACTCTCCAGACAGAAGGCGGAGGATGTGGCTAAGGATCAGCCGGAGGGAACACTGGTGATCGGTTCTGATACGGTTGTGGCTGTGGATGGAAGAATCTTGGGTAAGCCGCATGATCACGAAGAGGCGGCAGAGATGATCCGCAGCATCGAAGGCCGTGCACATCAGGTTTATACTGGTGTGTGCATGGTACTGAAGGGGGAAAACGGAGCCGAAGATATGGTTCGTAACTTCTTTGACGCGACGGATGTAGAAGTATACCCGATGACCGAAGAAGAAATTTTGGAGTACGCAAACAGTGAAGAACCGATGGATAAAGCCGGTGCGTACGCAGTTCAGGGATTTTTTGGAAGATATATCAAAGGCCTGAAGGGGTCCTATGCGAACGTGATGGGACTTCCGATCAGCATGGTGTATCAGGAGTTGAAAAACTTTTAAGGAGAAAAAGAATATGATCAAGTTGATCGCATCGGATGTGGATGGAACTCTTGTCGTAGACGGCTCCAGCTCCTTACATCCGGAGCTTTATGAAGTGATCCATCAGTTAAAAGAGCAGGGAATCGCATTTGTAGGTGCCAGTGGAAGACCTGTGGGCAGTATGAAACATATTTTCGGACCGGTACAGGATGATGTATATCTGATATCCGGAAATGGTTATTACTTAGAATATGAAGGAAAGAAAAAATTCTTTACGGATTTCGATAAAAAACTGGCTGCAGAGATTGCAGAAGATATGTACCAGGCAGGAATGCAGGTCATGTTTGATGCAGCAGATTGTGTGTATACACAGTCAAAGGATCAGAGATTTATTGACTGGATCGAGAAGGGATATCGCAATAAGGTCGTTCAAATTGATAATCTCTTAGAATTGGATGATACGATCTTAAAAGTGGCAGGATGCATTATGGACGGTGTTCCGGAGGAAGTGGCAGAAGGACTGAAAGAAAAATACGGAAGCCATTGCAAGGTGACATTTGCAGGACATCAGTGGGTGGACGTGTTTGATCCGGCCTTGAGCAAAGGTGTTGCTTTAAAAACTTTGCAGGAAGAATTGGGAATTTTACCGGAAGAGACCATGGTTTTTGGTGACCAGATGAATGACATGGAAATGTTGGAGCAGGCATACTATAGTTTTGCAGTGGCGAATGCAAGACCGGAGGTCAAGGAGAGAGCCAGATTTATGGCAGACTCCAATGTGAATCAAGGACCGATGAAGATTATGAAGCTGCTCTTAAAATAAAACAGATACATGAGAACAGAGGATGTTTGCATGAAAAAGAAGAAAACAGTTTTGCATGCAGGTCTGTCATTACTGACAGTGGCTGTCATGATGCTTTCCGGCTGCAGTGTGGCTGAGACACTGACACCGATAAGGAAAGAAGAAAAAGAATATGGAAAACCGGAAACCATGGTCATCCTCTCTACAGAACGTCTGCGCTATGAGGACGTTTATACGGAAGAGCTTTGGAGTGCAGCGGTGGATGACAAGGGAACAACATTTGAAACCGTTTTGCTGTCGCAGGTTCATGATTTTTTGATTGAGTTAAAGACGATGAGCAATATGGCGAAAGAACAAAAAATCGAATTGACCAGTCGTGAGAATGAGCTGGTAAAAGAAGCTTCAGAGCGATATTTTGAGGCACTTGGCAGCAATCATGCGGCAGAGTTTGAACTGACAAAAGAAGATGTAAGTACACTGTATACAGACTACTGGATTGCAGAGAAACTGGTAGAACAGTTAACGGAAAGTATGAATCTGGAGATTAGCGACAGTGAAGCAAAAGTGATCGAGGTTGCTCAGATTGAGTTATCTACTGTGGAAGAAGCAGGAGAAGTACTTGCAAAAGTCATGGAAGAGGGCGCTGATTTCTATTCCCTTGCGAAAGAATATTCCGAAAACGAAGAAGTAAAAAAACAGGTTTTTTATGGACTTATGGGTGAGGAATATGAGAAGGCAGCCTATGGGCTGAAGCAGGAAGAGATTAGCGGGATCGTGGAAGATTCCGGGAACTATTACATTTTAAAGTGTCTGGATGATTACAATGAAGAAGCTACAAAAGTGAGAAAAGAAACGATGATCCAGGAAAAGAAAAATGAAGCGTTCCATGTATCCTATCAGATGTACAAATCAGAGCATCCGCTGACAGAGGATAAAGCATTTTGGGAGTCCTTAAAGTTAGAAGATTGTCCGTTAGTAGGTGCAGATTTCTTTGAAATTTATGAAACGATCATTGTGAATCATATTGAAGGACAGTAATGAGAAAGTCGGTCAATTTGACCGGCTTTTTCTTGTATATTTCTTCCATTTGGTGTACAATAAAAGTTGGAGACTTGAAGGAGGAACCCATATGGTAGCGTTAAAGATTGAGGAACAGAAAACGTTTACATCTGGCTTATTTTTAGGCGAATTGTTTGACCGTTTTTTAGTGAGGGAAGCGAATATTACAACATTCAACAGCTTCACGATCGATGGTCGTGTTCGTCACGGATACTATTCTGACGAAGAGTTGGAAGAGAACCAGATTGAAGAGTTTTCCGCATGGAAAGTTCTGAAACCGTTTTGCTTTTCTCTGATCAAAGGAAAACGTTTACCGGAGAGTTTCCGAATCGTATTTATGCTTTCGCCTGACGGAAAAGAAAAGTTTGTGGAAAGCCGGGTTCCGGGTATGTCTCCGGATTCGGTTGGGGGACTTTATCTTAACGTTCTTTATGAGAATAATGAGATGACTATCGTGACAGGAACATCCTTAAATATTTTTACGATGGATAAGACCTTGGAACGAGAGTGGGATGAAAGTGTAAAACAGTTTCTGAAAAAGCATGATGTTGCGTGCAGTGAAATGTAATATCGCACTGAACAAGATGAAAGGGGTAAATAATATCATGGTAAAATTCGCAGATCTTCAGTATGTTCGCCCGGATATGGACGCAGTGATGGCCAGAGTAAAGGCTGACATCGAGATTTTAAAAAATGCAAAAACTTACGAGGAATTTAAAAATGCATATATGGATTATGTGCAGGTAGATATCGAGGTGACAACTTCTCAGCAGGTTGCCCATATCCGCAACACAATCAATATGCTTGACGAATATTATGCGGCAGAAAAGGCATTTTTCAATGCACAGATGCCGAAATACGGAATCGTTGTAAAAGAGATGGGTGGCGTGATCCTGAATTCTCCGTTCAAAAAAGATTTTGAGGAAGAATTTGGTTCCATCGTGATCCAGAATATCGAAGCACAGCAGCTGTTATCCAGCGAAGCTGTTGTAGAAGATATGGTAAAAGAGGCTGACCTTGCAAACCTGTATTCCAAGACAGTTGCAGCAGCATCCATTGAGTTCAATGGCGAAACATGCACAATCTACGGTCTCTTAAAGTATATGAAGAGCACAGACCGTGAGATCCGTAAGGGTGCATTCGAGGCATGGGCAGCTCTCTTCGAGTCTATTGCTCCGCAGATCGACGAGATCTATGCTGAATTAGTAAAGATCCGTGTTGGTATGGCAAAGAAACTTGGCTTTGACAGCTTCACACCAATGGGTTACTTAACACGCCGCAGATATGATTACACAGCGAAGGAACTGGAAGTATTCCGTAAACAGGTTCGTGAAGTGATCGTTCCGGCTTGTGTAGAACTGTATGACAGACAGAGAGAAAGACTCGGTGTTGAGAAACTTTACTTCTACGATGAGAATATTACAAATCCAAATGGTAACGCAATGCCGATCGGCGGCCGTGACTACATGGTAGGCAAAGCACAGGAAATGTACCGCGAGCTGGCTCCGGAAGCAGGCGAGTTCTTTGACTTTATGGTAGAATATGATCTGTTCGACCTGGAGACAAAACCGGGCAAGCGTGTAGGCGGCTACTGCACATCCCTTCCGCTTTACCATGCTCCGTTCATCTTCTCTAACTTCAATGGTACAGATGCGGATGTAAACGTTCTCACACATGAGGCGGGACATGCATTTGCAGGCTTTACAGCTGCAAAATTCCAGCCGACACCGGAACTTTGCCATTCCACAAGTGAGATCAACGAGATTCATTCTATGGGTATGGAACTTTGGACATATCCGTGGATGGAGAGCTTCTTTGGCGAGAAGGCAGAGGAGTACAGAAAAGATCATCTTGCAGACGCTCTTATGAAGATTCCGTATCTGGTAAGTGTAGACGAGTTCCAGCACAGAGTATATGAGAATCCGGATATGACTCCGATGGAGTGGAGAGCTGCATGGCATGAAATCGAGAAAGAGTATATGCCGTGGAGAGCATATGACGGAAATGAGTTCTTAGAGCAGGGCGGTTTCTGGATGCAGAAACAGCACATCTTCTTGTATCCGTTCTACTATGTAGATTATGCAATGGCTCAGATCGGTGCATTCGAGTTCTATACACAGATGCAGAAAGACCGCAAGGCAGCTTGGGACAACTACTACAAGCTTTGCCAGGCAGGTGGTTCTATGGGTTACTTCAAGCTTCTTGAGTACTGCAACCTTCACAACGTACTGCAGGAAGGTTCTGTAAAAGAGGCTCTGACAGCAGTATTTGAGGAACTGGGCGTATAAAATAATACAAGGGAGAGTCTTTTGGCTCTCCCTGAGGTTTCGTTATGGATAAAAAAAGAGAAATCTATTATGGCTGGTATATCGTTGCGGTCGGATGCATCTGCCTTGCAATGACTACCGGTGTGGTTAATAACTGTTTTAGTCAGTTCATGAAACCGGTTTGTGCGGATATGGGAATTACCAGACAGCAGATGAGTCTGGTCCAGACCGTATTTTCCTTTTCTCAGATGTTTTTTGCCATGCTTTGGGGAAGTCTTTCTAAAAGGATTCATCTTCACAAGTCCATGTGCCTCTGTGCGGTAGTAATGCCGATCATCTATGCGTGTTATGGTTTGATGCAGGAAATCTGGATGGGTTACATTATCTCGATTGCGATCACTCCGTTTTTCTACATTATTTCCATGGCGGTATTTAATTACATTATCGGAAACTGGTTTTTGAAGAACCGCGGTCTGGCGATCGGTCTTGCATCCATGGGAACCGGTATCGGCGGAATGGTCATGAATACTCTCAGCAGCCAGTTGATCATTCACATCGGATGGAGAATGACATATTTTGTTCTTGCAGCGATTATGTTTGTTCTCGTGGTTCCGCCTGTAATCCTGATCGTTCGTGAAAAGCCAGCGGACAAAGGTCTGAAACCGTATGGCTGGGAAGAAGCAGAGGCAGAGCGTATCGCACGGGAGCAGGCTGCACAGGCAGGTGTGGTCCCGGCAGAAAACAAAGAAGGCTATACATTTGCTGAAGCTCTTCGAATGCCGGTCTTCTGGGCTGTTATGTTTTGCAGCGTGAGTATGGTTATGGCGATCATGGCGTTCTATCCGACCCTTGCACCACATCTGAGTGACTGTGGTTATAGTGTGACGTTTGCAGCTCTCATGACTTCGGTTTCCATGGGCGCTCTGGCAATTGGTAAGGTTACTCTTGGCAGAATGTTTGATAGACTGGGAAACAGAAAAGCGGTTACGATCGCCTGCTCTTGTACACTGGCCGGAACGATCGCAATGATCTTCTGTACCAGCCCGATTGCGCTGGTGTTCATCGTTCTTGGTGTTGGTCTTGGATGTTCCTTTGGTGCTGTGTGTATGCCGATCATCGTTCAGAATATTTTCGGCATGAAAGATTACAACTCTATTTACAGTAAGCTGACAGTTGCGACAAACCTTGGAAGTGCTCTTGCTCCGGTGATCACCGGCCGTACATACGATGTATGCGGAAGTTATGTTCCGGCTTACGTCGGAGTAGCGGTACTTACCGTGATCAGTATTGTGGTGCTGAGAGTGTATTTGCCGAAAGATAAATAACAGAAAATAAAAGGGAGGAGAACCTATTTGGTTTTCCTCCCATATTTATTACCATTCTTTATGATATACAGTTTCACCGTTCTTAATTACAGTCTCCACTAAGTTGATTGTGGAATGATACGGCATAAAGTGGATAGACGGGAATTTCAGGAAGATGATATCTGCCTTTTTGCCCGGCTCCAGGCTTCCGATCGTGTCTGCGCGGTCAACAGCTGCAGCGCCGTTGATCGTAAGCGCTGTGATTACTTCTTCAATTGTCATGCCCATGTAAATGCAGCCGAGAGCAACAAGAAGCGGAATGTTGTTTGTGAAGCAGCTGCCCGGATTTAAGTCAGATGCGAGAGCAACAGCACAGCCACTTTCGATCATCTTTCTTGCCGGTGCAAACGGTTCTTTTAAGCAGAATGCAGTTGCCGGGAGAAGTGTGCTGATCACACCGCTTTCAGCCATCTGCTTGATACCTTCGTCAGAAGCTTTGAGAAGGTGGTCTGCAGAGAAAGCTCCCGTTCTTGCAGCCAGCTCAGCGCCGCCGAGAGATACGATCTCGTCTGCATGAACTTTTAATTTGAAACCCATTTCTTTTGCTTTTGTCAGGTAGTACTCGGAATCTTCGATCTCAAATACATTCTTCTCACAGAAGATATCTGCGAACTCAGCAAGGTCTTCTTCTTTTACGAT
>JAZTZT010000003.1:0-7679 GCA_045637605.1 Pilosibacter sp.
TGGCGATGACCGGTGTCGTAGCCGGCGGTGTCACGAATGTAGTGCTGGATTATATTTTTATTTACATGTTCCATTGGGGTATGGCTGGAGCTGTACTGGCGACAGTGGTAGGTACACTCTTGACGATCATGATCCTTGGCAGCCATTTTCTGAAAGCAGACAATCATCTGAAATTAGGACGAGAGATCAGTCTGAGAAAATGCAAGGATGTACTTGTAAATGGTATGCCAAGCTTTATTATGGAGCTTTCCAGTGGTATGGTTATGCTGCTGTTCAATTTGCAGCTTCTCAAATATGTGGGCGATATCGGTGTTGTCGTTTATGGAATCATCAGCAACGTGGCGCTGGTGGTAACGTCCCTGTCCAATGGTATCGCGCAGGCAGCGCAGCCGATGATCTCCGCAAACTATGGTGCTGGAACTATGGACCGTGTACGTGACAGTCGCAACCTTGGTTTAAGCACCGCCATGGCAGCAGGAGTTTTGTTTACAGCTTCCGGATTCCTGATTCCGGTGCCGATCGCGAAATTGTTCCTCGTTCCGACGGAGCAGATTCTTGCTATGGCAGTTCCGGCGATCAAATTATATTTTATAAATTTCGTGTTCAGCGAATGGAATATCATTTGCGGAACTTATTTCCAGGCGATTGTAAGGCCAAAACTGTCGCTTATAATTACTGTGATGCGTGGAATTGCATTAAACAGTATTCTGGTATTCGTGCTTCCGGCTATTTTGGGTGTAAACGGAATCTGGATCGTAGTTACGGTATCAGAAATCATAACAGCGATTGTAGTAGTATATTTTATGAGAAAAGAGCGTAGGAAATTGGGGTAAATGTTCCCCAATAGCCTGCGCTATTTCGCTTTTTGGTCCGTTGAAATTGTTTGAGGAATGCGTAAAATAGATGGTACAAGGGACTTACTGACAAAAAAGAGAACTTGATCCATAACGAAGTTGCAGTTTTGAAAGGAGTGGAAGCGAATGAACTACAAGATGGAAGGTTATTGGAAACCATTGGTGCTCATTGCGATACTGGGAGTGATCGCATGGTTTTCGTTTTTCGTCGTAGCGGACTATGCATCGTCGCCGGAAACACACAGAGAAACGATCGAGCATCTGGAGGAGACAAGAGAAACAGTAATGAAATTGTCGCTCTCATCAATCGGAGTCTCATCGGCGATCACGATGATACCGGGAGACGTAGCGACACCGATCGCAGAGAAACTGGCAGATTTGAGTACGTATTTTTTGCTGGTGCTTAGTGCGATCTATCTAGAAAAATATTTGGTAACGATCACCGGATACGCAGCATTTAAAGTGCTGGTTCCGCTGGCATGTGCAATCTGCGCGATAGGAATTCTCTCGCGGAGCCATTTGATGAAACAGATCGCGACAAAGCTGGCAGTGTTTGGCTGTGCGATCGTGTTGGTGATCCCAGCCAGTGTGGGAGTTTCCAATTTGATCGAAAAGACGTACAACTCCTCGATCCAGAGCACCATCGATCTGGCCTTGGAGACGACAGAGGAGATTGAGGAAGACGCAGAACTCAGTGCAGCAAAGGAAGAGGAGAAGAAAGGAAATCTGTTTTCGGAATTACTTTCAAAAGTATCAGATACCGTTACAGTTGCGACAGACAAGATAGAAAATGTTCTGAATCACTATTTAGAAGCGCTGGCTGTACTGCTAGTAACGTCCTGCGTAATACCGGTTCTTGTTTTAATATTCTTTGTATGGCTTGTAAAGATCATATTGGGGGTGAGCATTCCGATTCCGAGACGAGATCAGTGGGAAGGCTTGAGACATCCGTAAAGAAAATTTGATTGACACTCTTCCTTTAGCTTGCTAAAATGATAGCAGATTGTAGACAACATGGAGGTAGTAAGAGATGGCAATCAGAATTGGTATTATGGGCTATGGCAATCTGGGACGCGGCATTGAGTGCGCAGTGAAAAATAACCCGGATATGGAGCTCGCAGCAGTGTTTACAAGACGTGACCCGGCGACTGTAAAGATCCTGACCGAGGGCGTTTCCGTATATCATGCCGATGAGGCGAAAGATCATGCAGATGAAGTGGACGTACTGATCCTTTGCGGTGGCAGTGCGACTGACCTTCCGGTACAGACACCGGAGTATGCAAAGTATTTTACTGTAGTAGACAGCTTTGACAATCACTCTAAGATTCCGGAGCATTTCGCAAATGTTGACGCGACAGCAAAAGCGGGTGGCAATGTGGCTGTGATCTCCGCTGGCTGGGATCCGGGTATGTTCTCCCTGAACCGTGTGTATGCAAACGCAGTGCTTCCGAACGGAAAAGATTATACATTCTGGGGCAAGGGCGTGAGCCAGGGTCATTCCGACGCAGTTCGTCGTGTGGCAGGTGTTAAAGACTGCAGACAGTATACAATTCCGGTAGACAGTGCCCTTGAGAGAATCCGCGGCGGCGAGACACCGGACCTGATCACAAGAGAGAAGCATACACGTGAGTGTTTCGTAGTGGCAGAAGAAGGTGCTGACCTTGCACAGATCGAGCACGATATCGTGACAATGCCGGCTTATTTTGCAGATTACGACACAACGGTTCATTTTATTACAGAAGAAGAGATGAAACGTGACCATTCTGCACTTCCGCACGGCGGCTTCGTGATCCGCAGCGGTAAGACTGGCTGGAATCTGGAGCACAATCATGTGATCGAGTATAGTTTAAAACTGGATTCCAATCCGGAGTTTACTTCTTCCGTGATCGCAGCGTGTGCAAGAGCTGCATATCGCATGAAACAGGAAGGTATGAGCGGATGTAAGACAATCCTTGATATTCCGCCGGCGTATCTTTGCGCACAGAGTGCAGAATTCCTGCGTGCACATATGTTATAAAACGTATAGTTGACTGAAGAAACTCAACAGGGGATGTTATGGTCGGAGGCGGCGTAATATCCCCTATGTTTTCACAAGGAATATATAGGTGGGAATTATGAGTAGAAATCGCGAAGTAGCGGTACAGAAAAATGGAATTACGGAAGGTGTCATCTGGCAGCAGATCCTGATCTTCTTCTTTCCGATTTTGTTTGGAACCTTCTTTCAGCAGCTTTATAATACGGCGGATGCGATCATTGTAGGCCGTTTTGTAGGTAAAGAGGCTTTGTCTGCGGTAGGCGGAACGACAGGAACATTAATCAATCTTCTGGTAGGATTTTTTGTAGGTATGTCCTCTGGATCTTCCGTTGTGGTTTCTCAGTATTATGGTGCCGGAAATGCGGAGATGGTGAAAAAGTCCGTGCACACGGCGTTCTGTCTGGCGATTGGCGGCGGTGTTTGTCTGCTGATCATTGGCCAGATCTTTGCACCGGCAGCGATTCGTGCCATGGGTGCCCCGGAAGAGATCATTGACTATTCGGTTACTTATATGCGCATCTATTTCATGGGTGTGATCGGAAACCTGCTCTACAATATGGGTGCAGCGATCCTCCGTGCAGTCGGCGATTCGAAACGTCCGCTGTTTTTCCTGATCTGCGCATGTTTGACTAACATTGTGCTGGATATTTTGTTTGTTGTGATCTTAAAAATGGAAGTGGCAGGAGCAGCTCTTGCGACAATCCTTTCTCAGGCAATGGCAGCAACGCTGGTGCTGATCACACTGATGCGCTCAAAGGAGTCTTACCGCTTCGAGATCAAAGCGCTTAAGATGGACAAGATGATCTTAAAAAAGATTATTCAGATCGGACTTCCGGCAGGTATGCAGTCGGTGATGTATTCGGTGTCCAATATCGTGATCCAGGCAAATATCAATGGATTCGGAACCGATACGATCGCTGCGTGGGCAGTATTCGGAAAAATCGACGGTATTTTCTGGATGACAATGGATGCACTGAGCATCTCTATTACAACGTTTGCTGGTCAGAACTTTGGAGCTGGAAAGATTGATCGATTGAAAAAAGGAACCTATGTGGGTCTGGGAATGACATTGACAGCCACTGCGATCTTGGCAGCCGCTGTTTATACATTCGGTACGGCGATCAGTGCATTATTCACAGATGATCCGATGGTGTTGGCAGACAGTATGATGATCATCAAGTTCCAGGCGCCGTTCTGGTTCTGCTACGCATGCGTAAATGTATTCCCGAGTACTCTGCGTGGTATTGGTGATGCATTTATTCCTATGCTGATCATTTGTGTGGGTACATGCATTCTTCGTGTCGTATGGATCTTTACAGCAGGCGTGATCCGTCCGGACCTCTTCACAACATTATTCAGCTATCCGCTGAGCTGGAGTGCGACGTCGATTGCATTTGTAATTTATTACTATCGATTCAGTGCGATGAAAAAGCTTTGTAAGACTTGATGAAAAACGTATAATCAGTTAAAATAATTAGCAGGGACAGGTTTTTGATAAAAAGGCCGGTTCCTGCTATTTTTGCATGTGATCAGGTAGATAATTATGATAGAAAATGGATTTGAATTTGTAGAAAAAAATGGCGGAGCTGCCATCATCAAAGCATTGGATACGGGTGCAGTCTGTGTCGTTCCGGATACCCTCGGCGGACTTCCGGTAACGGAGTTAGAGGACCGCGCACTGGCAAGACTGGATATTAAAGAAGTATATCTTCCGAAGACATTGCGCAGGATCGGACGCTATGGCTTTTACAACTGTGAAAAACTGCGAACCCTGCATTTCTATGCAGAGACCAGAGAGATTGGCGGCGGAATATTCAACGGCTGCAGAGGGATCCGAGAACTGTATATTCATATGGGAGCAGATGAAAAATCTGCGATCCGTGATTTTGTAACGGAGATCATTGACCGCCTTATCGTACATTGCATTGTACCGGACGGACAGGGCGGAGAGAAAGAGATTGCCCGTGTCGTATTTCCGGAGTTCTATGATGAATCTATTGAGAACTCTCCGGCGAGAAACTTAAGTTTCAGTATTCACGGAACCGGTCAGAAATACCGCTATTGCATCATTGACAAGAAAATCCAGTATGATAAATATGACAAAGTATTCTTCCATGAAGTCATCGAAGAAACAGTGGCGAATGCATCGGAAACAGCGATCAATCGTCTGATGTTCCCGCATGGAGTGACCGCATCTGCAAAGGAAGCATACGAAGCATACCTGAAGGAACATCTTTGTGAAGTATTACTGAGCCATATGAATAACGGTGAGTATTTTCGCTGGGTGGCAGGTAACTACGGTGAGGCAAAGGTGGATGAGACCTGGTGTCTGTCCGAGGCAGATATGGAACGCCTGATTGAGGAGTCTTCCAAGAAAAAACTGGCAGAAGCTTCCGGCGTATTGTTGGATCTGAAACGGAGATTATATCCGGCGAAGAAGAAAAAGTTTGCATTTGATTTTTAGATATGAATCAGTAAATGATTCAAAGTATTGATAGAAGGAGGAATGGAGCCATGCAGGAACATGAGAGATATGTATCCCCCATTTACAATGAGCGCGTGGACCAGGAGGAATTTATTTCCGTCTGTCTGGATATTTTAAGGAATGCCAGAAATGAAATCTATCTGTCCATGCGGTTTCTGGATGTGGCACTAAGTTCCCTTTATTTTGCCCCGGACCTGTCGGTACGAGGGATCGCGACCGATGGAAGCGGTCTGTATTTTGAGCCGGCTACTCTGGCGCGCATGTATAAAAAGAGTCGTGTTCTGGTAAACCGCACGTATCTGCACGCAGTTCTGCACTGTCTGTTCTGCCATATCTGGAATCGCAAAAAGAGGGCAGAGGATTACTGGAACCTGGCATGTGATATTGCTGTTGAGTCCATCATCGACAGCCTGTACCGCTTGTGTGTCCACTTACCGCTTTCTTCCACAAGAAGAGACATGTATGGACGTTTGGAAAAGAAAATCTCTGTATTTAACGCAGAGAGCGTATATAAGGCGCTGCAGGAACTGAATCTGACAGAAGAAGAATACCGTCGTTTTTCGGCAGAGTTCTTCCGCGATGACCACTGTAAGTGGGGAAAAGACGAGAAACCGCCGCAGCCGAACCAGGTCCGTAACAAAAAAGAGGACTGGGACGACAAGCGCGAGAAGATGCAGGTGGAGATGGAGGCTTTTGCCAACGAGGCATCAGACGACGATAAAGACCTGATGAGTCAGCTGGCAGTGGAAAACCGAGAGCGCTATAACTATAAAGAGTTTTTAAGAAAATTCTCTGTATTAAAAGAAACGGTTCAGGTGGATCCGGATGCGTTTGACTACGTATTCTACCACTACGGAATGGAACTGTACGGAAATATGCCACTGATCGAACCGATGGAGACCAAGGAGATCCGAAGGATTGAGGATTTTGTTATCGTTATCGATACGTCCATGTCCTGTTCCGGCGATCTGGTGAAAAAGTTCCTGGAAGAGACGTATTCCGTACTTTCCCAATCGGAGAGTTTCTTCAAGAAAGTAAATATTCACATCATCCAGTGTGACGATCAGGTCCAGGAAGATGTGTTGATCGAAAAAGAGGAAGATCTGCGCAGATACATGGACAATCTGGAGCTTCATGGTTATGGTGGAACGGACTTTAGGCCGGCGTGTGTTCATGTGGATCGCATGGTCAAGGCGCAGAAGTTTAAAAATTTAAAAGGTCTGATCTACTTTACCGACGGTTACGGAATTTTCCCGGTGAAGATGCCGATCTACGATGTGGCATTTGTGTTTATGCAGGAAAATTACAACGATCTGGATGTTCCGCCGTGGGCGATCAAGATCATTCTTTCACCGGAAGAGATCGGTGAAGAAGTGAAAGAAACAAAGTGGTAAGAGCAAAGAGGGAATTAGAATGAATATTAAGAGAGCGAAAGATGAGATAAAAAATACGATCAAAGCGTATCTTACAAAGGACAGTCATGGTGAATACGAGATTCCGTCCATGAGACAGAGACCGGTCCTGTTAATGGGACCGCCAGGTATCGGTAAAACACAGATCATGGAGCAGGTGGCAAGAGAATGCCAGATCGGTCTGGTATCTTATACGATCACCCACCACACTCGTCAGAGTGCCATTGGTCTTCCGTTTATTTCTCAGAAGAATTACGGTGGCGAAGAGAAGCATGTCACAGAGTATACAATGAGTGAGATCGTAGCTGCTATTTACGATAAGATGGAAGCGACAGGACTGAAAGAGGGTATCCTTTTTATCGACGAGATCAACTGTGTATCTGAGACACTGGCACCGGCGATGCTTCAGTTCTTACAGTACAAAACATTTGGTAACCATAAGATTCCGGACGGCTGGATCATCGCAGCAGCAGGTAACCCGCCGGAGTACAACAAATCCGTAAGAGATTTCGATATTGCAACTCTGGACCGTGTAAAAAAGATCGATGTGGAAGCAGATTTTGGTGTATGGAAAGAGTATGCGAAGCTGGCAGAGATCCATCCGGCGATCATTTCTTACCTGACAGCGAAGCCGCACTATTTCTACCAGGTAGAAACAACCGTAGATGGCAAGATCTTTGCAACACCGCGTGGATGGGAAGATCTGTCCAGATTCTTGGAAGTATATGAGCGCATTGGTCTTACCTGTGACAGAGATGTTGTAAAACAGTACATCCAGCATGCAAAGATCTCCAAGGATTTTGCAAACTATCTGGAGCTTTACTACAAATATCAGTCTGAGTACCAGATCGATGAAGTTCTTAAGGGCAACCGCGATGAAGAACTTATGGAGC
>JAZTZT010000004.1:0-2993 GCA_045637605.1 Pilosibacter sp.
TATGTATAGGCCTGTCAATCCAAACAAATAATCTTTCGATAACCAATCACCACAGTTGTTAAGACCCCCAAAAATAGAGTTAATGCTTAGTAGTTACCCATGCATTAACTCTATTATATTTCGTAAGAAAACTACATTGATGTGTTTCATAGCGGACGTTTTTCAAAGCAAATGGGCACTCCAAAACACTAAAGTACCAACTTGACTTCGCGTTTGAACAACTACTTTATAGTAAGTTTTAATAGTAAGCGCACGATAAAACAGTGCCTTTCTTCTAATCATAATCCATGAGATACTATTACAAACTATCTGTACAGCAATGCTAGATATAGTGATGTACAGTAATGTTAGTGGAGGTATCGCATGGATCAAGTTACTATCGTTAAAAATCAAGTCCGCAAAGAACGCTGGAAATTACTGATATCCGAGTGTCAGTCCAGCGGTATGTCTGTGCGAGACTGGTGCAAAGCAAATCACATTTGCGAACAGACATACTATAGAAATTTACGTCGCCTTCGCGAAGAAATCTGTGAGTCTCTTCCTGTTCCGGTTAAAGAACCGGAAAAGCCGGTAGCTTTTCAAAAACTGGAAGTTCAGACTCCGGTTCCGGATCTTCAGGCGGCGGTGATTATTCATCTTCCTGCAGCAACCATCGAGGTGCGTAACGGTACTTCTCAGCAGACCGTGGAGGCGGTGCTCCTGGCACTGAGAAATATATGTTAGGCGATATCACGGTTGCCAGAGACATTTACATTGCCTGTGGCTACACGGATATGAGAAAATCAATCGATGGACTTGCAGCCCTTGTTCAGCAACAGTTCCGGATGGATCCGTTTGCGCCGGCTCTTTTTCTCTTCTGTGGAAAAAGGCGTGACCGGTTCAAAGCTCTGCTCTGGGAAGGTGACGGTTTCATTCTCTTTTACAAGAGATTGGAAAACGGTACATTCCGTTGGCCACGTTCCCAGGAAGAAGTAAGACCGATCACATGGCAACAGTTCCGATGGCTCATGGAAGGTCTGGAACTAGAACAGAAAACAGCGATCAGACTGGCAGAAACAGCATCTGTCTGTTAGTCCGGAAAGTGGCAGAAACCCTTGTGTTTACTGGCTTTTTGCCCATTTTTGTGGTATAATAAACCTATCAAAAGATAAGGAAATGACCAGTAATGAACGAGAAAGATGCCTACATTGAGCACCTTGAAAACACGATACAGAACCTTCAGAACCAGGTAAATAATCTCACTGAGATGGTCCTTCTTCTTCGTAAAGAGAAGTTTGGTTCTTCCAGCGAAAAGACTCCAAAGAAACAGATCCCGGGACAGCTCTCTCTTTTTAACGAGGCTGAAACAGAAGCGGATCCGAACGCAGTCGAACCGATCAAAAAATCGGTTAAGGGTTACGTTCGTACAAATCCGAAAACGAAACGCGAAGAACTGATCAAAGATCTTCCTGTTCGTGAGATCCCTTGTGAATGCGCAGAAGAAGATCTGGACTGTCCACAGTGCGGAACACACCTGAAAGTTCTAGGAAAAGAGATTGTTCGTGAAGAACTGGAATACATTCCGGCAAAACTTCAGATCGTGCGTTATATCCGCTATTCCTACGAATGTCCGAAATGCAAACGTACCGATCGTCCTTATATCAAGAAAGCCGAGACTCCAACTTCTCTGATGAACCACTCTCTGGCATCTCCGAGTTCCGTGGCCAATGTCATGTATCAGAAGTACGTGAACAGCGTTCCGCTCTATCGTCAGGAAAAAGACTGGGAACAGATGGGACTGTCCTTAAGCCGTGCAACGATGGCAAACTGGATCATCCGCTGTTCCGAAGATTATCTGATGCCAGTAACGGACTATCTCAGAAAGCAGTTACTGGAACGTGATATCGTTCATTGTGATGAAACTCCGGTCCAAGTGCTCAAAGAGGACGGCAAGAAACCGCAGACGAAATCTTATATGTGGCTCTATCGTTCTGGAGAAGACGAGAAATCTCCGATCATCCTTTATGACTACCAGCCATCAAGAAACGGTGATCATGCAGCTGCATACCTGAAAGATTTCAAAGGTTATGTGCATTCGGATGGATTTTCCGGCTACAATAAGTTAAAAGATATCATCCGGTGCGGCTGCTGGGCTCATCTCAGGAGAAAGTTCGTGGAAGCGATCCCTGGGAAACAATCTCCGGATGCTCCGATGAGCAATGCTGAGATCGGCAGGAATTACTGCGACCAGCTGCTTCATATCGAAGACAGTCTGAAAAAACTTACTCCGGAAGAACGATACTGCAAGCGTCTGGAACTGGAAAAACCGGTTCTTGATGCCTTTTGGTGTTGGCTTGAAAAACTGTCTGTTTTAAAGGGTTCTGCATTGGGAAAAGCAGTCGTTTATGCGAAAAATCAGAAACCATACATGGAGAACTATCTCCTTGATGGAAGGCTTGCTATCTCAAACAATGCTGCTGAGAATGCGATCCGCCCGTTCACGGTTGGCCGCAAGAACTGGCTGTTTTCAGATACTCCGAAAGGAGCTTCTGCATCGGCCGCTATATACAGTATCGTGGAGACCGCAAAGGCAAATGGTCTCAATGTATTTACTTATCTTGAATATTTACTTTTATACATGCCAGACACCGACTGGCGAAATCATCCGGAATATCTGGAAGACTTGATGCCTTGGTCGGAAAATGTCCAGGCAGAATGTAAACGATGACATTTCGGGAGCTGAGAGATCAGCTCTCGATTATTTTACAAGGCACTCTGTTATGGAGCGCTTACGGAGGAAAGAAGATATGGATCAATTAGAGAGAGTTATAAAAACATTAGACTCAACACTAAGTTCAATGCAAAAGACGGAAAGTATTATTGCAGCAATTTATAAGAATCATATGGCGAAATATAATTTGGCAGATAATTATTTGAAGGAAACCCTTATAAAGAATGGAAGGGTAACAGAAAAAGATAGAGATATTGCAGCTCGTTTGTATTAAGTCGGAGGC
>JAZTZT010000005.1:0-1763 GCA_045637605.1 Pilosibacter sp.
CCGGCTCTTTGTGCATATTATTTGAATTACTATAATCAGATGTTCAGTCGGAAAATCAGTAAGATCGATCCGGAATTTATGCGGGAGCTGATGCTCTATGACTGGAAGGGAAATGTCCGCGAATTAAAGAATGTATTCGAGCGGTGTTTCTTATTCAGTGCCGGTGATGTGCTGGAACAGCATGTGGAATTTCGGCGTCCGGACTGGAGGGAGGACGCGAGAACGGGAGAAACATTTACAATCAAAGACTTGAATGACGGTCCGGTTGACCTGGAGCAGGAGGTTATGGCGCTGGAACAGATTTACATGGAGCAGGCTTTGAAGAAATGCAATGGCAATGTGACGAAAGCAGCGGAGTTGCTTGGTATCAGCAGATTTGCCATGAAGCGAAAACTGGATCGGGGAAGTCAATAAAGTGCAAAAATACACAACGTGCGAAAATGCTCACACCCACAGAGCGTCTTCGCACGTTTTTTGCTTAGAAAGAACAAAATATGAACAAAAGTGTGAAAAATATCTTGCTTTGACTTAGACAGTTGTATAAAATGTACATATAAGGCGTCGGACAACCGTAAAAACAATATGGAACTGACGCCAAAAGGTATGTGCCCGGGGGATGATTCGGGAAAAATAGAAGGAGGTATACATATATGTACTTTGTTGATTTAAACAGTGATCTTGGTGAGAGTTTTGGTAATTATACTCTTGGTATGGATGAGGAAATCTTAAAGTATGTTTCTTCCGCAAACGTAGCATGCGGATGGCATGCAGGTGATCCGATGGTAATGGAAAAGACGATCGCTCTTGCAAAAGAATTTGGTACAGCCGTTGGCGCACACCCGGGTTTTCCGGATCTGATGGGCTTTGGCAGAAGAAATATGGCGGTTACACCGGAAGAAGCGAAAGCATATATCAAATATCAGCTTGGCGCGTTAATGGCATTCACACAGAGCTATGGTATGAAGATCCAGCATGTGAAACCGCACGGCGCAATTTACAATATGGCAGCGGTAGATGAGAAGTTGGCGATTGCTATGTGTGAAGCCGTTTATGAAGTGGATAAAGACATTATCTTTATGGGTCTCGCAGGTTCCAAGATGATCACTGCAGCAGAAAAGGTTGGTTTAAAAGCTGCCAGTGAAGTATTTGCAGACCGTGCTTACAACGATGACGGAACTCTTGTTTCCAGAAAACTTCCGGGTTCTATGATCAAAGACAAAGACCTGGCGATCAAGCGAGTGGTTCGTATGATCAAAGAAGGAAAAGTTGAGACCATCAATGGCAACGACATTGATATCAAAGCGGATTCCGTATGCGTACACGGTGACAACCCGAAAGCTCTGGAATTTGTAAAGAATATCCGTGAGACTCTGATCTCTGAAGGTATTACAATTAAGAATCTGAAATAAAACCGATTGCAGAAGCAGTCAAAGCGCAACAAATATGTTTATTTGCTGTTTCCCCGAATTAAGCAGGCAGTTCGGGATACGGCGGCCTGCTATATACATGATACTAAGAATAAAAGACGTTTTGTTTTCGGTATCACAATGATTATCAAATCTATAAGGGGAAAATTTTAAAATGGAAAAGAAAAAGAAGAGCAATCTGGGAACGCTCATGGGAGCAGCGTTCTTAATGGCAACCTCTGCGGTAGGACCGGGCTTTCTGACCCAGACTGCAAACTTTACAGCAGAGCATAAGAGTGTATTTGCGTTTGTTATTATTTGTACAATTTTACTGGACATTACAACACAGCTCAACAT
>JAZTZT010000006.1:0-2492 GCA_045637605.1 Pilosibacter sp.
CTAGAACATATGTTCGGTCAATAGGGTTTATCCACAAAATTCTGTAAATTGCAAAAATAACTTCAGTAGAAGGTGAAAAATCGGAAGTTAGTTGTGCACGTAGTTCCAGTATAATCTGTTGCAGGTAGATCTTTCCGCACAGAAAGGATCGATACCATGATTAGAATAACAGAACATACCGGAACACATCTGACTTTGGATGACAGAATTTATATTCAGAACGCTCTGGAACGCGGATTGTTTTTCAAAGACATCGCTCTCTATCTCAAAAAAGATCCGACTACAATCTCGAAGGAGGTTCGTAGGAATCGCTTTGAGAAACCCAGGAGTGATTCCGACAGCTATGGAGGACACTGTGCTTTGGAAGATAGTTGCACTTTGAAATCATTATGTGATATGAGCCCGAACTACTGCGCAGGAGATGGATTCTGCTCTAAATGCAAGCTTGTCAACTGTACAATGTATTGTACTGAATATATTCCTGGTATCTGTAACAGGCTGAAAAAACCGCCCTATGTATGTAATGGATGCTATAAGGTCAGATCCTGCTCATATGACAGGATGTTCTATCGTGCGAAATATGCGGATGATTTATATCGCGAAAATCTAGTCGAGAGCAGGCGGGGAATTAATCAGTCCCCAGATGAATTGGAGAAGATTGATTCCATTGTTTCTCCGCTGATCTTAAAAGGCCAATCCATTGCACACATTTATGCCAAGCACAAGGATGAACTCACATGCAGCAAACGGACACTATACAACTACGTAGAGCGAAACGCACTGAGTATCAAAAATATCGATCTTCCACGAAAGGTCAGATACAAAAAACGCAAACATAAAGAGGACGATGTTCCCGCAAGGAAATACCGGGAGGGTCGCACATATGATGATTACCTGAAATATTTAGGTGAGCATCCGGAGATACAGCCAGTACAGATGGATACAGTGGAAGGAAGGATCGGAGGAAAAGTTCTACTCACCATTTACTTTTGCAGCTGTCATGTGATGCTGATCTATCTTCTGGAAGCAAAACGACAGGTGGAGGTCAAAGCTGCGTTTGACATGCTGGAAGGAAAGTTTAAACCAAGTCTGTTCCGCAGACTGTTCCCGGTCATACTTACAGATAACGGTTCCGAATTTCAGAATCCGGATCTTATCGAAAAGAATGATAAAGGTTCTATACGAACAAAAATATTTTATTGCAATCCGAACCAATCCTGGCAGAAAGGTCAGATAGAAAAGAACCATGAATTCATCCGCTATATTATTCCTAAAGGAAAAAGCTTTGATAACTTAACAGAAGAGAATGTTCTTGCGATGTGTAACCATATCAACAGTTTTACGAGAGATAGCCTTAATGACTCTTCCCCATATGATCTTGCGCCAATATTGCTCGGCAGAGATTTTATGAGGAAAGCAGGCCTCCATCACATCCCACATGATGAAGTCCTGCTCAAGCCGTCTCTCATCAAGAAATAAACTATAAAAACAGTGCGGAAGGATTACCACGAACCCTAATCTGAGGCGAGTGGAATTTAGTCCCGCACGACTAAAAACACCCGCCTAATTGGCATGTTTTCAAGATTTTCAAGATTTGAGGTTAATCAAATCTTACACCATCTGAAGACGGTTGAGAATCATTAATAAGATAAAAATGCAAAAGTTAAACTTAAGACAGTGGAAGCAAACCTTGCATTTTCAAGCATTAGACCCAGATGGAAGTTACTTTTGCAATCAACGATCCACAAAATTCTGTGGATAAGGGTTAGATGACACTTCACAGACTGACTGTTTAGATCATATGAGTGTTCTTTCCGCGAGAAGCCCGGCTTCTGATCATAGCCCGCCCGCAAAAAGCGCAAACCACCCCAAAAGTGGAACGCCGGGCTCCCCCGCCAGCGGAAGCCTTGCTTTCAGGGGTGGCGGGAGGCAGCGAAGCTGCCGGGTTTTATTAATCACGGAACCATCGTATTAGAATGGCATCTGTTATAACACATCTCTTTTAATGGCTACTCGTTTCGTCTGTGAATGGTAACGCTTTTTTAGATATCAGAGAGATGTTATTTACCAAAAAAGATTATCTGGATTACACGGAATATATTCCGAAAATGTTTGAATTGAATATAAGAAGCTCTTTGTCAGGTCGGCACTAACCCCCTGCTCACTTTGTTTAGAGGAGGGGGATTGCGTGCCGGGTTTGTTCAATATTGTTCTGTGATAACTGATCCAAATTCCAAATCAGTTCAGCAATCAGCGGCAATTTCGAGTCATCGGCAAACTCACTGGTTTTAATTGAAAAAAGCGGATAAAATGACCTGTCTTGAATCAAATGTAGATCGTATTGGTCCTCCATTTCGAAGAAAGCATGCATCGCCCCCCCCACATAATTTGAAACAACCGGATCCGTGAGAGCCAGAGTGCTTACGCCTAAGGCATCGGCAATCTTCTTCAGCTAACCGTTAGTCCACCCCGGTCCACCCCTATAAAATGCG
>JAZTZT010000007.1:0-2451 GCA_045637605.1 Pilosibacter sp.
AATGAAGGCAGCGGCAGTCAGAGTATGCTGAAACGATTTATGGGTGACACACCCATCATGGAAGCACCCACGGAACTGGTGAACAGCATGATGTCTGGTATCATTGAAAAAGTTTCCGACTACCGGAGTAAATCCAACTCCATCGGCTTCTCCTTCCGATACTATGTAGAGGGTATCATCCAGAACCCTGACATCAAGATGCTCTCCGTGGATGGTGTTGCGCCGACAGCGGAAAATATCCGCAACGGAAGCTATCCCGTTGTGACTCCCATGTATGCAGTCACTTACGAAGAGAACACAAACGAGAATGTGGAGAAGCTCCTTCAGTGGATCTTATCGGAAGAGGGACAGTATATCATCGAACAGACCGGCTATGTAGGGATTTCTGATTAACTAAAATACTGCCCCTGACAAAAAGAAATACAGCAAAACAGCCACGGCGGATCGTTGAATCGCCGTGGCTGTTTCTTTGTGATGATTTATTCACTTCCAACTTCACCGATGTTGAACCAGAATTCTGCCTCGTATAGTGCGTTATCTGCATCATAGAAGCTGGCATAGACGGTGTAGTGGGCAGGATAGTCCGGAAGCTCCATCGTAAAACCATCCCGCATTTCTGCCTGCGAAATTGTGTAGCTCGTGCTGTAATCCCAGGACTCAACCAAAACAGTAAAGGGAGCGGCCAACTCATGAGAGAATGTGAAGGTGCCCTCAGATAAATCATACCCGAATAATCCGTGATAAGAGTTATCGGGGTATTCACCGTCATGAATCAATGACTTTTCCCCGTCTATTGTCTTCCAGAGTTTTAACAGATGCGTTGTGAAATCATTACCATAGGGGTTATCTACTTCTGAAAAATGTACGTTCAATGCCGGGTGGGGAACGATGATGCTGTCAATGTAATCCCAATCTAAGCCACCAGGAATGTAGTAGTATTCTGCATTCCGATTTTCTCCGTGTAAGCGCACAACCTTGATCGTATCATCGTACAAGACAAATACTTCCGTTCCGTTCTGTGTATCCATCATGTAATTGAAGTATTTATCGCTGCCACTGTAAGAATAGTTGCCGGTCAAATCATAAAGTGTCAGTCCTGCAAGGTATTCATGGAAAGCAGTTTCGTCCAGAATCTCATAATTGGCATGAAATTCATCCTCGTGCATAGAGACATCGCGGATCGAATAATCGGAGAGCTCTCCTGACTGGTACAGCATTTGAGCGCCGCTGTCTCCGTCATAGGCCAGAGCCACATAACCACAAGTCGAACATAGGAGGAAAAACACAGCACCTACAATCAGAGCACCGCTCCGCCGTTTGCTATACTTTGTAATGCTCTGCAAACGATAACGCATTGCTTTGGCGGTGGCAGACAGGCAGGTTGTGAAGCCGCGCTCATCACCGGCAGTATCCAGCAAAAGATTTGCATAATGCTTCCGTGCCGCATCATCGGTATTGAGTAGAACTGTTTCATCACAGCTCAGTTCAATATCATCCGCAGACTTGCGCATGGCAACCCACATCAGCGGATTAAACCAGCACATGGCAGTGCAGAAAACTATGAAAAACTTGTTCCATGCGTCGTCTCGTCCAATGTGAACCAGTTCGTGACGCAGGATTAATTCAAGATCTTCCTTTGTGTATTGCTTTTTCGGCAAAACCACTCTGGTCGAACGCTTAAATAAACCTATGGTCAGCGGAGTGGATACATGAGGGGAGGAGACCAACTTGAATTTTGGCTTTTTGAAATTGGCATCTTCGATGACTGCTGTCCAAACATCTAGAACATCAGATTCTGTTACAGGAACCGCATCCCTGAGTATTTGTCTCCGGAAGATAAGATGCTCGATGCATTTCCATACAAGCACAGCAAAGAAACCAACGAACCAAATTCCCAAAAGGACCCATACAAGATTTCCTTTGGCGGTGATTACAAACACGGGTCTTGGGAGTTCCATATAGCTATTGTAAATGATGTAAAGGTAGTTGGGGATCAGCCAAAGCATGGCGCAGGATCTTGCACTCATGACCTTTCTGAAAAGAGGGATAACCAGTAACAGCACCAGGTAATACAGACTAATATGCAAAAAAATCGTAAAGCAGGAAGACAAAGTCATCCTTGCCGCACCCTCAAGTCCATAGAAAAACGCGCCGAGAACTGTGATGAAAAGCAGAAACATAGGCAGCAGAGAACCTGGAATATAGGGAAGATATTTCTGCTTGTCAGTGTCGGATACTTCATAACCAATCTCGTCATCATATCTGGAAAACACAGCCCAGGAAAAGGCCAAAGCCATGATACCTGAGATTATACCCCGAATGAATACTTCCTGGCTCATAATTCGTCCCTTTCCAGAAGGGAACGAAGCTCAGCGATCTCCTCCTTGGTCAAGCCGCTGTCGCAAAGAGCTGCGGCAAAGGTGGAAATATTACGGCCACACAGCTTTTCAA
>JAZTZT010000008.1:0-15799 GCA_045637605.1 Pilosibacter sp.
AAGATGGATTTCAATATGTGGTTTTGAAGGTACGTAACCTTTATTCCTCGATAGCTCAGTAGGTAGAGCGCGCGGCTGTTAACCGCGTTGTCGTAGGTTCGAGTCCTACTCGGGGAGCTACTCTTCAACGGGTTCAAAAAAACAGTTGACAGAGGCCTGTAAATGTGTTAATATACAAAGGCAAAAAATAAGGCCCCATGGTCAAGTGGTTAAGACATCGCCCTTTCACGGCGGTAACACGAGTTCGAACCTCGTTGGGGTCACTACGGCGCGATAGCCAAGCGGTAAGGCGTGGGTCTGCAACACCCTGATCACCGGTTCAAATCCGGTTCGCGCCTCTAAGGAATCACAGAAATGTGGTTCCTTTTTTTGTGTTTTAAGTGTAAAATATAGAGTAAAAATACAAAGGATGCGGGGGACAATATGAAACATCGTAAATTCCTTACGATTGTAGGAACAACATTTCTTACCTTGGGCATTACATTTACTGCACTAGCGGGAGTTTGGAAGCAGAACGATATTGGATGGTGGTATCAGGAAGCCAATGGTTCTTATCCTGTTGATACATGGCAATGGATTGATGGAAATAACGATGGAATCGCAGAATGTTATTATTTTGACTCAATTGGTTATTTATTGACATCTACTACCACATCGGATGGATATCGGGTTAATGAAAATGGAGCATGGACAATAGACTCTGTTGTCCAGATGCAAAAGACAGAGATCTATGCTGAAACATCGGGATTGTATACATATAAAGAAATGCAAAGAGATTTGAGCCAGCTGCAAGGTCGCTTTCCGGAAGTTCCGATCGTAGTGGAGAGTCTGGCGCAAACAATCGATGAGCGAGAAGTGTATCATGTTGTTGTCGGCGAAGAAAGTGCGAGTAAGCATATTTTGATCACAGGTGCGATTCATGCCAGAGAGTATATTACTGCGCAGTTGGTGATGAAACAACTGCTGGATGTATGTGATAGATATCCGGAATATGTGCAGATGAATCATTCAGTTGCTTTTCATTTTGTTCCAATGGTAAATCCGGATGGAGTGACTATTAGTCAGCTGGGACTTGATGGAATTAAACGTGAAGATACAAGGCAGACCGTTCTTCAGATTTCCCAGAGTGATTCGGCTTCGAATTTGAGTGAATATTTGACACAGTGGAAAGCAAATGCACGCGGTGTGGATTTAAATAGAAATTTTGATGCGTTGTGGGGAAATTATAGAATAGGACCGAAAATGCCGTCTTCTTATCGTTATAAAGGAACAGCACCACACAGTGAAATAGAGTCAAAAGCGTTGGTAGATTTGACGGAAAAAATAGATTTTGATGTTACGATTAATTATCATACGCAGGGGGAAGTAATCTATTGGTATTTTGGGCAGTCGGGCGTGTTGTTAGAAGAAAGTAGAAAGCTTGCTGATCTGGTCAGTCGCTGCACAGGATATAAGATCATTGAGTATGACCCTTCGCAGGACGGATTGGGGTATAAGGACTGGATGATTCAAAAGAAGGGGATTCCTGGTCTCACGATTGAAGTCGGACGCGGAGAGAATCCGGTTCCCCATGAGCAGATGATTGGTATATGGGAACAGAATAAGAATTTGATCGCAATGTTATTGCAGGAATTCCTATAAATAGAGAAATATAAATTTGATCGTTGATAGTATGAAGGGATGGGGCAACATGATTAATCAGGCACGAGTTTTAGATACGTTTTTGAATTATGTTCAGATTGACAGCGAGTCTGGAAATGAAAAAGAAATGGCAGAAAGGCTGAGAGATGATCTGCAAGCACTTGGATTGACCGTGAAGACTGATCGTGCGGGCGAAGGATTTGGCTCCAACGGATTTAATGTGTGTGCATATTTAGAGGGAACGCTTCCGGGAGAGCCGACGATCCTTTGTGCACACATGGATACAGTTACACCGGGAAAAGGTATTCGTCCAATTGTTGAGAATGGAATTATTCATACGGATGGAAGCACGATTCTGGGAGCGGATGATAAATCCGGAGTGGCTGCGATCATGGAAGCAGTTCGAACAGTCATTGAGAATAAATTGCCATGTCGCAATGCGGAAATTCTGTTTACGATCGGGGAAGATTGTGGGCTAGAAGGTGCTAAGTACATGGATTATTCTATGATAAAGGGCAAAGAAGCGTTGGTGTTTGATCATCACGGGCCGATAGGAACGATTATGAATCAAGCGCCGGGGCATTATCGTGTACATGCGGAGGTAATTGGACGTGCAGCGCATGCTGGTATGGCTCCGGAGAATGGCGTCAATGCCATTCAGGTAATGGCGAAGGCGATTGCAAATATGAAACTCATGCGTATTGACGAGGAGACTACTTGCAATATCAGCATGATGCAGTCGAATTATGCAACGAATATTGTGCCGGAACGAGCAGAGTTTCTGGCAGAGATTCGCAGCCATAGGAAAGAGAAGCTGGACGCGCAGGCGGAGCATATGCGAACCTGTTTGCAGGATGTGTGCGATGAGATGGGAGCGCAGCTTAAGTTTGAAGTGTCAGTTACCTTTGGTAATTTTAACCTGGATGAAGCAGACCCGCTGGTACAGAGAGTGAAACATTCTTGTGAAAGATTGGGATTCCCATTTATTATGGAAAAGGGCGGTGGAGGAAGTGATGCGAATATTATGGTTCTCCATGGAATTAAGCCTTTGGTAGTGGGATGCGGTATGGAAAATGTACACACAGGTCAAGAATATGTGGAAATAGAAGATTTAAACAAAACTAGTATGCTGATCCTGGATTTACTGACCAAATAATAGAGAGAATATAACGGAGGATGGGATATGATAAAACATCCAATTGCCAAAATGCACACGGACAAAGGTATTATTACAATCGAATTGTATCCGGAATGTGCTCCGAATACGGTAAATAGTTTTATCTGGGCGACGAAAGAGAAGATGTATGAAGAGCGTCTGATCAAGCGTGTAGTTCCGGGATTTGTGTTACAGCCGTCGTACTGTTATTTCGATGATGAACGATGTGATTTCATGTTGGATGGAGAATTCGAGACCAATGGGATTGAAAATCCATTGAAGATGGAGAAGTGGACGGTTGCGATGGCCGGAGATGGTGAGGCGGAAGCGCATGGCTGTGAGTTCTTTATTACACTTTCTGACAAGACAGGAGAAAAACTGCAAGGAAGATTTGCAGCATTCGGGCGTGTGATCGATGGATTTGAAGAGGTGGAACGACTGGAGCATGTTCCGACTATTCAAGTATTTCCGGAAGGTGTAGGTGCGATCATTTGTCAGCCTATCGAGGATGAATACTTGAGGCATATGGAAGTGGAGACATTCGGTATTGAATATCCAAAGCCGGTCGTAAAACGTTGGAGTACGAAGAAGTAGAGGAAAAATAATGAACATTCAGATTTATGGTACGAAAAAATGTTTCGATACAAAGAAGGCGCAGAGATATTTCAAGGAACGTGGAATAAAGTTTCAGTTTATTGATCTTTCGGAAAAGGGGCTTAGCAAAGGTGAGTTTAACAGTGTGAAGCAGGCGGTTGGTGGCCTGGACAAGATGTTGGACGAGGCTTGTAAAGATCAGGATACGCTGGCATTGGTGAAGTACCTGGTGGATTCTGACAAAGAAGCAAAGGTTTTGGAGAATCAGCAGATTTTGAAAACTCCGATCGTGCGAAATGGAAAGCAGGCGACGATAGGAGACCATCCGGAAATCTGGAAAACCTGGAAATAAAAAAGACAAACAGAAACGGACGAGAAATGATCGATAACGATTGTTTCCCGTCCGTTTTTTTACTGAGTCGAATCATTAACAGATTCCGGCAATTTTCAGGGCACACCATACTAAGAGAAGTGCCATGATCAGATTCATGAGTTTATAGTGTTTTGTATACATTTTGTTCAATGCATTTCCTGCGAAAGCCCACATTAAGTTTCCAATGGCGCCCATAACCATGAAGTACACCGCAAATAAGAGGATCATCGGTGTTGTCCGGACGAACGGTAAAATGTAGGAAGAGAACATGGTAATGCCGTGAATGATCATCTTTGCATTCACTAACTGCAGGCAAAAGCCCATCGCATATGTAGGAAGTTTTTGTTCTGTTGCAGCATTTGGAGGCTGGCGTTTGTAGGTATTCCACGCGAGGTAGAGAAGATAAGCCGCACCGACCAGTTTCATGACCGGCTGAATGCCCGGAATGATGTTGATCAGTGTTTGGCCCAATAAACCACAAAGGCTCATGATTAACAGTGCACCTGTCCAGATACCTGCCATAAATGGCATATTCTTACGAACGCCGTAACGGCTGGCAGTAGATAGCAGCAAGATATTGTTAGGACCTGGTGACCATACGGTGATCATACAGGTAATGGTCAGGTCAATAAGATTAGCCAAAGGCATAGGTTTGTGTTCCTTTCATAATTTAAATAATTATCTGCTTTTTCCGGTAAAGATGACAACCGAGCGTGGCGGCATAGTATATTTTGTGCCGACGCGTGGTTCTTTTCCTTCGGAATAATAGTAATTTCCTTTTTTGTCGCCTGCTGTATTTACGGAGAGATGCCATGCTACATGGTTGCGAAGTTTCGGCAGGGTAATCGGAACTGGCTCCCAGTAACTGTTTACAGCAACATAGACAAGGTCATCCGTACCTTTTTTACGGTCATAACCTGCGAAGCTGATTGCAAGAGTCATCGCATGTTCCGGAAGGTTGGTAATCGATGCATCCGCAGCATGTGTGACAATCTGTTCCATTCCGCAAACAGCATTCGGAAGTCTTTTGCGGATGACCGGATGACGGTGACGATAATGGATCATAAATTTGAAGAATTCAAATAATTCTTTATTTTTCTTGAGATAGCTCCAGTCCAGCCAGGAGATCTCGTTGTCCTGACAATAACTGTTGTTGTTACCATACTGGGTATTTCCAAACTCATCTCCGGCCAGGAACATCGGAGTTCCGCGGCTGCACATCAGGACTGCACATGCATTGCGGATCATCTTATAGCGAAGAGCGAGCACTTCAGGATTGGTACTTTCACCTTCTTCACCACAGTTCCAGCTTCGATTATCATCCGAACCGTCGGTATTGTTCCAACCATTTCCTTCATTATGTTTATAGTTGTAAGAGTACAGATCGTATAAAGTAAATCCGTCGTGGCATGTCAGGAAATTAATGCAAGAGTTGTATCCGGCATAGTTTTTGTGGTCTTCAGAAAACATACCGCCGTACATATCCCCTGAACCGGAGATACACTGTGCAGCCGTCCATGATGCCCAGGAATCGCCTTTTAAGAAGCTGCGCAAGGTATCGCGGTAGCGCCCATTCCATTCGGCCCAGCGGTTGCTGGCAGGGAATCTTCCTACCTGATACAGGCCTCCTGCGTCCCAGGCTTCTGCGATCAGCTTCACATTTCGGAGGAGCGGATCTGCAGCGAGGGTTCGAAGCAGCGGCGGATTGTTCATCGGAGAACCATCTTCATTTCGTCCGAGAATGCTGGCGAGATCGAAACGGAAGCCATCAACACGGTAATAGATGGTCCAGTAACGTAAGCATTCCAAGATCATCTGCTGGACGATCGGATGATTGCAGTTTAGCGTATTTCCACATCCACTGAAATTGTAGTAATTTCCATCTGGAGTCAGCATATAATAAATGTTATTGTCAAATCCTTTGAAGCTGAAGGTCCTTCCCTGTTCATTGCCTTCCGCAGTATGGTTAAATACCACGTCCAAAATTACTTCAATTCCATTATCATGGAATGCCTTGATCAACTCTTTAAGTTCATTGCCCTCTTGGTGATATTTCTGAGAAGCATTGTAGCTGGTGTTTGGTGCAAAGAAGCTGACTGTATTATATCCCCAGTATTCGACCAGGCGTTTTCCGTTTACATTGCGGGCGTGAATGGTTTCATCGAACTGGAAAACGGGCATCAGCTCAACTGCATTGATACCAAGTTCTTTTAAATACGGAATTTTCTCTTTCAGTCCGGAGAAGGTACCACGGTGTTTTACTCCGGAAGATTCATGCTGTGTGAAACCACGGACATGAAGTTCGTAGATGATCAGGTCGCTCAGCTCTTTTTTCGATTGAGGAGCATCGCCCCAATCAAAGTTCTCTTTTACGACGCGGGCGCGATAGGAACCTCTTTTGGAGTTACCCCAAATACGCTGACCGGCTACGGCTTTTGCATAAGGATCTAATAAAATGTTTTTTCGGTCAAACAGAAGTCCTTTTGATGGTTTGTAAGGTCCGTCAACACGGTAGGCATATTCCAGATCTTCGACATCAAGATCAAAAACGATCATAGAGTACACATCGCCGATTCGATAAGACTCCGGGAATGGAAGAACAGCGAAAGGTTTTGCTTGTCCACGATGGAAAAGTAATAATTCGACACTGGTTCCATGGTGTGTATGCACGGTAAAGTTGATACCGTTTGGCAGTGCCATGGCTCCGTTGATATCAAACAAACCCGGACGGACTTTAAAGCCTGCAATCTCGTGAGTGCTGGTCGGCGGTGACGGAATATATGAAAATAGATCCGGACGATAGGAATCCATAAAAATCCTCCTCAGAAAGCAATATAATTTTATTATATTTGTTTTCAAGATTCTCGTCAAAGGGTTTCGATGTTATGCGAAAACTATAGCATTCTGAAAAGTTTTCTGTTATAATGGACAACATATGAGAAGGAAACTTAATGGAAGGAAGTAACTATATATGTCTAATGAAAACAATGCTTTATTAAGAAAATTAGAAGTGATGACAGCGCTTCGTACATCCGAGGAGCTTTACACATTGATCGCTCTTACAACAAACCAGCCGTTCGTACAGTGTGATCTGGAGACTTACGACGATGTGGTTTATGTGTACGCTGATTTTGAGGATATCAAGAGAGAGGGTATGCGCTTTATTGAAGCAAAACATCCGGTACGTGTTCAGAAGCTCACAAAAGATCAGTTATTGATCTTCTATACACACCTGTATACAATGGGCGTAAACTGTATCGTATTCAACGGATTTATGGAGAACGAGTACAAGCTTCAGTTAGAGGATCTTGTTAAGAGACCGGCAGAGGCAGCTCCGAACGGTGCAAAGTGGGTAGAAAATGCATCCTTACATCTGACAGCACTCTACTTCATGCAGGAGCTTCGCAGACATAATTTAAAAGAGCTCACACCGGAGTTAAAAGAACTGCAGGCTGAGATCATCGAGCATTTCAACAAGGGTACTTTTGTTTTCGCAGCAGGCGAAGACAACAGACTTCCGATCTTAAAGCACCCGAACGGAGATGTTTATTTACCGATTTACACAGACCTCCTCGAGGCAGGTAAATTTAAATCTGATCAGCCGATCAAGCTTGGCGTACTCCCGGCAGCTCAGATCGTGAAATTACTCCCGGCAGAAGCGAAAGGTGTCGTGATCAATCCGCAGGGCGTAAACTTACAGCTCCCGATCACAAAAGTACCGAAGACAGAGGCAGCTCCGGCTCCGACAGAAGAGAACTAAATACTTTCATCCCGGAAGAGTTTATACCTTCCGGGATTTTTTATGTGTGATAAATCAACTTTCCTTCTATGAGAAGTTGTGTTAGAATAATGAGTAGTATGCGCAGTTTTGGATAAAGGGATCCGGAACAGATGCAGATGATAAAATCCGAGAAGCGGAAATGAAAAAAGGAGCAGCAATGATACGGTATCTGGAACAGGAAGAAAAAGGACGTACAAAAGAACTTTGGAAGGAAGCATTTTCTGTGGATTCTTCGTCTTTTATTGATTATTATTATGAAGAGAAAATGAAAGATAACCGTGTGCTGGTGTTCGAACGTGAAGGGCAGATCGTATCCATGCTTCACAGGAATCCGTACAGGATCTGGCTTCGAGGTGCAGAGTGTAGTTGTGATTATCTTGTGGGAATCTCGACCACAGCAGAGGAGCGTGGAAAGGGGCGTATGCGCAGTCTGATCTTACAGGTTCTGCGAGATATGCAGGAAGAACGTCAGCCTTTTACATTTTTAATGCCTGCGAGAGAGTCCTTGTATACCCCGTATGATTTTCGGTATATTTATGATCAGTCGAGATGGGTTCTTCATTATAATAAGTACATAAAGCGAGTTCCGTACAGACCGGGCAGTATGTCTGAAGAACTGGCAGAGTGGCAGAATGCATGGCTGAAGCGCCAGTATGATGTGTTTGCAATCCGTGATGCGGCTTATATGGAACGCATGGACAAGGAACTGGCCAGCGAGGGCGGTGAGTGCCGTCTGGTATATGACGATGACTGGTTTATTGGTATGGAGAGTGAATGGGGCATCAAGGAGAGAGAGCAGCGTTATCTTTATACCGGAGAAAAATATCGCAGTGAGGTGAGCTCCAAACCTGCGATCATGGCTCGAATCGTATGTCTTCCGGAGTTTATGAAGCATATCCGTCTTACAGAAGACTGTCCGTACGAAAAACTGATCCTGGATATTGGCGTCAATGACTTATTTATCCCACAGAATCAGGGTGGTTGGATGTGGAAGATTACCAAGAAGGGTTCCGAATTTATTCAGGAGTCCAGATTCTTGTCCAAAGGAAAAATGGCAGTATTCTCGATCGGAGAGCTGACAGAGTGGCTCTTTGGTTATAAAGTACCGGAACAGGTGAAGAATTTACCAAACTGGGAATATATTGAGACATTTAAACACGTATTTTTAGATGAAATTGTATAGAAAGAAAGGAGAACGGAATGATGACAGAGCGTGAGACACTAAAAAAGTGGTTGGAAGAAAGCAATAACATTGTATTTTTCGGTGGAGCCGGAGTGTCCACAGAGAGCAACATTCCGGATTTCCGAAGCACGGACGGACTTTACAACCAGCAGTATGCATATCCGCCGGAGACGATCTTAAGTCATACATTTTATATGAGAAAAACGGAAGAATTCTACCGTTTCTATCGCAACAAGATGTTATTCCCGGATGCGGAGCCGAACCGTGCACACAAAGCGCTTGCGAAGCTGGAGGCAGAGGGACGCTTAAAAGCGGTTGTGACACAGAATATCGACGGTCTGCACCAGAAGGCGGGCAGTAAGGAAGTGATGGAACTTCATGGTTCAGTACTTCGCAACTATTGTCAGAGATGCGGAAAGTTCCATGGCATTGAAGCGATCCTTCATTCAGACGGAGTTCCGAAGTGTGAGTGTGGCGGAACCATCAAACCGGATGTGGTATTGTATGAGGAGGGACTGGATCAGCATACGATTCAGAGATCAGTATATCATATCTCCAATGCAGATGTGCTGATCATTGGCGGAACGTCCCTGACAGTATATCCGGCAGCAGGATTGATCGATTATTATAATGGAAATAAGCTGGTATTGATCAACAAATCTGTGACAGCGATGGACAGTCGGGCGGATCTGGTGATCAGTGGACCGATCGGCGAGATTCTGGGTGATGCTGTCGGTGTTTAAGGGAGGAAAATGAATATGGTGTATGAGATTGGCGATATCGTAAAATTGAAGAAACCACATCCGTGCGGAAGTCAGGAATGGGAGATCCTTCGTGTAGGTGCAGATTTCAGGTTAAAGTGTATGGGCTGCGGTCATATGGTCATGGTCACAAGACAGCTGGTGGAAAAGAGCACCAGAGGTCTTAGAAAACCGGATGAAATCGCAGAAAAATAAACAAAAAAGTACTGAAAAAAGTGCAGAAAATTGTTGCAGAAAATGCTTGCAATTCCTGCACTTTTTTGGTATCATGAATACCTGTGACATATTAAATCCTTGCTCTCGTAACTGAAGGCGAGGGCCAGAGACCACAAGGAGGAAAAAATAATGAACAAATACGAATTAGCAGTTGTTCTGAGCGCAAAGCTTGAGGATGAAGAGAGAGCAGCAGCACTCGAGAAAGTAAAAGGTTACGTTACACGTTTCGGTGGCGTGATCACAGATATCGACGAGTGGGGCAAGAAGAGACTCGCTTACGAGATCCAGAAGCAGAAAGAGGGCTTCTATTACTTCATCCACTTCGAAGCACCGGCTACATGCCCGGCTGAGCTCGAAGGTCGTATGCGTATTATGGAGTCCGTAATGCGTTACCTTTGCGTAAGACAGGACGCATAATAGAGAAAGAGTGATTATATGAATAAAGTTATCCTTATGGGTCGATTAACCAGAGACCCGGAAGTTCGTTACTCCCAGGGTGAGCGCTCCATGGCTATCGCAAGATACACTCTTGCAGTAGACAGAAGAGGCAGAAGAGGTCAGGACGGAGAACAGTCCGCTGACTTCATTAACATTGTTGCTTTCGACCGTGCCGGCGAATTTGCTGAGAGATATTTTCGCCAGGGCATGCGTGTGCTGGTAACTGGTAGAATCCAGACTGGCAGCTATGTAAATAAGGATGGCCAGAAGGTCTATACAACAGATATTATTGTTGAGGACCAGGAGTTCGCAGATAGCAAAGGCCAGGGTGGCGATAACGGCACATTTGGCGGAAACAGCTACGGCGGCGGTAACACATTTGGTGGAAATACATTCGGAGGTGGCAACACATTCGGTGGAAACCGCGGCGGTTACCAGCAGGCAACAAGACCTGCACCGTCCAGCGCGATCGGCGATGGTTTCATGAATATTCCAGATGGAGTCGAAGACGAAGGACTTCCATTCAACTAAACCTTACAGGAGGTAAATTAAAATGGCTTTCAATAAGAACGATAAGGCTGATTCTACAAGAGTTAGAAGAGGCGGAATGCATAGAAGAAAAAAAGTTTGCGTATTCTGTGGCGAGAAGAACGGTGAGATCGATTACAAGGATACAAACAAACTGAAAAGATACGTATCCGAGAGAGGTAAAATCCTTCCGAGAAGAATCACAGGCAACTGCGCTAAGCACCAGAGAGCTTTAACAGTAGCTATCAAGAGAGCACGTCACGTTGCTCTTATGCCGTACACATGCGAATAATTCGATTCGCATAGATACGAATTGAGAATCAAAGCCCTTAAGCATTGAGCATTCAGTGTTTGGGGGCTTTTTTATATTCCAATAAAGGTGTATATTTTGCATATTCCGGGAAAACTAATCCTGAGTCTTTTGTGACTCGGGATTTTTTCTTTTTACAGGAGGCAGATATGGATTTTTATAATAGAGCGCTGGAACTGGAGCCAGAATTAGTGGGCAATCGAAGATATCTCCATGAACATGCGGAGGTCGGTCTGCATTTGCCGATGACAAAGGCATATGTGATGGAGAAGTTAGCCGAGTATGGTATTGAACCAAAGGAGTGTGGAGAAGGTGTAACAGCATTGATCGGTATGCAAGGGAAAACGCCTGGCAATAAGGTACTTCTTTTGCGAGCGGACATGGATGCGCTCCCGATGCGTGAGGAGACAGGGCTTGACTTTGCGAATACAGAGGGAACTGCAGCCCATACTTGTGGTCATGATTGTCATGCGGCGATGCTGTTGACTGCAGCGAAGATGTTGAAAGAGCGAGAACATGAACTGAAGGGAACAATCAAGCTGATGTTCCAGCCGGCGGAGGAAACTTTAAAAGGCTGTCGCCATATGATCGACCATGGGATTTTAGAGAACCCGAAGGTCGATGCTGCACTCGCGTACCATGTGGGAGCCGGTCAGATGCCTTTGGGAATCTTTATGTACAACGATAATGGAACAATGATGTACTCGTCCAATATGTTTCGGATTCACATCAAAGGAAAAGGAAGTCATGGTGCTTATCCGGGCGAGGCCGTGGACCCGATTAATATAGGAGTGCGGATTCATTTGGGGCTGCAGGATCTGATCGCGAAGGAGAGTAGTCCGGAATATAAGTGTATTTTGACAATAGGACAGTTTATTGCCGGATCGGCTCCGAATATTATTCCGGATTCAGCGTGCTTGACAGGATCACTGAGATCCGAGAAAGCAGAAATTCCGAGATTTTTATTTCAGTGTATGAAAAAGATTGCAGAGGATACGGCGGAGAAGTTTGGCGGTTCTGCGGAAGTGGAGATTTTGACAGATGTGCCACCATTGATCTGTAATTCAGAAATGGTCAGAGAGATAGTGAAGTATATGCAGGAGTTGAAGATACCGGGCGCTGTACCGTATCCGAATATTTCAGCAGCAGCTTCCGAAGACTTTGCAGTAATGGCATCAAAAGTACCAAGTGTATTTATGTATTTGTCCGCCGGATTCCAGGATGAACGGGGAAATGTGTTGGCACATAATCCAAAGGTGCAGTTTAATGAAGGCGTCCTTCCGATCGGAGCAGCTTACTTGGCTCATTGTGCCATGCGGTGGCTGGAAGAACAAAAAGTACCTGAGAGGCCATAAATAGGCTTCTCAGGTACACTCAAAAATCTTATTTAAATTTCTTCACTGCATCGATATGCATCTGGATCAGTTTTTCACGGTCAGCTTTCATAGAAACATAGGTGTTTGCCGGTTTCTTTGTATAGCCGTTCAGGTCTGTAACGGTACAGCCGCGAGTCTTTGTTCCTTTTAGCTCGATATCCACGTGACAGTGTGCGAATTCCACAACAGACGGATCAATCAGCCACGCAACCGGAAGGGAGTCGTGGAGAACTGCGCCCGGAAGTCCGCCGAGAGCTTTGTAAATATCGGAGTACTGCTGGAGGCAGGCTTTCAGGAATTCACCTGTTTCACCGCCATTGTCAGCCAGAGCCTGGCGCTCTTCATCATTGATAAAGCAAGCCATGGTTGCATCAAGGCTGAACATGTATTTCGGAATGTTGCTCATAAATACGATCTTTGCAGCATCCGGGTCGTGGCCAACGTTGGCTTCTACGCTGAAACCTAAGTTTCCACCGAACGCAGCGCCACCCATAAGTGCGATACATTCAATTTTATCATGGAGATCTGGATAAGCCACGAGGAACGTAGCGATGTTGGTCAGCGGAGCTGTCGCAACAAGAGTCACTTTTTCGTTGCTTTCTTTGATCACTTTTGCCATCAGGTCAACAGCTGTCATTGCTTCTGCCTGCTTTTTCGGAGCCGGAAGTTTATTGCCCACATTACCGAGGCCGTCGCGACCGTGGATATCAACCATCGGAGCTACGGAGTAATCGATCGGCGGATCGATCAGCGGGCGATAGGAGCCGGCTGCAACCGGAACATCGAGGTTCAGCAGTTCACAGATCTTTAAAGTATTCTGAGTGGTATCAGCAACAGAGCAGTTTCCGAAAACTGTTGTGATCGCTTTCAGGTCAAGGGAGTCTGCTGCGGCTGCCAGCAGGAACGCTAAGGTATCGTCAACGCCAGTATCAACGTCCATGATGATCGGTCTTTTATTCAGCATATCAGCAACCCTCCTTGTTATAGGAATTTACACAGTTAAAATAGATCTCCGCAAATTTTTCACGGTCCATCGCAACCGGAACTCTTACATTTTTAAACGGAGCAAAACCAAGCCAGTCGATAACGGTCTGACCGGCAGTCATCTCACCGACACAGTCACAGAAGACGTACTTATCTACGAAGTGACCAACGGAGTCATCGATGAGAACCGCAGCTGCAACCGGATCACAAGTATGGTGATTCTCATCTGCGATTGTGCCAAGGCCCTTTTCTCTCAGGACTTTCTTGTTTTCATCCTTAAACTCTAAGATTGCCTTGATTAGTGCGGAGAAGTTGTTTGTCTCCGGAAGATTGCGGAGAGAGTCTGCTTCTTCCTTTGTAAGGTACGCAAGACGACAAGCATTCAGATCCACCATGGTAAATCTCGGGAAGCCGGCCTGAAGGACGATCTCACATGCGTGCGGATCCTGTGCAATGTTGTACTCAGAATAAACACCAAAGTTACCGTTTCCGGTAGCGCCACCCATGATCACCAGGTTCTTAACTAACTTCGGAAGTTCCGGATGTTTCATGACCGCAATCGCAAGGTTTGTGAGCGGACCGATCGCAAGGATCTCCAGCTCACCATTCTGGCGGACTGCTTCTTCCCAGATGAAATCCCATGCATGTCCTTCTGCAAATGCCGCATCTTCCGGAAGAGTTGCATCAAATCCGATCAGACCATTGCTTCCATGTACATACTCAGCACGTGTCAGTCTCTGGATCAGAGCCTCCTTCGCACCAAGATAGACCGGACAATTCATCTCAAATAATTTGCTTAAAAACAGAGCATTATTTGCAGTGTGTGTAAGCGGTACATTTCCGTGAACGGCTGTAATACCACGAATATCAAACTGTCCACTTCCCTGGATCATCATGAGGCATTCTGCGTCATCAATACCCGGGTCACAATCAATAATCAAAGGTCTTTTGAGCATAATCGTCTTCCTTTCCTGACTTTGTTTCCATTATTTTTCAAATACAACTTCACCGTTCAGAACTGTCATCGCACAATCCATCATCGCATTGATATCTTCTAACGGGTTCTTTTCGAAGATCGCAAAGTTTGCCTTTTTACCTACAGTGATGGAACCATGTGCATCCTGTACAGAAAGTAATTCAGCAGCGTTGATAGTACCACATTTGATCGCTTCCATCGGAGTCATTCCATTTTCAACCATTAAAACAGCCTCAAAAGCAGTTTTGTCATATTTATTGAACGGAGTACCTGCATCAGTACCGAGAGCGATCTTCACTCCTGCTTTATGAGCACGGCGGAATGTATCTGCATGTGCTTCAATTGTATTTTCAACTTTACGAACCATGTAATCCGGGATACCTGCGTCTGTACCATAATATTTGATCCAGTACGGAGCTGCAAGAGTCGGAACGAAGAATACGTTGTGCTCCTTCATCCAGTCGAAACACCAGTCATCCATGAAGAAACCATGCTCAATGGAGTCAACGCCTGCGCGGAGTGCATTTTTAATGCCTTCCATACCCTGTGCATGTGTGAATGTCTTCGCACCGCATTTGTGTGCTTCTTCGATCGCTGCACGGAGTTCGGACTCTGTTAACTGCGGGGAACCCGGCTCAACACCTTTTGTCATAACGCCGCCTGTTGCCATAACTTTGATCCAGTTAGCGCCGGCTTTTAAGTTTTCACGAGCTGCTTTTCTGCAATCTGCTTCGCCGTCAGCTTCGCGGCCTTCAGCATGACCATGTCCGCCTGTCATACAGATGCATCTGCAGGCAGTCTGCATTTCCGGAGCGAGGATATCGCCCTTTAACTGTGCGTTGTGAAGGTCAACATCGATAAAATTCGGAGCACCTGCATCACGGATATATGTAACACCGGAGTTGATCAGTGTTTTCAGATTCTTTAATGCGCGAACGGTGATAGCAGCGTCGGATAATTTTTCACGTACTCCGGTTCCTGCATCAGAGCACATATGGATATGGCAGTTGAAAAGTCCCGGTAACATAGTCTTTCCAGCCAGATCGATCACGGTTGCATCAGCCGGAGCAACAAGGTCAGTACCGATTTCTTTGATAAGACCGTTTTCTACAAGAACAGAAGCATTTGCAATTACAGTTTCGTTCAGAACGTCAATAAGGTTTGCATTTTTAAATAAAGTAGCCATAGATAAATCTCCTTTTATAATCTTCCTATTATTATAACATTTCTAGGGAAAACAGCAAGCTTTAATGCGAGAAAATGATAAAGCAATAAAACATTGCGGCTGATACAGAAATGTGTATAATAATAGTAGGAAAAATATTAGGTGGGGGATATAAACATGGATATGATTCAGATCAAACACGAAATCGAGGCGTTGGCGGAAGCCCATAGAGAAGAATTTGAAGCAGTAAGCGCATTTATCTTTGATCATCCGGAGCTGGGATGCGAGGAGAAAATGGGACAGGATGCACTGTGCAC
>JAZTZT010000009.1:0-1926 GCA_045637605.1 Pilosibacter sp.
GATCGAAAATGCGGAACGCTTTGGTCTCGCACAGCTTCATCAGCTTCGCGGACGTGTTGGAAGAGGAAAAGAACAGTCCTATTGTATTATGGTCAATGCGTCAGGCGACAAAGGGAAAAATGCTCGACTAGAAGTTCTGAACAAATCCAATGATGGATTTTTTATCGCTTCCGAAGACTTGCGTTTACGTGGCCCTGGAGATATTTTCGGGCTCAGGCAGAGCGGTGATCTGGAATTTAAGATCGCAGATATTTACACGGATGCAGTGACATTAAAACAAGTATCGGAAGATGTTGACGAATTGCTTGCAGTGGATGAAAATCTGGAGCGAGAGGAACATGCGGAATTAAAACGCAGACTCACTTCTTATTTGGAATTGAGTTATAATAAGCTGAATTTATAGCTTGAGGCTTTTCACTTATTGGGGTATAATATCGTCAGACATGATACTTGCGTAAAGTGAAATACGTGAGAACTATAAATGTAAAGGGGATAATATTATGTTAGCTGAAAACAAAAAATATGTTGACTACATTGTTGAACAGGCAAAGAATCTGATCAACATCGACAGCCCGTCCGGTTATTGCAAAAACGTTGGTGACTACCTTTTAGCAGAGTTTGAAAAGCTTGGTTATAAAGCATGGAGAACCATCAAGGGCGGCATCATCGCGGAACTTGGCGGTGAAGATGCAGAAGATGCAGTATTATTAGCAGGTCATTGCGATACTCTCGGTGCGATTGTTCACGAGATCAAGTCCAACGGTCATTTAAAGATGACAAACGTTGGCGGTATGAACCCGAATAACGCTGAGACAGAAAATGTTCGTGTGATCACAAAATTCAATGGTACATACGAAGGTACATGTCAGCTGATCAATCCGTCTATTCATGTAAACAAAGAGTACTCCACAACAAGCCGTTCCTGGGATACGATCGAGATCGTTCTTGATGAAAACGTAAAGTCCAAAGAGGATGTCCAGAAACTTGGTATTATGGTAGGTGACTATGTTTGCTTTGAACCGCGTTTCCGTGTGACAGAGAACGGTTATATCAAGAGCCGTTTCCTGGATGATAAACTTTCTTCCGCAATTCTTATCGGTTATGCAAAATATCTGAAAGAGGAAGCAATCACAACAAAGAGAAAACTCTATCTGTACTTCACAATGTACGAAGAGGTAGGTCATGGATGTTCTGCTTCCATTCCGGCAGGTGTAACAGAGGCTTGGTCCGTAGACATGGGATGTGTTGGTACAGGCTTACAGTGTACAGAGCATCAGGTTTCCATCTGTGCGAAAGACTCCGGTGGTCCGTACAACTATGAAGTTGTAAAACGTCAGATTGAGCTTGCAAAAGAGCATGAGATCGATTTTGCAGTTGATATTTATCCGCAGTACGGCTCTGACGTAGAGGCAACTCTTCGTGCAGGTCATGACATTCGTCACGGTCTTATCGGACCGGGTGTATTTGCTTCCCACGGTTATGAGAGAAGCCACATGGATGGTGTAGAGGCTACATTCCGTCTGATCAAAGCTTACTTTGGTTAATTTGAGATAATTATTTAATGAAAACGCCGGTTGCAGAGATGTGACCGGCGATTTTCACAGGAGACATAAATATGAAATCATTGGTAATTGCAGAGAAACCATCCGTTGCCCGTGATATTGCCCGTGTATTGAAATGCAGCAAAAATGGAAACGGATGTATTGAGGGGGAAAATTATATAGTCACATGGGGACTTGGTCACCTGGTGACTTTAGCAGATCCCGAGGATTACGACAAACAATATAAAGAGTGGAAGATGGAACATCTTCCAATGATTCCTGAATCTTTCAAACTTGAGGTCATCAAACAGACAGCAAAACAGTACAATGCGGTAAAGACATTGATCCATCGAAATGATGTGGGGGAGATCATCATTGCAACGGA
>JAZTZT010000010.1:0-19755 GCA_045637605.1 Pilosibacter sp.
TTTAAACGTGGTACTTTCCGAGCACGCGGCGATGTGTTGGAGATCTTTCCGGCGTATTCCGGAAGTGAAGCGTATCGAATTGAATTCTTCGGTGATGAGGTTGATCGTATTACAGAAATCGATGCGCTGACCGGTGAAGTAAAGGCGCAGCTTGGCCATGTGGCGATCTTCCCTGCTTCTCATTATGTAGTACCGAAAGAGAAGATGATGGCTGCAACAGAGAATATTCTGGAAGAACTGAAAGAGCAGGTGACTTATTTTAAGAGTAATGACAAGCTTTTGGAAGCGCAGCGAATTTCGGAACGTACCAATTTTGATGTGGAGATGATGAGGGAAACCGGTTTTTGTTCAGGTATTGAGAACTATTCAAGGCATCTGACATTCGGAAAACCGGGAGAGCCGCCGTGCACACTGTTGGATTATTTTCCAGACGATTTCCTGATCATTATTGACGAGTCTCACATTACACTTCCGCAGGTGCGCGGTATGTATTTTGGCGACCGTTCCAGAAAGAAAACACTGGTAGAATACGGATTCCGACTTCCGTCGGCATTGGACAATCGTCCGCTCAGCTTTGATGAGTTTGAAGGCCACATCAACCAGATGATGTTTGTATCAGCGACTCCGTCGGTATACGAGGCTGATCACGAGATGATGCGTACAGAGCAGATCATCCGTCCGACAGGACTCTTAGATCCGGAGATCAGCGTTCGCCCGGTTGCGGGACAGATTGATGATCTGATCGGAGAGATCAATAAAGAGGTGGCAAATCACAACAAAGTTCTGATCACGACCCTTACGAAACGTATGGCGGAAGATTTGACCGGGTATATCCGTGAAGCGGGAATCCGTGTCAAATATTTGCATTCCGACATTGATACATTGGAGCGTGCGGAGATCATCCGCGATATGCGTCTGGATGTTTTTGACGTTCTGGTGGGAATCAACCTTTTGCGAGAGGGTCTGGATATTCCGGAGATTACATTAGTGGCGATTTTGGATGCAGATAAGGAAGGATTCCTGCGTTCGGAGACATCCCTGATCCAGACGATTGGTCGTGCGGCGCGAAATGCAGACGGCCATGTGATCATGTATGCAGATTCCATGACAGACTCCATGAAGAGAGCGATTGATGAAACCAATCGTCGTCGTGAAATCCAGCAAAAATACAATGAAGAGCATGGAATTACACCGCAGACGATCAAGAAAGCAGTACGAGATCTGATTTCCATTTCCAAGGCAGCGGAAGCCAGCGATGAGGACTTCAGAAAGGATCCGGAATCTATGGATGCCAAGGAGCTGGGCAAGCTGGCGAAGGAACTGGAAAAGAAGATGCGCCAGGCGGCAGCGGAGCTGAATTTCGAAGAAGCTGCAAAGCTGCGTGACCGAATGAAGGAAGTGAAGCTAATGCTTCTTGAGATTGAAAACTCATGAAAACTCGATTGACAAGACTTCTCAACATAGATACAATGTTAATAATGGGTAAAAATGCGTGATTTTTACTCTGGGGTAAGTTTTACGAAAAATATTGTGAAATGTGGGGATTTCCAATGAATGAAAAACTCTTAATGGAAACAGTTGCATTGGCTGGAAAGATCATGCTGGCCAGCGGTGCTGAGGTTTATCGAGTAGAAGAGACGATGAGATATATGCTCCAAAAATCCAGTTATCCGGTTGCGGAAGCCGTTGCCCTTGGTACCGGCCTGTTTGTGACACTGGATGATCCGGAGCGTGATACTTTGACGATCGCCAGACGTGTTCCGGCCAGAAGCAATAATCTGAACCGAATCTGTGCGGTAAATGAAGTATCCAGAAAGTTTTGCAGTAATCATCTGACCGTAGAGGAAGCATACAAAGAACTAAAGGATATTGAGGCTGATAAGCTGTATACCAAACGCTGGAAATTCCTGGGTCTGATCGGTGTTTCTGCATTTTTTGCTCCGATTTTCGGAGGCGGCCCACTGGATATCTTGGGTGCCGGTATTGTTGGTGTGATGTTAGCACTTGCAGATTTGTTGATCAGCAGGGTAAAGCTGAATGATTTCTTTGTGAACGCCTTCTGTTCCTTTGTGATTGCCATCAGTGCAACGGTAGTAAGGAAATTTTTCCTTCCTGACTGTAGTGCGGATGTTATGATCATTAGTAGTATTATGTCCCTGGTTCCTGGAGTTGCATTTACGACTTCGATCCGTGATATCTTAAATGGAGACTACGCATCCGGTTCTGCACGTATGCTGGAGGCTATCGTAGTAGCACTTGCGATCGCAGCCGGCGTTGGTTTAGGCTTGATATCCTGGGGAGTATTTTGGAGGTGGCTCACATGATTTTTCAGGTTGTAAGCGCGTTTTTATCCGTATATTTCTTTACGATGCTGCTTGAGATCCCGAAGAAACACGCGATTTATTGCAGCATTGCAGGTGGTATTAACTGGTGGGTATATTTGCTTGCTATTGAGAACTCGGCGTCTTCCATGGCGGCAGCGTTTTTTGCATCTCTGGCAGTTGCGATCGTAAGCCAGATTTTTGCACGCACACAGAAGACACCGGTCAATGTATTTTTAGTGGCAGGTATTCTGCCGACTGTGCCTGGTGGAGGAATTTATCGTTGCGTATACTATTTTATCCGCAACAACACCAACCAGAGCAGCTATTATCTGTTGCAGACATTAAAGACTGCAGGTGCCATTGCCATGGCGATCTTTATTACAGATTCTCTGTTCCGTGTTGTTCAGTATTATCAGAGCCGGAAGGCTTCCATCGGATAATTCCGGAGCTTCCGCGGCGGTACAGATATAATTCATCAGAGAGAACTTCTTCCTTTGGAACGTCCTCTGCATTGACACTTTGAACCATATGACGGAACATCTCATACTCTTTGTCATGAGAATCCGGTACGATAAGGACTTCGTGAATACTCGACGGTAAGATGATCAAATCCGAATCGAGAGTATCTGCGAAGTCCTTTATTACGTTTTCATAGAGCATGCAGACTGCTCCGTTGATACCGGTCTGATTGGACAGGACATAAAGAGTCGGAAGTCCGGTATCGCATGGCACCATGCGGTCTTCGTCCTCATCCCAGCCGAAGAGCAGATGATCCAGTCGGCCGATCGTGCTTGGACAGAGTTTTGGGGTGTTTTCTTTTGCCAGTTCGTATAGTTCACTCGGGGATAAGTTCCATTTTTCCGCCTGGTGGTTGTGGATGATCGTTGTGATCTGTCGGTCATCTTTGACACCAAGGTGCAGATAATAAATGATCGCGAGATCACACCAGGATGTCCAAGGGATCTCTTTTAACAATTCTTCATTTTCTTTTTTGGAGATCAGGCGATATGCGATACGGTCACGGGCAGATTCCAGTGTACGGGCCTGTTCTGCCAGTTCCAGAGAAAGCGGAAGTTCTCTTTTTAGTTTGGCAAGAACCGTCTGGGCGATCTTGTCAATGGAGCTGCCGCTGCAATAGGTTTGATAGAGGGGCTGAAGATAGACAACCGGGGCGCTCGAAACATTCGGCATGTGGATAATAAATGCATCCAGCGAGACGTTGTTGTTCTTGCGGATCGATTCTTTTGAGATTGTAACTCCGTGTTCCATCTGATTTGTTAAGGCTGCGAGTAAATATTCGCAGAAAGAAGAGTAATTCATAAAATACCTCCTAGATGTGTTATTAGATTTTTAGAAATGTTAGTAAAAAGAAATGGTAGTGCTATTGTAATGGATGCATAGAAAAATTGCAACAAAAAAATGCGTCTGAGAGGAATCGAACCTCCGCACGCGGCTCCGGAGGCCACTGCTCTATCCACTGAGCTACAGACGCATCTATGTTATGATACACCATTTTAGTATAAGTTGCAAGTTTTTTATTTCGCAGAATTCGACGTGGGGCATTGCTTTTTGAATGTCATTTTGATAAAATAAACGAGACTTTAAAATAGGGGAAGTTTTGGGATTTTTTAGGAAAAAGCTTCCGATAGTGTTTGAAATATAGGAGAAAATCATGAACGTATCTGATTTTTATTTTGATTTACCGGAGGAGCTGATCGCACAGGATCCGCTTGAGGACAGAGCATCCTCCAGATTATTAGTATTAGATAAGGAGTCCGGAGATGTGAAGCACAAACATTTCCGCGATGTGTTGAAGTATTTAAAGAAAGGTGATTGCCTGGTTCTGAACGACACGAAGGTAATCCCGGCGCGTTTGTTCGGTACAAAAGTGGGAACCGATGCAAAGATCGAGGTATTGCTGTTAAAGAGAAAGTCTGACAATGTATGGGAGACTCTTGTAAAACCGGGCAAAAAGATGCGTGAAGGAGCGGAAGTCTCCTTTGGCGATGGCTTATTAAAAGGTAAGGTAGTTGGCGTAGTAGACGAAGGTAACCGTCTGATCCAGTTCGAGTACGACGGCATTTTTGAGGAGATCCTGGACCAGCTTGGTCAGATGCCGCTTCCGCCGTACATCACTCACCAGCTTCAGGACAAGAATCGTTACCAGACTGTATATGCAAAGCACGACGGTTCTGCAGCAGCTCCGACTGCAGGTCTTCATTTTACAAAGGAATTATTAGAAGAGATCGAGGCCATGGGCGTAAAGATCGCCCATGTAACACTGCACGTTGGTCTTGGTACTTTCCGCCCGGTAAAAGTAGAAACCATCGAGGAGCACCATATGCACTCTGAGTTCTACATTGTGGAAGAGGAAGAGGCAAAGAAGATCAATGATACGAAGAAAGAGGGCGGACGCGTGATCTGTGTCGGTACGACCAGCTGTCGTACATTGGAGTCCGCAACAGGCGAGGATGGAATCTTGAAAGCAGGAAGTGGCTGGACTCAGATCTTCATTTACCCGGGATATAAGTTTAAGATCCTGGATTGCCTGATCACAAACTTCCATCTTCCGGAGTCTACACTTGTGATGCTGGTGTCTGCACTGGCTGGCAAGGAGCGCGTGATGGCAGCGTATGAAGAAGCTGTGAAAGAGAGATACAGATTCTTTTCGTTTGGCGACGCAATGTTCGTAACAAACGATACAACGGAGGCGTGATATGGCAGAAGCGATTCGTTTAAATAAGTATTTAGCAGATGCAGGTGTCTGCTCCAGACGTGAGGCAGACCGCCTGATCGAAGAAGGCAAAGTACTGGTGGATGGTGTGGTTGCTGCGATGGGTACCAAAGTGGAACCGGGCCAGGAAGTGATCTGTGACGGAAAGAAAGTGGGCGAGAAAGAGGAGTCTGTATTCCTCATCGTGAACAAACCGAAGGGAATTGTATGTACCACATCTGACAAGGATCATGCGCCGAATATCGTAGATTTTATCAATTATCCGAAGCGAGTATATCCGGTTGGCCGTCTGGATAAAGATTCTGAAGGCTTACTTCTTATGACCAACGAAGGCGATATCGTGAATAAGATCCTCCGTGGTGGAAATGATCATGAGAAGGAGTATGCGGTTGCAGTAAATAAGCCGGTGACTGAGGAATTCTTAAAGCAGATGCGTGCAGGTGTGTATATTGAAGATCTGGATGTGACAACAAAGCCGTGTCGTGCATGGCAGACAGGTTCCCACACATTCCATATCGTTCTGACACAGGGTCTGAACCGTCAGATCCGCCGTATGTGCCGTGCTCTGGATTATCATGTTATGAACTTAAAACGCCTTCGCATTATGAATATCAAGCTTGGCCATCTGGAGAGAGGCCAGTATCGTGAGCTGTTTCCGGATGAGGTGGAAAGCCTGAGAAAGATGCTGGCAGGTTCTACGAATCTTCCGAAGAGTGAACAGATGAAGCTGGAGGCAGAGAAGAAAACAGCGGAGAAGGCAAAACGCCCGGAAATCCAGAGAAAAACTGAGAAAAAGCCGGCAGAAAAACCGGTTCAGAAGAGACCGGAGGCATTCAAAGAAGGCAACAAGGTATACCGCACTGTTCCGAAATTCTATCCGAAGCCGGAGGAAAAATAAATGCAGAAATTAGAGAGAATGAAAGAACTTTCCGCAATTCTTTCTGAGGCAGCGAAAGCATATTATCAGGAAAGCCGCGAGATCATGAGCAACTTTGAATATGACAAGTTGTATGATGAACTGACTGCGCTGGAAGAGGAAACCGGTACGATCTTTGCCGGAAGTCCGACCCAGAAGGTTGGTTATGAGGTGCTCAGTGAGCTTCCGAAGGAGCGCCATGAGCGCCCGATGCTTTCCTTAAATAAGACAAAAAGTGTAGATGAACTGAAAGAATGGCTAGGTTCTCAGAAAGGACTTCTATCCTGGAAGATGGACGGTCTGACCGTCGTTCTCACTTATGAGGATGGAAAACTGGCAAAAGCTGTTACCCGTGGAAATGGAGAAATCGGCGAGGTTATCACAGGTAATGCAAAGACTTTTGTCAACCTTCCGATGACCATTCCATATAAGGGCAGACTGATCCTTCGCGGTGAGGCGATCATCACATACGAAGATTTTGAAAAGCTCAATGCGACCATCGCAGATGAGAATGCGAAATACAAAAACCCGCGAAATCTGTGCAGTGGTTCTGTGAGACAGTTGAACAGTGAGATCACTGCAAACCGAAATGTCCGTTTTATGGGATTTGCGCTGGTTCAGGCAGAAGGCGTGGATTTCCATAACTCGAAAAAAGAGCAGGCCAATTGGCTGTCCGGACTTGGTTTTGAGATGGTAGAGTCTGTGGAAGTGACCGCAGAAACGATTGCAGATGCAATCGCAGAGTTTGCAAAAAAAGTAGAGGATTACAACATTCCGTCTGACGGTCTGGTTTTATTGTATGATGATATTGAATACGGAGCATCCCTCGGAAGAACAGCGAAGTTCCCACGTGACTCAATCGCATTTAAATGGGCAGATGAGTTACAGGAGACAACCCTTTCTTATATTGAATGGAGTGCGTCCAGAACCGGTCTGATCAATCCGGTGGCTGTATTCGAACCGGTGGAACTGGAAGGTACGACTGTAAGCCGCGCAAGTGTCCACAATATCAGCATTATGGAAGGATTGGAGCTGGGTGTCGGTGACCGCATCACTGTTTACAAAGCCAATATGATCATCCCGCAGATCGCAGACAACCTGACAAGAAGCGGAGTGCGAGACATTCCGGAACATTGTCCTGTATGTGGAGGAGATACAGAGATTCGCAGCCTCAATGAGGTGAAATCTTTGTATTGTACAAATCCGGATTGCCAGGCTAAGAAGATGAAAGGCTTTGCGCTGTTTGTAAGCCGCGATGCCCTTAACATCGATGGTCTTTCCGAGATGACTCTTGAAAAGTTCATTGCAGCCGGCTTCATTCATGAATTCTCTGATATATTCCATCTCGACCGTCACAAAGACGCAATCGTGGAAATGGAAGGTTTCGGTGAGAAATCCTATGAAAATCTGGTAAACGCAGCAAAACATGCATCCCATACGACACTTCCGCGCCTGATCTATGGTCTCGGAATCGCAGGAATCGGTCTTGCAAACGCAAAGATGATCTGCAAACACTTCCGCTACGATCTGGAAGCGATGAGAAAGGCAGATTCCGAAGAACTTTGCGTCATTGATGGTATCGGTGCAGTGCTCGCAGATGCGTGGGTGAAATATTTTAAAGAAGAGAAGAATAACGTGGCGTTGGATCACTTGCTGGCAGATCTGACATTTGAGGACGAGCAGACAGAGAATGGCGATAGTTCCCTAGATGGAAAAGTATTTGTTGTTACCGGTTCGGTGGAACACTTTGCAAACCGTAAGGAACTGCAGGCGCTGATCGAATCCAAAGGTGGAAAGGTGACAGGTTCTGTAACGGCGAAGACCAGCTACCTGATTAACAATGACGTGACATCGAATTCTTCAAAAAATAAAAAAGCGAAAGAACTTGGAGTTCCGATTATTTCTGAGGTGGATTTCTTAGAGATGGTTGGAATGGAGAGCGTTAATTAGCATATACTGCAAAAAGAGATTGGTTTCCAATCTCTTTTTTAATGGCAAATTTTGGAACCGGGTCTCATAGATTATTATATGAAAAATCATCTATGAGGAGGTCTCTGTCGCATGGTTGAAATCAATTTGAATATGTACCATGCCGTGGCTTTGGCAGCAGCGTTGTATTATTTCGGAAATGTCATGTGCAGCAAACTTTCAATTTTTTAGTAAGTATTGTATCCCGGCTCCGCTGGTTGGAGGTGTCTGTTTTTCACTAGTAAATACGGTTCTATATGCATTTGGTATTACTTACATATCATTTGATTCTACGTTGCAGACCGTTTTTCAAAATCTGTTTTTTACAACAGTTGGTTACTCGGTAAGTCTACCTCAATTGAAGAAGGGAGGTAAGGCAGTTGCGTTGATGCTGTTCCTGGGTGTGATCATTACTTTGATCCAGAATGTGATCGGCGTGGGACTTTGTGGTGCGCTTGGCGCAGATCCGCGAATCGGTCTTTGTGTTGGTTCGATCGCTTTGGTAGGTGGTCCGGGTACAGCAGCTTCCTACGGAAACCTAATGGATGGTATGGGAATCATGGGAGCATCTGTTGCAGGTCTTGCAGCAGCAACATTCGGCCTTGTTGCAGGTTCTATCATGGGCGGTCCAACTGCCCGCAGATGCATTGAAAAATATCATCTGGAGGGAACGACAACAAAAACAGATTCCAACATTGTGGAGGAAAAAGAAGCTTCCATTACTTCCGCAGGAAGTACATTTGTAAAGGCCTTCATGCTGGTTATGTTTGCACTTGGTATCGGAGATTTTGTAGGTACAGTTCTGACAAACATGTTAGGACTTACATTTCCGGGTTACATTGGTGCAATGCTGGTGGCAGCTGTAGTTCGAAATATGGTAGATGCGATTTATGGAGAGTTCCCGATGGAAGAAGTGGATATTGTGGGTAACATGTCCTTAAACCTCTTTCTCGCGATGGCGCTTGCAGGATTAAAGTTATGGCTTTTGATCGATCTTGCTCTTCCGATGATCACAACCCTGGCGGTTCAGATGATCGTAATGTTTATCTTTTCTTATTTTGTTGTATTTAAGGTTATGGGAAAGGATTACGATGCAGCAGTTATGACCTCAGGTTTCATCGGATTTGCAATGGGGGCGACCTCCAATGCGATGGCCAATATGCAGGCAGTTACAAAGAAATACGGTCCGTCTCCGATCTCCTTCTTCGCAATTCCGATGGTGGGAAGCTTATTTATCGACTTCCTAAATGCGATTATTATCACCGGTATGTTGGGAATGCTGTCATAAGCTGAGAATGAGAGTAATTTCGGAAGACTCTAGATTTTTACGTTTGAAAAAGGTATAATAAAACTATAGTTTTACAGTACAGTGAAAGTAAAGGGATAAGGTTATGCAGAAATTTAATCGTATTTTTGTCATAGTTTTAGATTCTTTGGGAATTGGTGAAATGAAAGACTCTGCAAAATTCGGAGATATCGGAGTCAATACCTTAGAACACGTTTCTGAGTCAGTAGATTCATTTCAGATTCCCAACCTGCAAAAACTTGGAATTGCCAATCTGATTCCGTTGAAGCATGTAGCTCCGGTTGAACATCCGTTGGCGTATTATACGAAGTTAAATGAATGCAGTTACGGAAAAGATACCATGACCGGCCATTGGGAGATGATGGGACTGCATATCCGCTCTCCGTTCAAGACTTTTACGGAACACGGTTTTCCACCGGAATTGATTCATGAACTGGAAATCAGAACCGGAAGAAAGGTCCTTGGAAACCGAAGCGACAGTGGACTTGGGATTATCGATGAGTTTGGTGAGCAGCAGCTGGTTACGGGTGATATGATCATATACACTTCTGCGGATTCTGTTTTGCAGATCTGTGGACATGAGGAAGCCATTGGAGTAGAAGAACTGTATCGTTGTTGTGAGATTGCGAGAGAAATCACGATGAAGGATGAATGGAAAGTCGGCCGCGTGATCGCCAGACCGTTTATCGGAAAAAAGGCTGGAGAATTTGAAAGAACCAGCAATCGCCATGATTATGCTTTGAAACCATTTGGTCCGACTGCGCTGACAGCATTGAAAGAGGCAGAGTTGGATGTGATCGCCATCGGAAAGATTCGGGATATTTTTGATGGAGAAGGAATTACCAGAGCATTGCGTTCCAAAACCTCCGTTCACGGAATGGAGCAGACGATCCGGATGGCAGAAGAAGAGTTCCACGGATTATGTTTTGTCAATCTGGTGGATTTTGATGCTTTGTGGGGACATCGCAGAGATCCGGTCGGATATGCGAAGGAAGTGGAGAAGTTTGATGAAAAGCTGGGAGTTTTGATGGATGTATTAGAGGAAGAGGATCTCTTGATTGTGACAGCGGATCACGGAAATGATCCTACGTACAGAGGCAGTGATCATACTCGTGAAAAAGTTCCGTTCCTTGCTTATTCCAAATCATTGCATGGAAATGGTCCGCTTCCGGAAACCGATACCTTTGCGATCATCGGTGCAACGATCGTGGAAAACTTTGGATTGGAGCAACCAAAGGGAACCATTGGTGAATCAATCCTGCACTTATTAAAATAACAAAAATACAAGCCCCTTAGCGTGTGGATCGCTGAGGGGCTTTTCAATTTTTTTATATGTAGTTATATGGATGCAGATTTCCAAAGGATGTCGTGCCCGATGGTCTTGTAGAAGAGTTCCTCTACAGCATCTGCTTCGGAAGTCTGTCCGAGGATCCACATGAGCTTTGCAACAGTTGCCTCGAGAGTCATATCGTAAGACTCGATGAGACCGAATGCATTCTTCGCTTTCTGACCAACTTCGTATACGGACATGTTACTGCCTTCCTGAGTAACCTGTGTGGTCATAACAACGATCTTACCCTGGGAAACGTATTTCTCAATGGAGCTGTAGAAGTCAGCATTGTCATAAGACGGAAGTCCGCCTACACCGAAGGACTCGATGATGACAGCGTCATTGTGCTCTGCAAGATATTCAAATACGCTCGGATCCATGGACGGGATCAGCTTTAAGAGCGCCACATTGCTGTTGAGCTTGTGGTAGAAACGAACGGATTCGCGATCATGCCATTTGTCATCGATATAGAAAAGGATTGTTTCGTCCTGGATCACTGCCAGATACGGGAAGTTGATGCTGGAGAATGCGCTATAGCTCTTAGAACGCTCTTTCTTACCGCGTGTACCTGCGATAACTTTACCGTCGAATACGATATTTACACCGTGAGCGCGGTCGCTGGAAGCGAAGCGTAAAGAGTCTAACAGGTTTGTTCTGGCATCTGTTACATCCAGATCGATCGGTTTCTGTGCACCTGTGATAACGATCGGTTTTTTGGAGTGCTGGATCAGGTAAGATAATGCAGCAGCTGTGTAAGCCATGGTATCTGTGCCGTGAGCAACTACGAAACCATCGTAATCATCGTAATTTTCTTCAATTGCTCGAGCGATCATCAACCAATGTTTCGGATGTACGTTTGTACTGTCAATATTTAAAACCTGAACGGATTCCACCTGGCAGAATTTGCGTGCAGCCGGAACATAGGAAAGGAGCTCTTCTCCTGTCAGGAGCGGAGTCAGACCATTGTCACCGTGTTTGCAGGCGATTGTACCACCGGTACCGAGAAGCAAAATATGTTTCATAATTAAAAGTTTCCCCTTTCGTAATTACAATCCCATAAGTATAATAAGTATAGCATACATTAGAACAGGAATTCAACAATAGAATTGTTTTCCTAAAAGAAAAAAGGAGGAGGCCACATGACAAAATTTCCGAAAGATCCGGCGATGTTGTTGAGCTATGTGAATACACAGTTAAGAGATTTTTATCCGTCTATGGAGGAGCTTTGCAAGGCAATGGACGTAGAAAAAAGTGAAATTGATGAAACATTGGCGTTGATCGATTACGAGTATGATCCGACAAGCAATCGTTATGTTTAAAAGGATGGTATTTTTTGCAATCATGAATGACACCGTATAAAATCCTCTGACTCACGCAGACTATGTAACATGAATAGACAACGTGAGATCAGAGAATTTTTTTATAATTTTTTAAAATGCGGCGTGGCAGGATGGTGTATGGAAATCATATTTACATCCCTGGAATCCATTGTCGTCAAGGATATGCGGCTGATGGGGCGGACATCGCTCTTGATGTTTCCAATCTACGGAATGGGGGCAATGTTGGGCCCCATTTCCAGAGGAATAGACAGATGGATCGGAGAACCGCACTTATTAACGTGGAAAGACAAATTCTGGAGACATGGATTCAGCGATATGGTGCTGATCTTTTGCGCAGAATATGTGACGGGAGCATTTTTGAGGGCCAGAAATATGTGCCCATGGGATTATTCCGGAAGACTATTTAACGTAGATGGATTGATCCGCCTGGACTTTGCACCTTGCTGGTTTGCAGCAGGATTGATCTTTGAACGTCTTACATGGGAGAAAAAATGACGCGGATTTTCTTGCAAATGCGAGGTGAATTTTATATAATATAATGATATAGACTAACAATTATCCTATAATTATTTACAAAAAGAAAAGGTGAAACAAGTATGATTCGATTTTTAATTTTATGTATGATCCTGGCAGGTTTTTTGATCTTTGGATATCCGCTTTTGATCATGCAGAATTCCCTTGGCAAGAAGGATCCGACTGCGAGAGGACATGAGAGTACAAAGATCGTACGATTTATGTTCGGTCTGTTTTTAAAGGTGGCAGGCGTGAAAGTGACCGTGAAAGGTGCGGAAAATATTCCGACAGACAGAGCAGTTTTGTATGTAGGCAACCACAGAAGCTATTTTGATATTTTGGTTGGTTATACAACCACTCCGGGTCTGGTTGGCTTTATTGCAAAAAAAGAGATGAGAAAGTTCCCAATCCTAAATCATTGGATGGACAATGTAAACTGTCTGTTCCTGGATCGTCAGGATATTAAGGCAGGACTTAAAACTATCCTGGAAGGCATTGAGTATGTGAAGAGCGGTATTTCCATGTGGATCTTTCCGGAAGGCACCCGTGCAAGAGGAAAAGATGAGCTGGACATGCTTGCATTCAAAGAGGGAAGCTTAAAGATCGCAGAAAAGAGTGGCTGTCCGGTCATTCCGGTGGCAATGGTGAAAACCGCGGATATCTTTGAAAAACATACTCCACGTGTGGTGCCGACCGAAGTAACCGTTTATTACGGAAAACCGATCTATATCAAAGAATTGGAACCGGAGCAGAGAAAACGCGCCGGTGCATATACAAAAGAAGTGATCGCGGATATGATCCGTGAGATCATGTAATTAGGAGCAGAGATATGAAACAGATAGACTTACTGGAATGCAGAGATAAACTGGATGTGATTGACCGCGAGATTGTTCGTTTGTTTGAGGAGCGTATGACAATCTGCGGAGAAGTTGCAGAGTATAAGATCGGGACTGGAAAGGCTGTGTATGATGCAGAGCGTGAACGTCAGAAGATTGCGGCTGCGCAGGGATTGACGCACAATGATTTTAACAAAGACGCGATCAAAGAGGTATTCTCCCAGCTCATGGCGATCAGCCGTAAGTTCCAGTACGGTCTCCTGGCAGAACATGGAAAATCGGAACCGACCGGTTTTTATGAGGTAGAAACGCTGAAAACCTTCGGCGCACGTGTGGTATATCAGGGGGTGGAAGGCGCTTACAGTCATGCGGCTGCGCGCGCATTCTTTGGTGACCATGTAAACGCATATCATGTAAATGCATTTGAAGATACCATGCGTGAACTGGAAGAGGGACGTGCGGATTTTGCAGTTCTTCCGATTGAAAATTCCACAGCCGGATTTGTCATCGACAATTATGATCTGCTGGCAAAATACAGAAATTACATAGTAGGTGAAGTATATATTCCGATCTCCCATATGCTTTTAGGACTTCCGGAAGCAAAGATTTCGGATATTAAGACTGTCTATTCCCATCCGCAGGCTCTGATGCAGTGTACGGATTATCTGAACGAGCATAAAGAATGGGGACGCATCAGTGTACTGAATACCGCGGTTGCGGCGAAAAAAGTGCAGGAAGAGCAGGATAAGACACAGGCAGCGATCGCAAGCCGCACAGCCGGAGAGCTGTATGGTCTGAAGGAACTGGAGCAGGGTGTTAACAATGAAAAATGCAACACGACACGTTTCATTGTACTGGCTAAGGCGCCGGTTTACGAAAGCTCTGCTTCTAAGATCAGTCTGATGTTTGAAATTCCGCATGTGAGTGGTTCTCTTTATAATATTTTAGGCAATTTTATTTTCAATGGTGTCAATATGTTGATGATCGAGTCTCGTCCGATCCCGGAAAAGAGCTTTGAGTATCGATTCTTTGTGGACGTGGAAGGAAACTTGAGCGATGCTTCTGTGCGCAACGCGCTGACAGGTGTTCGTGCGGAGGCTTCCTCACTTAAGATTCTCGGAAACTATTAGGAGGTGTGTGCATGGCATCCCAATTATTTGCAGCGATTGATGTAGGTTCCTTTGAACTGGAACTGGGAATCTATGAGATTTCTAATAAAAATAGGATCAAGCAGGTGGATCATGTTCGTCACGTGATCGCGCTGGGACGCGAGACATACAATACCGGTATGATCAGCTATGAGATGGTTGGTGAGATCTGCGATGTTCTCAATGGTTTTGTTCGTATTATGAAAGGCTATAAGGTACATGCATACCGTGCATATGCGACCAGTGCCATGCGAGAGGCAAAAAACAGCCAGATTGTCATCGATCAGATCCGTGTCCGTACTGGAATTGAGGTCAGCATCATCAGTAACTCCGAGTTACGTTTCCTGAGTTATAAAGCGATCGCCGCAAAGGATGACGAATTCGATAAGAACATCCAGAAAGGTACTGCGATCGTAGACGTTGGTTTCGGAAGTATGCAGATGTCTCTGTTTGATGAAGGACTTCTGGTTTCTACGACCAATGTTCCGCTTGGCGTGCTAAAAATCTTAAATACGTTGGATATGGTCAATACGACTATTGACCGTACGGCAGACGTGACCGCCGAATTAGTATCCAACGAATTAAAACAGTATGAAAAGATTTTTCTCGAGAATCGTCAGATCCGCCATCTGATCGCTGTCGGAGATAATATTTTATATCTCTTCCGTTATGAAAACACAGGAAAGCTGTTGACTCATGTAACGAAAGAACAGTTTGATTTTGTTTATAATCGTCTCATTCGAATGAATGTAGCTCAGATGGAAGAAACGTATGGTCTCAGCGCAGAAGGGGCAAGGATGCTGCTTCCTACCGCGATCATTTATAAACAGGTTATGGAAATGACCGGTGCGGAAGAAATCTGGATTCCTGGAATTCGTCTTTGTGACGGTATTGCTGCGGAATATGCAGCGGACAATAAATTAATCAAACTGAAACACAATTTTGATGCGGACATTATCAGTACTTCCAGAAACATGGCGGTTCGATATCGTTGTAAGACTCCACATGCAGAACTGGTAGAAATTTATGCGTTAAAGATTTTTGATACCATGAAGCGCTACCATGGAATGGGAGGCAGAGAACGTCTTCTTCTCCAGATCGCAGTTATCGTTCATGCCTGTGGAAAGTTTATCAGTGTTCGCAATGCCAACGAGTGTTCATATAATATTATAATGTCTACAGAGATCATCGGACTGTCTCACTTAGAGCGTGAGATCATTGCTAATGTACTGCGGTACAACATCCGTGATTTCGACTATAACCATGTTCAGATGGAGGCAAATTTTGACAATACAAACGGTTCTTACGGAAGCCACAAAGAGGTAACGATCCTGATTGCAAAACTGACTGCGATCCTTCGTCTGGCGGATTCCATGGACCGTGCTCATAAGCAGACGTTACAAGACTGCAAGATGGAAGTAAAAGACGGAAACCTGGTGGTTCGCACCACATATCCGGGAGATATGACTCTGGATGCAATCTCCTTTGAGCAGAAAGCGTCGTTCTTCGAAGAGATTTTTGGTATACGTCCGATACTGAAAAGAAAAAGGAGTGTGTAAGTGATGGCAGTTAATGAAAGCAAGTTTATAGATCCGAAAAATTATGTAAACAGAGAGCTGAGCTGGCTGGAATTCGACTACCGTGTTCTTGGTGAGGCGAAGGACAAAACCACTCCGCTGTTCGACCGAATGAAATTTTTAAGCATTACGGCGTCTAACCTGGACGAATTCTTTATGGTGCGAGTAGCATCATTAAAAGATATGGTGCATGCAGGTTATACAAAACCGGATATTGCAGGAATGACTCCGACGGAGCAGCTGGAAAAGATCAGTGAACGAACCCACGAACTGGTCAATCAGCAGTATAGCATTTACAACCGCTCCCTGATCCCGGCTCTTGAGAACCATGGACTGGATGTGATCACAAAGCACGAAAACCTGACGAAAGAGCAGGGCGAGTATGTGGACCGCTATTTCAAAGAGCAGGTATATCCGGTACTGACTCCGATGGCGGTGGATTCCTCCAGACCATTCCCATTGGTTCGCAATAAGACGCTGAACATTGCTGCATTATTGCAGAAAAAGGGCGGTGAGGAAGAACTGGAATTTGCTATGGTGCAGGTTCCGTCCGTACTGGCGAGAATTGTAGAACTTCCGGTTACCGTTGACTCGGTTGGAAACGAAATGCGTCACGTGATCCTTTTAGAAGAGATCATTGAGCGCAATATGAAACAGTTATTTTTAAATTATGATATTATCACCTCTCATCCGTTCCGTATTATGAGAAATGCGGACTTTGTGCTGCAGGAAGAGGAGGCAATGGATCTTCTTGAGGAGATCAAGAAACAGCTGAAAAAGCGCCAGTGGGGTGAGGTTATCCGACTGGAGATCGAGGAAAATGCAGACAAGAGACTTTTGAAGATCCTGAAAAAAGAACTAGAAGTAAATGAAGAAGATATTTTCCGCATTCCTGGTGCGTTGGATCTGACTTTCCTGATGAAGATGTACGGACTTTCCGGATATGATCACCTGAAGGCTCCACGCTACACTCCGCAGCCGATTCCGGCACTGATGAATGAGGATGATATTTTTACGAATATCAGAAAAGGTGATATTTTACTGATGCATCCGTATGAGACGTTCGATCCGGTGGTGGATTTTGTCCGCCGCGCAGCGAAAGACCCGGATGTTCTGGCGATCAAGCAGACATTATATCGCGTCAGCGGTAATTCGCCGATCATTGCAGCACTGGCAGAAGCGGCTGACAATGGAAAGCAGGTATCGGTTCTCGTAGAGTTAAAAGCGCGATTTGATGAGGAAAATAACATTCTTTGGGCGAAGATGTTAGAGAAAGCAGGATGTCACGTGATCTACGGACTGGTTGGTTTAAAAACTCACTCCAAGATCACACTGGTGGTTCGCCGTGAGGAAGACGGTATCCGCCGTTATGTACATCTTGGTACCGGTAACTACAATGATTCTACTGCGAAATTGTATACAGACTGCGGTATTATGACATGCAATCCGCTGATTGGTGAAGATGCAACTGCGGTGTTCAATATGTTGTCCGGCTATTCCGAACCGCTCAACTGGAATATGTTGGCAGTTGCTCCGCTTTGGCTCCGCAACAAATTTTTGAAATTGATCGAGCGTGAGACGAAGAATGCGGAAGCAGGAAAAACAGCTTCGATCATTGCAAAGATGAACTCTCTTTGCGATAAGGAGATTATTGCAGCTCTTTACAAAGCTTCCTGTGCAGGTGTAAAGATCAAACTGGTGGTGCGCGGTATCTGTTCACTGAAATCCGGAATCCCGGGACTTTCTGAAAACATAGAGGTGCGCTCCATCGTCGGTGAATTCTTAGAGCATGCAAGAGTATTCATTTTTGAAAACGGTGGCAGTGAAGAGATTTACATGGGCAGTGCAGACTGGATGCCGAGAAATCTGGACCGTCGTGTGGAGATTATGTTCCCAGTATTGAAAGAAGAGCTGAAAGACCGCGTCCGCAGATACATGGAGATCCAACTGGAGGACAATCTGAAAGCCCATGTGCAGCAGCCAGATGGTTCTTACGAGAAGCCGGATCGCCGTGGAAAGCTTCCGGTTGGCGCGCAGATGACATTCTGCGAGATGGCGATCACAGCGGCGCAAGAAGAGATGAAAAAGAGTGAAGAGTTGGAATCTTCCAGAGTTTTCATTCCGATTGAAGCACATATGTAATAAAAATATGCACAGAAAGGAGCAATGCGATGCACAAGTATTATGAGAAGCTGGCTAATCTCTCGGATCAAATCTGGGATTATGCCGAATTGAAGTTTGCAGAACATAAATCTGTAGAAACTATGATTCAGTTTCTAAAGGCTGAAGGCTTTGAAATTGAGACAGGACTTGGTGGAATAGAAACTGCCTATAAGGCAACATTTGGTCATGGAAAACCTGTGATTGGCATTCTTGGTGAATTTGATGCACTTTCCGGTATGAGTCAAAAAGCCGATGTGGCAGAGAAATCACAACGTGAAGGAACAAACAATGGACATGGATGTGGTCATCACCTGCTTGGCACAGCCGGTATTGGTGCATCAATGATCATTCGTGATTATCTGGTTGAGACCGGAGCAGAAGGAACTGTTGTATTTTACGGTTGTCCGGGTGAAGAAGGTGGATCAGGTAAGGCGTACATGGCTCGTGACGGTGTGTTTAATATATGTGATATGATAATCAAATGGCATCCGGCAGGAATCAATAGCGTTGTGACAGGTTCTTATCAAGCGAACTGTCAGGTGTATTTTAAATTTAAGGGAACAACAGCTCATGCAGCTGGTTCTCCCCACCTTGGCCGTTCTGCACTTGATGCAGTAGAACTTATGAACGTAGGTGTAAACTATATGCGCGAACATATGGAATCCACGGACAGAATCCATTATGCAGTTTTAGATACAGGTGGAATCTCACCGAATGTAGTTCAGGCGAAAGCAACCGTTCTTTATTTGATCCGTTCTATAGATACGGAAAAAGTATTAGCTCTTTACGAACGTGTAAAAAAGATTGCGATGGGTGCAGCTTTGATGACAGAAACTGAAGTAGAGATAATTTTTGATAAAGCATGCTCTAATGTGATTTCAAATAGTGTGATCGAACAACTGCTCTATGAATCAATGGAGCGTGTAGGGGTTCCTGAGTATACAGAAGAAGAATTAGATTATGCACAACAGTTTACTAATACCCTTAGTGAAGCTCAATTTGCAGCTGATTTAGGTGTTGCCAGTGTTCCAAACAAAATAAAAGCTGAGGTTTTAAGGAAAGTGCGCGAAGAGGGACCAATGCATAAATTTGTTGTTCCTCATGAACATCGTGATGTGTATTTGATGGGATCTGCGGACACAGGTGATGCAAGCTATTGTGCACCGACTGCTCAGTTTGTAGCTGCGACTTATGCAGCAGGTACACCAGGTCATTCTTGGCAGATGGTTGCGCAAGGAAAAGCATCCATTGCTCACAAAGGGCAAATGTATGCAGCAGAAGTTTTGGCTGATGCAGCGATTCAAGCACTGGAAAAACCAGAGATTATAGAAAAAGCGAAAGTAGAGTTTTTGGAAGTCACGGGTGGAAAACCATACATTTGTCCAATTCCGGCAGATGTAAAACCGGCTGCTTCCAGGCTTTAATAAAGAAAGGAGAAGTATTATGCACAAATATCATGACAAAATGGCGGCTCTGTCCGATCAGATCTGGGACTATGCGGAACTGAAATTCGCAGAGCACAAATCTGCAAAAGCGATGGTTGATTTCTTGAAAGCAGAAGGTTTCGAAGTAGAGACCGGTATTGGTGAGATCGAGACTG
>JAZTZT010000011.1:0-1737 GCA_045637605.1 Pilosibacter sp.
AAGCCGCAGATCATAATCCATTTTTTCATCATTTCCAGTTTTCCGCCCAGATTGGAAATGTCCTTACTGAACGCATTAAAAATCGGGCTATGAGACTGCACTGGTAAGATATTTTTTTCTGCCATGCGTTCCCTTGACAAAGCTGCCCAGTCTCTCCAATCCGGTCTTACCAGTGGATTATCCATATCTGATTTATCTGCACTTTCATGGAACGATAAATCCACTCCTGTATATCCGATTTTCGCATAATGTCCGGCAATATCTACGAGATCACCTTTTCCGCCAAATAGCTTTTTCGCCGACATCGTCGTCTGTGCAATGATCATACTTCGTAGTCTCCTTATTATTCCATTTTCAAAAGTTCCATGATCGGACTTCCATCAGCCTCCGGCAAATCCACTCCCAACATTCGGGCATAAGTCGGTGCCTCATCCACCAATTCCGCCTGTTCTATTACTACATTTTCTGCAAAATCAGGACCCTTTACGACAAGCACAGGCTGTGGTCCTTTTTCCGGCAAATATCCGTGAGATGCTCTTCCGTAGCGATAATCCATGTCTCCAAAGGTCTGTACCAGAGGACCATTCACTCCTGCACCAAATGAAGTATATCCATCCGACTCTACTACAAATGAAAAATCTCCATCCAGAGCATATTTTTCATTCGTTTCATCTGTAGTGAATACCTCACTAATTCCGTAAATGCCTTCTTTTTTCATCCAGCGCAGCAGCTGGAATACTCTGTTCTTTATTGTCTCATCATCAGGATTTTTCAGGTATATCAGTGCAGAAAGACCATTGGAATGACAATATGCCCGCCAGTCGGTTATCATTCCTTCGCTGTCCACATCAATAAATCCATATTCCTTGAGCAGTACATTTAGATTTATGATTCTCTGAATATCCATCTGCCCATGATCACTGGTTAATACAAAATTGGTATGTTCAGCAAGTCCAAGTTCTTCCTGCACATCCATGAGCATCTGTATAAACCGGTCCGTTGAGCGAATTTCCTGATTCACATTTTCGTGAAATGCACCATGTGCATGCCTTGCGGCGTCGATATTTCCCGGATGGATCAACAGTACATCCGGCTGTTTCTGTCTTAAGATATCGCAGGCACAATGGATAATAAATTCATCCGTATACGGATGCCTGAACTCCTCTAAAAATACACTGTTCTTTTTTATAATTGCCAGCATTTCCTCATCACAGCCAACCTTTGCGAACGCTTCTTCTAACATTTCCACCGGCATTGGTTTATTGAACTCTGGTATCATATAGTCAATATCCTTATGATTACAGGTAACCGGCCAAAATACCGTTGCTGTCGAAAGCCCCTTTTCCTTGCAGGCAGTAAAGATATCCTTTGATTTCACAATATCCGCATACCAGTTCCATGGCATCGGAGACTCATTCATCACAAACGGAAAGTTGCTGGTTACGCCGTGCTTATTCGGATATGTTCCCGTCATCATCGTTACATGGCAGGGGAATGTTACTGTAGGATAAATCGATCGTACATTACGAACCATGCTTGCATTGTTCATATACTTGTTATATCCTGGAAGCGTGGATAGCAAATCTAAATCTTCAGTCACTAACGCATCTGCTGAAAGAATAATCAATTTATTTTTCAATTGGCAATCTCCTTATTCCATCATCTGATTGATTGTTTCAATTGCTTTCGGAAGCTCTGTAATATTGTCAATGACCATGTCTGCCCCGGCTTCCAAAT
>JAZTZT010000012.1:0-1550 GCA_045637605.1 Pilosibacter sp.
GAACATCATAGTATAACGTCTTATCGATTTCCAGAAATGTCGGATCAGAGAATGCAGCTTTTGCGATCAGGGACATATCGTGAGCGGAGGTATAATGATTTGGATTATTAAGGCCGCTTGGGTTTGCAAAATTAGAATCGACACAACCAAGCTTTTTCGCCTCTTCATTCATCAATTCTGCAAATGCTTCCACACTTGCGGGGCAGTGTTCTGCAAGAGCGTAGGCAACTTCGTTGGCAGACTGTAAAAGCAAAGCGTAGAGACAATCGCGCACGCTCATTTTATCTCCGACACGGGCACCTAAGATCGAGGAACCTGGTTCCAGTGTATTGACTGCAGAGTGGGTGAATGTAACGGTGTCATCCAGATCACAGTGATTGATAATAATATAAGCAGTAAGGATTTTTGTGATACTGGCCGGATAGTAGGTTTCGTGAATGTTTTTACCGTATAAAACCGTACCAGAATCGGCGTCGATCAGGATTCCACCGTCTGCTTCGATAGAAACATTGGATGGCCATGATCCGGCTGCATATGTGGTTCCCGCAGGTGTGAGGCTGAAAATCATGACTGCACAAAGCAGGATACTGAGGAGTTTCTTCATATAATATAGTTCCTTATTTTAATTCGATGTTTTGTTGTATTTTCCGCGTTTCCATAAGTAGAAACTGATTCCGAGGAAAGCGAGGACCATGATTCCAAATGTAATTCCAATACGTAATGCTGTGTCCATAAAGAATGGTTCCGGAACAATGTTAATCAGAAGATCAGTTGCCGGATTCAAGATCCACAGATCATTATCAAAGAAAATGTGGTGAAATACAATAAAATATTTGGAAAAATCGCTGGCTACGGTTACTGCGATGAAAAGAGCAGCTGCAAAAAATAATCCGGTACCAAGGCAAAGAGAACCAGGTACAGCAGTTTTTAAATGCTGTTTGCGATTAGGATCTTTTTTGCTCCAGATAGCAAGAATGGCTGCATAAGCAGCGGTAACTGCAAGACCAATGCGTCTGAGCCATAATCCACCGATAAAAAGACCACGAACATCTTCCATATGAGCGATTTCACGAGCATTGAAAAACTCCATGTAATGTCCGCCAATGTTTGTAAAAACATGAAGATCTTCTCTGTTTCCACGGAGATACGCCATCATCTCATCCGTTACGGTAAGAAGATCCGTCATCGTCATAGGAGGCAGATGATCAAGTACTTGGTACTTTGTATATTCAGCTTCAAAATATCCCGGGGTCCAGTAGACAACTGCTTCAATGGAAGTAATTAGAAAAACCAACATGAGGCAGACGGCACAAAGGATTCCGAATACAGATATCCAGAGCTTATCTTTGGTAACGTTTGTTTTGTTTCCTGACATGATAAAACACTCCATATATAAATTTTTCATCTTTTATTGTAACATTCATACAAATAAAAACAACCGCCAATTTCATAAAGTTTGGCGGTTGTTAAAAAAATTATTCTGTTACAGGAGTTAAATACTCTTTTGCCACATAAGCTTCCTGACCATTGTAGAGGATCACTGCCCAGAA
>JAZTZT010000013.1:0-13194 GCA_045637605.1 Pilosibacter sp.
CCTGCATTTTTTGTATGTTTAGGTCAGTCGGATACTTTAGTAAAACTGCAATTGAAGAAGTTAGTTAATCCGAGTATATCCAAATCCAGAAGGATTGGTAGGAAAGTGCTATCAGGAAAGAACTATTCTGTACGATGATGATTTGGAACACAATAACGAGACGCAGTACAATTTAAATGAATATCAAATCAATAAGTCAAGTGATTTGAAGTTTATTTTAGTGTGTCCAATTATGTCTTCGGATAATCAAATTGCGGCAGTAGTTGCCTTTGATAGCAAGACGCCAATAAAAGTAATAGATGAAAACCGAAAACTATTAACGAATGCTGTGTTGAACTATCCACTGGAGTTGCATGAACTTGTTCCGGAATTTTTTAAATAGAATGGGAGGAGGGGGATTTCTCATGACAAAAGCATTGTTAAAGAGATACCCTAAAAGTGTAGATAAAAAGGGAAGAAAAGAATATGCAATAAAATATGGACAGGAAGCGTATTTGGAGAAAGAGCCGAAGATGGTTCTTGAAATGCGCCGAGTTAATGAAGAGAAGAATAATTAGAGCCTCCGAGAGCATATGTCGAAAGATGTATGCTTTTCTTTTGTCGTATTTTGGGGTATGATGGAAGAAAAAGAAGGTGGTTAATTAGGTGGATATTATAGAACGAGGAAAAATAGCTTGGAATTCAGAGGAAAGTATTCAAAAGAGGGAAGAATTGTGGGAATCTTTAAAGAGTGCTTTAGCTGGAGATAAAACAGCATACATAAAAATGGTGCAAGGATTAGTTGGATATCCGTTAACAGCTAGAATGGCACTATTTTATGATAATTTCGAGAAATTCTTGGCTGGAATGGAATATGATGAGCATGAATTGCTTTTATTTCAGGTGTTTTTAGAAGACGGAGAAAAAAGAGTAGAAAATTCTAAAAGAATTTTAAAGATAATCGATGAGATGGATTCGGATTTCAAGGTGCAGGTATTAATTAATCACACACAAAGTGTGTCTAATGGATTTATCACAAGTAGAGAATATTTCAAGTTGTGTAAATTGTTAGAGTCGATGATAATTGAAGATTTGAAATATTTGCAAAATCATATTCAGCGTGGAATCGTGGATGGAGATGAGTATACAGAAGAACTTGTACATAATGGTTTAATGTACGCGTCTCAGAATGGGAAATATGCATATTCTAAATTGGCATTTGAATTTGATAAATATGGTTTGTCATACAGGAGTGCTAGGTACGATTATACCGGAGGAGAAGATTTTATGCCGTCTGATTTTCCTGTTAGACAAGAGGTAATAACTTCCGAATCGGTGGACGCGGTAAATGTATTGGTTTCAAATGAATAATATAAGCTGCCGCGGTGGCTCATCGGAGGATTAACACGTGGATACAAAAAGTAGTATTGTAGATAAAATTTTCTCATTCTTCACAAACCATTTGGTAGCATGCTTTACTGCTGTTATTGGAGGCATTGCACCAGGGATACTTACCATCGGTATTTTTGATAAAAATCTATTCATACAGATGGATGTGGTAAAACTATTGTTATTGTCCTCATCAATTTGTCTCCCATCATTTGCAATGATTTTTGTGGCAATAATTGCCGTTTTGGAAAAAGGTAAAACGGTGTATGATGTGGGAAAAAATTATCTTGCATTGGCGCTGGCATTGAATGCTGTTGTGTTCGATTTTGCTCTTTTTGCAAAGATAATAAATAGATCGTTATCTTTAACGAAGTACTGTTTAATTATAGTTGGTATGACGGTTTTCAGTATTATAGTTTCATTCTTCATTGCAAAAGATGAAAAGAAGAAAGAAATTGAGACAAAAAAGAAAGAAATGAAGTCTGAAGAATTAGCAAACGAGAGGTAGTGCCCGCTGCCTCTTTTTCTATACAAGGAGGCATATAAGAATTGCAAAAAAGATGAGACAGCAGCTGTCAATGGAAGCAGATTGCTAAGAAATACTAAGGTTGCAGAATATATCCAGGAACGAATGGCCGATCGTGAACGACGGACGGAGATTACGCAGGATTGGGTTTTACAGGAACTGTACAAGATTGCCAGTACAAATGGTAAAGATTTCGCACAGGTGAATTAGAAACCGTTGTTGCATAATGGTGAATCCGTGATAAATCCGATCACTTGTGAACCTGAGATTGTGGACGTAGTCCTTATTATTCCAACCGCAGATTTGCCAGAGGATAAACGTGCAGCTATTGTCTGCATAAAAGAAGGTAAATATGATATAGAAGTTGAATCGTATGAGCGCTTGAAAGCGTGGGAGATGCTTGACCGGCATCTTGGCATGTTCAAGGATAGAATTGATGTGGCTGGTTCTCTTGAGACAGAGAAGACTAAAATTAGAAAAGTTGAAGGAAGAACCAAAGACCGGCTGGGTACATTGGCTCTTTTCTTTTACCCATAATTTGGGTTTATCCCCAAAAAGCTGCAGAAGATCTTGAGCAATACTCCAAAAGAAACAAAGATTTGGAAAAATAAGATAGAGAGACTTCGTGGTAAGGCTACCAGATTGATATTCCCAAACTTTGAACGGAAGAAGCATGGTGTATCAGAGGCATGAGTGTGGGTGAAAGCATATGTATTTTTACATAATTATACAGATGAATTACCAGATACAGATGGAATCGATCTGAAATAAAGGTAAACAGGACCGGGAGAGATCCTGGGCTTTTTTTGATTGGAGGAAAGTATATGGATATTAACAAATTACTGACACCATACAATTATAAAGCAGGAACAGCTGATCGTATTAAATATATCGTGATCCACTATGTAGGTGCTACCGGTGGAGCGGAAGCAAACTGCAAATACTATGCAGAAAGGCATCGTGGAGCCAGTGCGCACTATTTTGTGGGATTCGCCGGTGAAGTCTGGCAGAGTGTAGAGGATTATAATATAGCCTGGCATTGTGGTGGAAAGAAATACGCGAATACGGATGGAGGAACATATCATGGAATATGTACAAATGCGAACAGCATCGGAATCGAGATGTGTGTACGGAATAGGGGAAGCAAAGCCGACTCTTCCAGAGATTGGTATTTTGAAGATGCGACCGTAAAGGCAACTATTGAGCTGACAAAGCAACTGATGAAGAAGTACAACATTCCGGCAGACCGTATAATTCGTCATTATGATGTTACAGGAAAAATCTGTCCGAATTCTTATGTATTAGATGAAGGTAAATGGAATAAGTTCAAGAAAGCTATTACACAGCCGGCAGATACCGGGTGGATAAAATGTGGCGACCGATGGCAGTATTTACGGGCTGATGGAACATATATGAGAAATGGTTGGTTGTTAATCAATCATCACTGGTACCTCTTTGATCAGGAAGGATGGATGCTGACCGGTTGGCAGCAGAAGGATGACAAATGGTTTTATCTGGAGGAATCCGGAGACTATGAGGTGGCTTGCTGGTACGAGACTGCGGAATGTGATGGATCACAGGAAAGATGGTATGTAGAATAAAGTCTTGCAAAGAACATGAAGTCTGATATAATCAAAATATCATGTTCAGAAGAGGAAGTATAAGTGTACATAATCGGAAAGTTAGATAAGAGCATATACAGGTGTGTGACAAGTGATACCCTAACAGATGAAGTAGTCATTACAGACAAGCAAATAGAACACATAAAAGAACCACATCCAAAGTATTTCGAAAGGTATGAAAAGTATTTTAAAGAAATTGTAGAGAGGCCGGATTACATTATCGAATCACCTAAGCCTAAAACAGCATTGGTTTTAAAAGAAATTATTTCTGACGATAATGAAGTATTCAAAATGGTAGTAAGATTAATTGCAGCTGGAGATAATCCTGAATATAAGAATTCTGTTATCACATTCATGAAGATTGATGACAAGGAATGGAACCGATTGTTGCGCAATAAGAAAATTCTTTACAAACGTGCATAATCCGTCTATAATTAAAGTACAATAGTAATGGCTTTACCCGGGTAATTGTTTGAGGTGGAAGATTTCGTACAATCCACACGCCGATGGTACAGACAGGGGAAACCCGAGAGATGCAGGAGACTTGTACGCCTGCCGAACAATTATCTGGTCAAGCATAAATCAAAATGTTGCACCACCAGTCATATATGTCTGGTGGTCTTTTTTTGTTTTTTACCTGAACTTGACTACATTTAACTGTCTGGTTAGCGACACGTTAGTAATAAGTTAAAATGACTTTTTAACCGGCTTTGGCGCATGGCTTGCGTCAAGGCCGGTTTTTTGCATTTTGCAGAGTTGATTTTTGATTTGAATCTGTCATGGTTCTTGCGAAAATGTACGCCGGAAGATATAATAAATATGATAGAGTTTTTTGAAAAAAGGGGGATTATCGTGCGACAATTTGCAGGTGTAATTATTGCGTTTATTCTTTTATTAGTCATGTTAAAGGGATATCCGAAATTATTTAAAGGAAAGAAGGCTCCGTTGGGTCCGGTCCTGTTTGTGACGGGACTGATCATAGCTGTGATTTCAGGACTTTCTATGGGAACCATAGTAGATTCTCTGATCAATATTTTTACAACATTCTCAACATTCCAGACGTTGATCGTAGTTGTGGAGATTGGAATCCTTGGTAATATTTTAAAACAATACGGAATTCTGGAAAAGATCGTCCATGCGTTAGAAAAGCTGGTACCGAGCAAGAAGGCCTTGGTTATGATCATGCCTGGTATTATGGGCTTACTTCCGGTTCCGGGCGGTGCCTTCCTTTCAGCACCGTTTGTTGATTCCATTGGAAATGATCTGAAAATGTCCGGTGACCAGAAAACAGCGGTCAACTTGTATTTCCGTCATTTTTCTATGTTCGTGTTACCATATAACACAACGATGCTGACCATCGGTTCTATACTTCCGGCTGTAAATATTTATCTGGTTATGGGACTTTCTCTTCCGTTTGTAGCGGTTTTACTTGGCGGAGCTTATCTGTTTTACGTGAAGGCAGCTCCTAGTGTGAAGGTAGAAGGAGCAGGACTCAGTATGGGAGCTCTGAAAGACGTTCTCTGGTATTTGTCTCCGATTTATATGGCGCTGGTTTTTAATACAGTATTTGGATTGGATATGTATGTTTCTATTTTGATCTGTATTATCCTGACCTTCTTTATGATCGGAAAGGATAAGAGTCAGTATGTGATAACGATTGTAAAAGGATTTGGTCTGGATACAGTTTTGATGCTGGTAGGTGTGTATTACATGCAGAATATCGTAAAGAGTCTGGATGTGGTAATGGCAAGCGTGGGAAGTGTTCTGGTTGGACAGTCGATCATTGGTTTTATGGTTATCGTGCCGCTGGTTGGTCTGGCATTTGGTCTTTCCACCGGTCTTAGCCTGGTTCCGATGGGAATCTTACTTCCATTCGTAGCAGCGATGGATCTTCCGGCCATGACTCAGACCGTTTATGCGATCTACATACTGCTTTGGTGTTTCCTCGGATACTATTTCTCACCGTTCCATCTTTGCCAGCTGCTGTCTATCAAATATATGGGCTGTGAGACAAAGAGTGTATATCGTCAGCATGTGAAGATGATGCCGTTCCTTTGTATCGCGAGTGTTGTAATTTTCCTTGTATACAATATGGTACTGTTGTAATCAGTACTTAGAAATAAGAGTGATTTAATCCGGTTTATTTCCGGGGCAATATGAAAGGGAGGAAACAGATTGATGTCACGTTGGGGATTTGTATTAGATCAGGCGAAGTGTATTGGCTGTAATGCTTGCCAGATCGCATGTAAAGATCGTAATCATCTGGAACCGGGAAAGAATTTCCGCAGATCAGATACGGTTTGTTTGAAAGAAGATGGAGTAACCAGATATGCACATTTTTCAGGTGGATGCCATCATTGTGTGGAACCGGCTTGTCTGGCTGCGTGTCCGTTTGGTGCAATGAAGAAAACGGAAGAGGGAATTGTTGTTGTAGATAAGACTCTTTGCCGCGGTTGTGGTGCTTGTGAGCGGGCATGTGCTTATGGAGCGGTATTTGTGAGTGGGTGGAGTCATAAAGCGATGAAATGTGACGGCTGTGCAGAACTGAGAGCACAGGGAAGACAGCCGGCATGTGTAGAAGCTTGTCCGACTCATTGTCTGGAATTCCGTGAACTGGATGGATCAGTGACAGAAGATGAACTTGTGGCGAAATTGGCTGCGGCGTTTGTGGTAAACGAGAAAAAATCTGCTTCTGAAAAGCAGGCAGTGACAGAACATAATGCTAGTCCGACCCATATGGAAACTTCCGCAAACTTGGCAGAAGCATGTTATGAAATTGCATCATTTTTTGCTGCGAGAGAGCAGGCAATGGAAATCTGTTTAGGTTTTGGGGATTGGAATGATCACAGCAAGCGTGATTGGGAGCTGGAATATGATTTCTTATTCCGCGGAACAGATGCAGATCACGAAATTTCGCTGTGGGCATCAGTTGCAGCGGGTGAGCGTGTGCTGTTAAATCAGACCACATTAGATGTGATCCACACATATCATCAGTATGGTTACGAACCGATCTGCATGGAAGGAAACCCTGCGGATTATATTGGCGAGCAGGTTCGTTTCATGGCATATCTGTCTGAAGCAGGAGAAATGGAAGCAGTACGTTCCTTTGCGGATAAATATGCTCTGCCGACTATGAATATGATCTGCGAGCAGGTGCAGAATCGTGGTACATTTGTGGGTATCATGGAGTATTTGAAGAAAGCATGTGGAATTCTTCAGGCAGCCATCAAGTTTGACGGCATCGTAGAATGTAAAAAGGATTTGAATCCACCGATCGCAAACGGGGAAGCACAGATAATCAATACAGCAGGCATCAATAATTGTGGTGGAAAATGTGTGATCCGTCCGGAAGTTCAGGATGGCTGTATGTTAAATATAAGCAGTGATATCAGCAGTAATAATCCGCAGATTCGTGCATGTGTTCGTGGACGTGGTTATAGAAAGACTTATTTAAATCCGGGTCGTCTTCGCTATCCGATGAAGAGGATCGGAGAACGTGGCAGCGGAAAATTTGAGAGGATCACTTGGGAAGAGGCGGCTGACCTGATTGCCTCTCAGTGGATTCGGATCCGTGACACATATGGTCCGGGCTCTCGCTATGTGATCTATGGATGTGGTGTGACCGGAATCATGCGTCCGGGCATTTTGGCAAAACGACTTCTTGCTCTCGATGGTGGTTATCTGGATTATTTTAACTCCTATAGTTCAGCGGCAGCCGGCTATATGACACCGTATATTTTCGGTACCAGAACGACCGGAAACAGCCCACAGGATATGCTCAATACGAAGCTTTTGATCCTCTGGGGAGACAATTCCGTTGAGACGATTTTCGGTACTGAGCGTAATTATTATTTGTCAAAGATCAAAGAGCGTGGTATTCGTGTGATCGTGGTGGATCCGCGTCTTAGCAATACAGCGATCGCATATGCAGATCAATGGATCGGACTTCGTCCGGCGACGGACAGTGCTTTGGCAGATGCCATGGCTTATGTGATCTGGTCAGAAGGACTGCAGGATCAGACATTCATGGACAAGTATTGTCTCGGCTTTGATGAAGAGCATATGCCAGAGGGGATTCCTTTCGGAGAAAGTTATAAGACATATCTGTTTGGTGAAAAAGACGGAATTGCAAAAACTCCTGAGTGGGCAGAAGCGATCACAGGTGTTCCGGCGGAAACAATTCGCTTGTTTGCAAGAGAATATGCGACAACAAAACCCGCCTGTCTCATCATGGGACTTGGTCCGCAGCGTCATGGTAATGGCGAGCAGACAACGAAGAATCTCTGTACTTTGGCCTGCATGACAGGAAACGTAGGAATTTCCGGAGGCGGAGCAGCAGGAACGACAGACGTAAAAGAGCATAATGGAATTTCTTTATTTACCAATACTGTAACGAATCCATATCCGGGAAAAATTCCGGTATTCCTTTGGACAAAAGCCATTGAACATGGCACAGAAATGACGCCGAAGGGAGATCGACTGACGGGTGTAGAGAAACTGGACAGTAATATTCGCATGATCTTCAATCTGGCGGGAAATACTCTGATCAATCAGCATTCCGATGTCAATGATACGATCCGCATCTTAAAGGATGATTCGAAGTGCCAGTATATCATCGGTTCGGACATTTTTATGACCCCAAGCGCCCGTTATGCTGATATTCTCCTTCCGGCAACATCCGTGTTTGAGGGAAATAATATTGTTGCTCCATGGTTAGGTACAAACTTTATTCTCAGAAATAATAAAGCGATCGAGCCGCTGTTTGGATGTCGATTTGAGTGGGAATGGTTAAAAGATGTGGCTAAACGTCTTGGACTTTATGATGAATTTATTGATGGAAAACCTGAGTCTGAGCAGTGGTTAAAAGAGTGTTATGAGATTCTCAGAACACGTGAACCGGAATTACCGGATTATGAGACTTTCTGCGAGCTTGGAGCATGGCAGTACACAGAGCAGATCAACCATATCGCATTCCAGAAAGAGATCGAAGATCCGGAGCAGCATCCGTTTGCGACACCTTCCGGAAAAATTGAGATTTTCTCTAAACGCTTGTATGAGTTTGAACAGGAAGATATTCCTGCAATTCCGTGTTATCTGCCGTGTCCGGAAGGTCCGGAGGATCCAATTCGCGAGAAATACCCGCTTCAGCTTATGGGCTGGCATACAAGAAGACGCTGCCATACGGTGCATGATAATAATGAGTACCAGGATGAGATTGAAATGCCTGGTCTTTGGATCCATCCGCAGGACGCTGCAGTTCGTGAGATTGAAGATGGAGACTTCGTAGAAGTGTTCAATGGAAGAGGCTGCGTACGAATTCCGGCGATTGTTACAGAACGAATCGTTCCGGGCGTTGTGGCCATGTCTCAAGGTGGCTGGTTTACACCAGACAAAGACGGTGTGGATACCAGAGGTTCCATCAATGTGTTAACTTCGGCAGCAAATCCAAGTCCGCTGGCTAAGGGAAATCCACAGCATACAAATCTTGCAGAGGTCAGAAAAGTAAAAGCAAATTAAGACAATAAAAAGCGCCAGCGTCGATCAATGACGTTGGCGCTTTGATAATTGATTTTTACTGGAAAGAGAATAACTGAGACCAATAATTATATCCGTTTGGTCCTACATAATAACCGATACCGATGTGTGTATAATTTTCTTTCAGAATGTTTGCTTTGTGGCCCTCACTGTTCATCCAGCCGTCCATAACAGCTTTTGGATTACGGAAACCATAGGCAACATTTTCTCCACAACCTCTGTAAGAGATACCGAATTCATCAAAAACCGTACGATAAGCAGAGCCATCCGGTCTCGTATGGGAGAAGAGAGTGTACTGTTCTTTGGCACGAATCTGTGCGGCACTGTTTAACTGGACATCCAGAGTTAATGGAGCAAGACCTGCTTTTGTACGCTCTGCATTTACCAGGTCAACAAGCTGCTGAACATACGGATGCTGTTCTGTGTCACTTGCCTCCGGTCCTAACGGAACCATGAAGTCATTGATGATCAACCCCTCCATCTCTTCATGCTCTGGGGTTAAAATACTGTGTTCCTTATCGTAAGGAGATTTGCTGTCCATATAGGACTGGGTTGCAAAGAAACCGACAACGAGCGCTGCGACAGCAGCTACAAAATATAATTTACTCTTTTTATTAGCCATAAATCAACACCTACCATAGTTATATTTTGGATTACATTATATACAATACTAGAATAACACAAAATGACATAATTAGCAATTGAAAAATTGCATTTTTGTGAATTTCATGATAGGATACGTGAGAACTATTCGCATAGGAGAAGTATTATGAAATTTAATTTCAAAACTACGATGATTTCCTGTTTTATCGCATACATTGTGCAGGCAATCGTCAATAACTTTAGTCCATTATTATTTATTACGTTCAATGAAACTTATCAGATTCCTCTGAGCCAGATCACACTTCTTGTAACCATCAATTTTGCAGTTCAGTTGACTGTAGATGTGATCGCGACCAAGTATGCAGATCTGATTGGTTATCGAAAACTGATCGTTGCCGCTCATTTATTTGCTGCGTTAGGATTAGTATTTCTTGGTACACTTCCTGACGTGATTGAACCATTCGTTGGAATATTAATTGCAGGATGTACTTGTGCAGTTGGAGGCGGTTTGATCGAAGTGTTGATCAGTCCGATCATGGAGAGCTGTCCGACAGACAACAAAGAGGCGGCTATGAGTTTGCTTCACTCTTTTTACTGCTGGGGACATGTGGGTGTTATCTTATGTTCAACATTGTTCTTCTATTTTGTCGGAATCAATGCGTGGAAGTGGATGGCATTTTTCTGGGCACTCATTCCTCTGTTTAATGCTATGGTTTTCTTAAAAACACCGATTGCTCCTTTGATATCAGAGGGTGAAGTTGGTATGTCAGTAAAAGAGTTGTTTGCCAATAAGACATTTTGGTTGTTTATGCTCATGATGATTTGTGCGGGAGCCAGTGAGCAGTCTGTAGGTCAATGGGCGTCTGCATTTGCAGAACAGGGTCTGGGGATCAATAAAACGGCCGGTGATCTGGCGGGACCGATGACGTTTGCCATCTGCATGGGAATAGCCAGAGCGATTTATGGAAAATACGGAGACCGGATCGAACTTGATCGATTTATGAAAGGAAGTACAGTTCTTTGTGTCATCGCTTATTTACTGATCAGCCTTTCTCCACTCCCAATTCTGAGTATGGCCGGATGTGCAGTGTGCGGATTTTCTGTTGGTATTATGTGGCCTGGAACATTTAGTAAGGCAGCAGTAGCTTTAAGAAATGGAGGAACTGCATTGTTTGCGCTTTTGGCATTGGGAGGAGATCTTGGATGTGCAGTTGGTCCGATGGTTGTTGGTATGGTATCCTCATGGTTTGAGGGAAATATGAAAATAGGAATTTTAGTCTCAATTATCTTCCCGATCCTGCTTGCAGCTTGTCTGTTCAGACAGAAAAAGTCATTGGGATGACTTTCCAGAGACTCTGTATGAACAAGGAAAGACTGGACTTTGTGTGGGATCAATACTATAATAAAAGACAGTGGGAAGGCAGAAGAGGACATCTGTCGCACGATAAATATACAACAAACGGGAGGTTGTTTTATGATCATCAAACAGTATATCAAGGAGTTTGAAAAGCTTGGATTTGGTATGTTCGTTCATTTTGGTCTTTATAGTGTTCTTGGAAAAGGTGAATGGGCGCTTCATAGCTTAAAGATGGATCCGAATGAATACTTCAAGTTAAGAAAAGAATTTAATCCGGTTGCGGACTGGGCAGACCAGCTCTGCGTGGCTGCAAAACAGGCTGGAGTAAAATATATTACACTGACAACTCGTCACCATGACGGATATTCCCTGTATGATACATGCGGTCTGAATGATTTTGATTCTGTTCACGACAATGGACGCGACCTGGTTCGTGAGTTTGTGGATGCTTGTCATGCACACGGAATTATTCCGTTCTTCTACCATACATTACTCGACTGGACAGAGCCGAGATACAAAGAAGATTTTCCGGCTTATTTAGAGTATCTGAGAAACAGCATTGAGATCCTTTGTACAAAATATGGTAAGATCGGTGGCTTATGGTTTGATGGTATGTGGGACAAACCGGATGCAGACTGGGAAGAAGATGCGCTCTATGCGACGATCCGCAAACATCAGCCGGAAGCGATGATCATCAACAACACAGGTCTTTCTGCTCTTGGTGCTCTTGGTCATATCGAACTGGACAGCGTGACATTTGAGCGTGGAAAACCGTCTCCGCTTAACATGGAAGGTGCTCCGAAATATGTTGCAAGTGAGATGTGTCAGGTTTTTGCTGATCACTGGGGATATACAAAGGATGATTTAAACTTCAAGTCTCCGGCATCCATGATTCGTGATCTTTGTGTTTGTCGCCGTTATGGTTCCAACCTTCTTATGAATGTAGGACCAATGGGAGATGGTACTCTCAGACTGATGGACCGCGCGATTTATGATCTTATGGGACAGTGGGTTGGTATTAACGGAGAGGCAATCTATGCTCCGTATCCGTCCGGCATCGAGGTGGAAAACAAAGAAGACGACTTCATTCTTGTAGATGGCAATACATATTACCTGTTCTGTGACAAACTTCCGATGTCCGCAGATCCGAACGTAGCATTAAAGATTCAGAATGCGGACCGTTTCCAGGAAGTATTTAAACTGGACAAGAAGATTAAGAAAATCACATGGATCGATAATGGTGAAGAACCTGAGTACGAGCAGCATGGTGAAAAAGTAATAGTTAAGACCAAACCATATATGTATGGCCGTCAGTTAGTGGTTCGTGTAGCTAAGATCGAAGTGGAGTAAGAATGGAACAAAAGAAACGATTGGCATTAGAGATCATTGATCGCTTGAAAAATGAATATCCGGATGCAGAGTGTTCTCTTGATTACAATGAAGCATGGAAACTTCTAGTCAGTGTACGTCTGGCAGCTCAGTGTACGGACGCACGTGTGAATGTAGTGGTAGAAAAACTGTACGAAAAATTTCCGGATGTCAATGCATTAGCCAATGCAGAGGTCGACGAGATTGAAGAGATCGTTCGTCCATGTGGCCTTGGACGCAGCAAAGCCCGTGATATCAGTGCCTGTATGCGTATTCTGCGTGATGAGTACCACGGAAATGTTCCGGATAATTTTGAAGCATTGTTGAAACTTCCGGGTGTGGGAAGAAAGAGCGCAAATCTGATCATGGGAGATGTGTTTGGAAAGCCTGCCATCGTAACCGATACTCACTGTATCCGATTGGTAAACCGCATGGGGTTAGTGGATGGGATCAAAGACCCGAAGCGAGTGGAAATGGCTTTATGGAAGATCATTCCGGCAGAAGAAGGTAATGATTTCTGTCATCGTCTGGTATACCATGGACGTGATGTTTGTACGGCTAGAACAAAGCCATATTGTAGCCGATGCTGTCTTGCAGATATTTGTGCAAAGGCTGGGCTTGATGAGAGTGAGACACAGTAAAGTGTGTATTTAATTGAGGAAATGTTTTTTAAGAAGAGCATTTCCTCTTTTTGTTCATTCACATATGCAATATTCTGCAAACAAGCTGCGTTTCCGAATTTTGTACGTCCATCTATCATCAACCGCTCTCGACCAACTCAGCCCTGACGGGCTTCAGACAAGTCTCCGCGGTTG
>JAZTZT010000014.1:0-3577 GCA_045637605.1 Pilosibacter sp.
CCATGCCATACATCGGAACTGCATGGTCCATGGCAGTAACATAACTATCCTGCAAGCCGGCTGTATAGGCACCGATCAATACGATTCGATCTGCAAAATATTCCGGCGGAATATTTCCTTCGATTACATCATAAATCGAAATGGCTTCGCTGTAATCACCCGGTTCCCCGGTAAATGGCAGATACCAGAAACCATTGGAATCCATAGGCGGCGTCTGGATTCCCTCTTCTCCATAATACTCCAGATACATCGTTGCCAGTACATATGGAAAGGAAGGAACTATCGTTCCATCATCTAAATGGAGCTCCCAAAGATGATGACGAATGATTCCGTCTGTATCGTACATCGTATTAATATGGCCCTGCTCTGTTATATTTTTTAATTCTTCAAATGGCTCGTCTAAACGATCAATATAAAGATCATCATAATAGAATTCTCCGTTTTCATCTTCTCGGATGCCGGATTTGTATTCGCCTGCAACAGACATAACTACGTTTCCATAGCGTCCTGCTGCTTCTACTAAGGCTGCATCTTCCTCCGGACTCGACTGTCCGCTGTATAACACATCAATGCCGATCGCCGCCGGTCTGCAATCCTCAGACTGGTTCAAAGCATTGATCGCGTCCGCCATGATCGTACGTTTCCACCCCTGAAACGGTCCATATGCTTCTAAGGCTGTCTGGTCAATCTCAACTAAAACGACATCGCCTGCAGATGCCTGCGCTTCCTGATACCAAAGATCCGAAAGTGCATGGTCCGCTTTGCTTAAGATCCCTGTTGCACAAAATAGAGTCATCGCTATAACTGCCAGCAATGCTACGATTTTACTATTGATTTTAGGTATATGGAGCTGAATGTGAGTTTCTTTTTCCATACTTATCCCCCTTGCAAAACTCGCTGCAGACTGTTTCAGACGCAACCTGCAGCGAATTCCTAATAATTATTCTTTCATTTTCCAGCTTCTTTCACGAAGCCTCGGTACAATGCTCACCAGACCGGCTAACATCGCAACAGCCATCGGGATTGCAGATCTGGAAGTGCCTGTCGGACTTCCGGATGCATTGGATGATGTTGCATTGGATGGTGTTACATTGGATGGTATTACATTTCCAACATTGATCGTGTAATCATTATAACTTTCCTCAATGGATACTGAACTCGCAGAATATAACTCCGCACTAGTTCCGCCTGCAGTATTGAATGATACCCCTTCAGGTACTGTAAGGTTCCCAATCTCTACTGTTTCTTCCTTATTGAATGACACCCCTTCAGGTACTGTAAGAGTCCCAATCTCTGCTGTTCCTTCGATTGATACAGTTCCGCCAACAGCAACCCAGTTTTCATCAGTCCTGATTACATTGATGATTTCAGCTGAACCTCCTGTCATAGCAAACGTAACAATCTCCCATGCATAGGTAGCATTCATAGTTCCAATGTTACCGTCATCTATGGTAATCATAACATCGGTCAACTCTGCTTCTCCAATCTTACCGCCACTGACTTCCAGATTTCCCGTATTTTGTTTCAAATAGCCAATCTCCGCGCCGGACACTTTTACCAGAGCATCATAGTTGCATGTTAGATCTGCATGAGTAATCTTGCCTTCTTCGATCACAAGTAATCCCATCGCACTGCTGATGGACACAGTCGGATTTTCCTCATTATCTCTAAATTCAGCACCAGCCAGATCGATCGATGCACTTCCTCCTGAAACATTCAATACGGTTTCTTCAGAACCATTTATATGAGAAATGGTTCCACCTGTCATATTTAGCGTACCATTTAAAAATGTGACAGTTCCAACATCACCGCTATTGACAGTGATCGTTCCGTTGGCCGGATTCTCTGAACCAATGGTATCAATGGAGCCGCCGTCGACAATGACTTCACCATTATCACATGTCACATCCAAAATCGTTCCATTTGGCTTTACCGTAACTCTTCCCATTCCTGCCATTGTTCCGGCTACGGACACATTAGTCAAATAAGCACCTTCTGAAACAATGAGATGGCCATTTCCGATTTCATCCATAAACTCTAATCCTGATTTGATCGCGACCACTTCAACCGTACCGCCTTCAAAATTCAGATTTCCATCCTGTACAGAACCGTTCAACACGACTTCTGCCCCGGCATTTACAGTCAAATCACCAGAAATTGTTCCGGACTGATTCTCAAAACGTCCTGCATTTGCATTAACACTTCCCTCAATGGAACCGGAGTTAATGATTGTACCACTATTTTCGATCATTTCTGCAGCAATAATCCTGCCCACATTATTGATCGAACCGTTTTCGCTGTTCTGAAGAATACCCGTTACGTTTAGGGTGTTATTACTAAAGTTTTTGATAGAACCGTAATTATACACATCGCCATCTGTAACATTCATGGTTCCATTGATCGTAAGTATCTGTCCCTCATTTACATAAACATCGATTCCATCATTGAATGTGACGGTTTTTCCGGAATCGATGGAAATTGAACGGTCTAACATGAATGTATTATCTACACCGTCTGCCGGATATACATTGATGTTAAATATATTCGCAAGAGCGAGATATTTTTCCAGATTCTCCGCAGTTGCAAGGAATTCCGCCTCATCCGCACTCATATAAAGATTTACCGGATCTGTTATCTCGATCGCATCCTCTTCTACTGCCGGCGGGACCGGTGCCGGAGAACCTCCTCCACCCTCATCATCGTCATCATCATCGGTAGTTCCGAATACCGGATCCTTTTTCACTACATGCTCCTGCTTCTGTACTGCCTCATTGATCGGAGTCATTTTCTGCTCAATGTTCTGCTGATCCTGAGAAAGAATGATCGGAGCCTGACTATTGATCCAGTTCATATCAATATTCATAGACTCGGTTACTTTCTCGCGAAGCTCTGCATCATTTACCAGTTCGATCGCAACGAAACCATCAATCTTTTTCTCATCATAACGATTAATGATAATATCGCATTTGTCACCGACATGAGTCTGATCATATACTACAAATTCTGCCACTTCACCGGAATGCAAAACTTCACTCTTATTCTGTCCGGTAACAGGATCCATCACGTAGCACTCAACCTGACCTTCCAGAATATATACCTGGGTGTGACGAGAATCAATCACTTTCACCCAACCGCTGGTACCACGAATACCCGTTACCATCGTAGAGGTACGAACATTTAGTGTCTCGTCCGATTTCAAACTCTCCGTTATGTTAAATAACAGATTTCCGGAATTTAAAAGAATTTCCAGATTTTTTCCCTTCTTCTGGATTTCAGCTTCACTGACAGCGTCCATCTTCACCATCTTATGATCATCCAGATTCATCCACGCATAACTCTTCTGGGCTGTTGATAATTGATAACCATGGAACAGTTTCATATCCGCCATGGTTCCCATATCACGACCGTTCTTATTGGTTACAGAAACGGTTCCCTCTGTCTTAGTCAGACGCATGGTAGAAGCTACCGCTTCATCTGCAAATGCCATCAGTCCGTTTCCGCATACCAGACACAGAACCAAGATCAGCATCAAAACCTTCTGCAACACTCCTCTTTTTGTTGTATTCATACATGCTCT
>JAZTZT010000015.1:0-4866 GCA_045637605.1 Pilosibacter sp.
TTGGTAAATCGTACCAATAATTAAGAAAGTCGTCAGAAAAAGATAGGATTCAACCGGGGAAATAATTTGACATGGCCCGCGTATTTTGATAGAATGTAAAGAGGTTATTTGTAATACTTTTGTAACAAATTATGTAAAGAAAACTTCGTTAGATACCGGGAGATGAAAATATAAATGACAGAAGAAAGAAAGACACATAGAAGGCAAAAGAAAGAGAGCAGCTCTTCCAAATATGTCCTTGTTGCAGGTGTTGCTGCAGCAGTTGTCGCAGTTGTGGCGATCGTAGGTGGTATGGTTGGCTCTCGCATGAATGATGGTGCAGCAAGGATGAAGATCGAGACCGTTTCAGCGGCTCTTGAGACGACTCCGGCTCCTGAAACGGTTGCAGAACCGATTTCTATTGTATTGGAAACAACTCTTTCTGCAGAGGAGATCGAATCTCAGGCAGTGGAAGCAGAAGTTCAGGGGATTCTGGATGGTTATGCAAATCTCGGAATCGCAGAAGTTTCCGGCTACCTGAATGTTCGAAAAACACCGGAGAGCTTTGGAGAAGTAATCGGTAAGTTATACCGTGGAGCAGCCTGTGAGATCGTAGATACGTCTAACGACGGATGGTACAAGATCTCTTCCGGCGGAGTGACCGGATATGTCAGTTCCCAGTACATACACACAGGCGACAAAGCCAGGGAAATGGCAGCCGAATTTGTGGCAGAGCGTGCAGTTGTACAGGCAGATAAGTTAAATGTTCGTTCTGAGGCCAGTCAGGATGGCGAGATCGTCGGTCAGGTTTTGAAGGATGAGCGTTATCTGGTAAGAGGCATGGAAGATGGCTGGATCCAGATTGAAGACGGATATATTTCCGCTGATTATGTAGAGATTCGAATGACACTGGATGAAGCGCACAAACAGGATATGAGAACGACGGTACTGAGTCTGTATGATGATCTCGGTGTGTCCAATGTTTCCACATACCTGAACATCCGTGATAACCCAAGTGAAACATCCGGTAAGATCATCGGTAAGTTAGAGAGTAACGCCGGCTGTGATATTTTAAGCAAGACAGATGATGGCTGGTATAAGATCCGTTCCGGTAAAGTGACCGGTTATGTAAAGGGTGAATATATCCTGACCGGACAGCAGGCGAAAGATAAAGCGATGCAGGTATCTCACTTGATCGCCATTGCGAATACAGACGGTGTCAATGTTCGTTCCGAACCGAATACAAACTCTACCATCTGGACTCAGATCGCAGCGAAAGAACGTTTCCATGTAGTCAGCCAGCAGGATGGTTGGGTAGAGATCGAACTGGATGATACAACTGCATTTATCTCCAGTGATTATGTGGATGTAAAATACGGTCTGAATGAGGCGATCAAATATACCCCGATTGTAGTTGAGCCGGAAAAACCGAAGACGACTAAGCCGGCGAGCACAGGAAATACTTCCAGCAAGCCGTCAAGCAGTACGTCCGGAACAACAGCTTCTTCCGGAGGAAGTTCCTCCAGCAAACCGTCCACATCAGCACCGGCCGGTTCCAGTGCAGGAAGCGTATCTTCCACACGTGCTAATATCGCCAATACTGCGGTTCAGTACGTGGGTTATCCGTATGTATACGGCGGAAACAGCCTGACAGGCGGTATTGACTGTTCTGGATTCTCCCAGCAGATCCTTGCGAAATTCGGAGTATCCCTTCCAAGAACATCCAGGGAACAGGCAAACTGCGGTCGCGGTATTTCCTCCAGCGAGATGAGACCGGGTGATCTGATCTTCTACGCAGGAAGTGGCGGAACGATCAACCACGTAGCAATCTACATTGGTAATGGTCAGGTATGCCATGCTTCCAACAAAAAGACCGGTATCAAGATTTCTTCCTGGAATTACAGAACACCGGCCAGAATCCGAAATGTATTAGGCGATTAAAATCAGCGATTTACAATCACACATTTTGAAAAAAACCATATGATATAGTACAAACCTAAATAAATGGAGGCCTATCATATGGCATGTAATAGAAATCGTAGTGGATGTAACAATAACTGGAATAACGGAACTCGTAGTGGCTGCAATGGCTGTGGCACATGGAACAACTGGAATGGTTGGAACTGCAACGGCTGTGGCGCATGGAATAACTGGAATGGTTGTGGGAACTGGAACAACTGGAATCGTTGTGGCTGCAACGGCTGTACTAACTGGAATCAGTGCAACTGTGCAGCAAACGCATTAACAAATGCAGCAACCGTAGAAGACAGCAGTTGTAATTCCTGCAACACTTGCAGCTGCGAATAATCAGTAACGAAACCATAAGCGGGGGCAGTATCATAGAAATATGGTACTGCCCCTGTAATAATTCTAGACTGTTTGGCATATATTGATAACGAATATTTTGTTGTCAGCCGTTCGATGGTCTGATATAATAATCTTATTTACGGGGTATGGCGCAGTTGGTAGCGCGCTCGTCTGGGGGGCGAGAGGTCGCGAGTTCAAGTCTCGTTGCTCCGAGGAATAAGAAAAGGGAAGCTGTTTAAGGTGGAACAGCTTCCCTTTTGTGGAATATACAAATCTGAGGATTAGAAATAAAACCGGATCAGTCGGCTCGGGCGACCGGAGCTGCTTCGTGTTTCTTTTCCTGCAATCTTTACATAACCGCATTCTTCCAATTTGGCGAGAAGACGGTTCATGTTGCGTGGAGACATGTTCATCAGCTCGGCCATTCGTTGCGGAGTGGTTACTTCGATCGAGTATTCTTGCAAGATCGATTTCATTTTTTTCAATGTATTCATACCGATCTGCGAACGAAGAGAGATTTCTAACAGTCGCTTATTGGCTGTGGATGCCGGTTCAGATTCCTGGGAGATCGCTTCGTAAGTAAGCGGTCCCGCAATATTTCCATCTTCATATGTAAGATACAGACAGTCTTTTTCCTGCCGATGTGCAAGAAGAAGGCTGTTTTCTGCGTTTAATTTGGAAGAATAGGAATCGGTTCCCAAACCAACTCCGATATGGATATTTTTTATATTTTCATTACGTCGGATCGTCTGGAACAAAGGAAACATTTTGAAGTTATCGGAGTATTGTTCCAGCTGATGTAAGGTTGTGAATAATACGAAACGTCCATCAGATAACTCAAAGATAGCAACCCGGTTGTTCAGGGCAAATACGTAAATTGCTTCTTTCGCTTCATTTACAGAATGGAATCGTTCCAGCTCACTGATCTTATATAGGGAATCGCGATAAACTTCGATGTCGATCATGATCGTTGCAACCAGATTGTACTCTGCCAGTTTCAGTTGATGTCTGAGTCGCAGCGCATTAATCCTCTGGATAATGACTTCCGTTGGCGGGTCAATTTTAATATACGGTATATGGTGTTCTGCCAGAGCATTTGCAACGGAAATGTTTCCGGTGATACAACAGGAAACACGACGATGAGTATAATTGTCAATGTGGAAATCAATCAGATCCTTGATGTAGTTCTTTTCGTTTGGCTGGAATTTTGCGATATACAGATCAAGGGTTTCTGGTGACAATCCGATTTCATCGTATGCATTATGGATCAGTTCAGGCGGATAGGAGTCTACACTTACGTTTCGTAAATTCCATTGATTTTGATAACTTGCTTTCAACAATGCTGCAAGAAATGCCTGGGGAGTGTGGGGAAGGCATTCCCATGGAATGAGCGGCTGAACCCGTCCGCTGACGTATTCGAAAGGAGTTACACCTGTGAATAAAACACCATCAAAGTTTAATTGGCGGCGCTGCAGCTCTTCCACAATTTCATCATAAGTGTTTGTATACAGGTATTCTAGATCCGCGAATACCTGAGTATTCTCTGCCACATGTTGGATGATCCCAACACTTCGTTTTCCACCAACTACAAGAATCTTCATATGATCACCTCTTGAATATAGGACAAAACTATCTCTTTAATTCCATTATAATCGAATAAAAACGAACCGTAAATAAGATATTTTCGCTGTATTTATTGAATTAAAGACATAATTAAGGTCAATATACAGCGCATAAAAGTCATGTTACGATGTAGATACAAAAAGAGAGATGAGAAAATGGAAGGAGAAATGATTATGAAGAAGAATACAACAAAACCGGCAGAGAATCAGGAAAAGAAGAAAGATGACGGCCTTTATACGATCGTCGAACGTTACGTGAATTTTTGTAATCAGGCTCACTTAAACAGCGGAAGAATTAAGTGGAATGATAGATATATCAATTGTTGGTTTCCGTACTAATGTTGGTTTCCTTTTTTAGGGGAAAGTGCTATAATCGAAACATCTAAATACTTACCGTTGTGGGAGGAAGAGATGTTATGAGAGTTTTTATTAGTGCAGATATTGAAGGAATCGCAACTACAACCGATTGGGAAGAAACACAGAAAGGAACGGCAGAGTATCCGGCGTCGGCTCGTCAGATGACCGCAGAAGTGAAAGCTGCCTGCGAGGGCGCGATCGCAGCAGGAGCAGAGTATATTTTGATCAAGGATGCCCATGGCAGTGCAAGAAATATTGACTTGAGTCAGCTTCCAAAATGTTGCGAAGTGATTCGTGGATGGGACGGAAGTCCGGAGCACATGGTTGAGGGAATCGATAAAACCTTTGATGCAGCTATGTTTGTTGGTTATCATGCGGCTGCAGGCCGAAATGGAAATCCGATGTCCCACACCAATACAAAAAAGACAACCAGTGTTACGCTAAACGGAGAACCGTGTTCGGAGTTTCTGACTTATAGCTACTGCTGTGCACAGTATGGTGTACCGACAGTTTTTTTATCCGGAGACAAAATGTTGATCGATGATAGTGAAGGCATTCACCCGTGCCTACAGACGGTTGCAGTAAAAGAAGGATGGGGAGG
>JAZTZT010000016.1:0-5930 GCA_045637605.1 Pilosibacter sp.
GCTGTTAAGACCGAGGGAACGAGCTGCCTCTGTCTGTCCGATATCAACGGCCTCGATACCTGCACCAAGGATCTCACAAACATATGCTGTGGACTTTACACAACATGCTACCAGTACACAAGTGAACTCGCTGAGCTCTAAGAACGGGAGCCAGCCCGGAAGCATAAAGTAGAAGAAGTATAACTGCAGGAGGATCGGTGTTCCACGAATGATCTCAACATATGCAGTTACAAGCCACTGGATCGGTTTAAAGGAACTACGGCGAAGCAGTGCAAGAATAGAACCGGTTACGGTACTGATCGCTACAGTCACTAAGCCCATATACACGGTCATCCAAAGGCCATGTAAGAACAGATGGCTGTACTTGGACCATACCTGGCCCATTACGCTAAAAAATTCCATATGGGAATTCTCCTTTCATTTTTCTCATTTAATTACTTTGAACAGCAGACAACGGTCCTCCCGTGTAGCTTTGGGAAGACCGATGCCTTATCGTTTCTATTCGGGTATTATAACGTTCTATCCAATATTAGTCAATACCAAGAGACTCTGCAAGTGCCTGAGCTTCTTCTGTCCACTGCTCGTAGATACCAGACTCATTGATCTCTGTAAGAACTTCGTTGATCGCTTCAACAAGCTCATCTTCACCCTTCTTCATAAGGATGATGTTGCCATCGTCAAGGTGATCAAATTTGTATGTTGTCATTTCGATTTCCGGATAAGCTGCGATCAGCATTTCACCGTTGTCATGGGATACTGCAAGAGCATCTGCTTTGTCGTTGATGATCATAAGAACACCGTCAGTAACTGTTGTTACCGGCTGGAACTTAACATCTGTCGGAAGCTGTTCCATAATTAAGGACTGCTGTAAGGAAGCATTCTGTCCAAGAACTTTCTTACCGGAGAAATCGGATGCTTCGTCGTAATTAGCGCCTTCACCCTTCTTAACTACTAATGTATGACCTTCATCTTCTGCAACCACGTTGTAAAGAATGGATGTCGCATAGTTCTCTGCACGCTCTGCTGTATAAGCAAAACCAGAGATACCGCAGTCGATTGTACCGGAGTTAACTGCCTGCTGAATCGCGGAGAATTCCATTGCCTTGATCTCAAGCTCTAAGCCCATAGCCTCAGCGATATATCTTGCCATTGCCATATCGGAACCAACATACTGGTCATCGCCTGTCTTTGTTACATCTTTAAACTCCATCGGAGCAAAGTCCGGGGAAACACCAACCATTAATTTACCGGATTCTAACACTTTTGCAAGGCGGCTGTCCGGATCAAGAGCTTCTGCTGCTTCTGTAGCCGGAGCTTCTGTAGCTGCTGCCACTGTTGTAGCTGCCTCAGTTGCCGGTGCTGCTGTTGTAGCCGGTGCTGTCTCTTTTGCTCCACCAGAACATCCTACTAATGTTACCATTGTTAATGCTGCCATTGCTGCTAAAAACTGTTTCTTCATAATATTCTCTCCTCTTTATACTCGTTTTTAATTTAGCGATTTAAATCGCTGCCTGTATGATGATATGCATTATAATGTATAAATATGCTTTTGTAAATACTTTTTGCAATATTTTTGCAAATTTATGCATTTTGTCACTATTACACATGCATTCACCATATCACTTGTGCACTATCTCCAATTTTCTCGCTAAATCAAAAGGCAAACCGCCCGTTTCCGGGCGGTGCGCTCGAGTACGTATTCTTTTTTATGCATAATTAATGCATAATATACTTTATGCTATGAATTGGACAGTATTTTTGAAAAAATACAAATCTTTTATATACTATCACATGAAAGTTTCTTTTGCAACAGGATATTTCATTCCCCACTGTGCACGCAGGCCATCCATTAGATCAAGCATAAACAATGAATCTTTATGCGGCATCTCCGGACATTCCAATTCTCCGGATCCGATCGCCTTCAGACAGCTTCTTACCTCATATTCATAACCTGTGATCTGTTCCGGTCGTAAGATTGTTTCAACCAGCTCTCCTTGCTTATTATAAACAGTCAATGAAACCGGATTGAAAATGTTTTCCAAATGGATACGTCCATTTTCTCCACAGAACATAACACTGGTATCCCCCTGTGCATACATGGAAGCTGCGATCACTGCCATCTTTCCGTCTGCAAACTGAAGTGTGATCGATTCTTGTGCGTCCACTCCGGTATCAGTCATCTGTACAGAGCTGTCTACTTTTACAACCTGATCTCCAAATGCCATGATCGCTGTATTCAGAGGATAGATTGTGATGTCAAGGAGAGAACCTCCGCCAAGCTCCGGGCGGTACATGCGCGGAACATGATCACTGTCAAATGCGATATTCGCCACCATCAAATGTACATGTCCGATCACCCCGGATGTAAGAAGATCATCCAGGATCTTTCGCATCGGCTGATAACGAGGCCAGATTGCTTCAGTCAAAAGCAGTCCTTTTTCTTTTGCGGTCGCAAATACCTCTCGTGCCTGAGATGCATTCAGTGTAAATGCCTTCTCACAGAGTACATGCTTTCCATGCTCCAGACATAATTTGATATGTTCATAATGATAGCCGTGCGGAGTTGCAATGTATACAAAATCAACTTTTTCGTCTGCCAGCATCTCTTCATAGGAACCATATGCTTTTTCAAACCCATACTTCTCTGCAAAGTCTTGGGCACGCTCGTATTCGCGTGCAGCAACTGCATAACAGCAAAAACTCTTATTCTTCTCTTCCATTCCATTTAATGTTTTAGCCATCGTGCCTGCAATATTTCCGGCACCCAAAATTGCAATATGTAACATCATACTTCCTCCTCTACAAATTGCCGTTCTTTTTATGCCACAACAATCGGCCAAGATACATTGCGAACATATACCACCAGGAAATGACTTCAGCCCAGGCTATGACCATATTTCCAAAAATTGGTCTTAACAAATATGACATGGCGATACGAACCGCAAGTGAACTCATTCCGACAATGGTTGTGAAATTGACATCTCCGATTCCCTGAATATATCCGCGTATCGCTACCGAAACGCTAAACAAAACATAAAACATCGCAAGCGCACGGAAAAATGCTTTTCCGATCAGAACAGATTCTTCTTCAATTCCAAACAGCGCAACCAGTGTTCCGCCAAAATTGATCACGATAATCGTCATGAACAATGCCACGACTGCCATAATACCAATACCGATATACAATCCCTTTTTCACTCGTTCTTTCTGACCGGCGCCCAGGTTTTGTGATGTGATCGTAGAAATACCCGCGCCCAGATTCATCACCGGGAGCATGATGATATTATCCACACGATAGGCCGTTGAGATTGCAGCTACTGTGATCGATCCAAAACTATTCATAAAGCTCTGCAGGATCACATTTCCCAGAGAATTGATGATTGAATTTAATGTCAACGGGATTGAAAATGTAAATCCTTCCTTTAAAATATCTCGATCACCAAAAGCATCTATTTTATGGAAGCGCAACATCTCATAACGTTTCCAGGTATATAAAATAATATAGAATGTCATTACGATCTGTGAAACAATCGTAGCAACTGCTGCACCGGCTACACTTAAGCGAAATACACCTACGAACAAAATATCCAAAATAATATTCGCTACAGACGATACCATAACGGAATAAAACGGTGCCTTACTATCTCCGCAGCCACGAAGGACAGCACAGTACACATTATAGACGGCAAGAAAAGGGATTCCCATCAATACGATCCGAAGATAAGCACCAGCCATATCATATACATCTGCCGGAATTTCAAGAATTCGCATGATTGGATGCAAAAATACGATTCCCATCACCGATAAGGCTGCAAAGAATACTCCCATGACTGCAGAAAACGCAGAAAGAAGACTTCTCTGTATCTCTTGTTTTCCCTCGCCAAAATATCTGGCAGCCAGAATTGAAAGACCTCCGGTAAACCCGGTGATGGCACCTACAAATAAATATACGATCGATGTGGTACAGCCGATCGCAGCCAATGCCTGTCCACCTTCGATATTTCCTACAATAAACGCATCCGCCCAACTATATAACTGCTGTAAAATTCCGCTCAAGATCAGCGGAATACTAAACTCGATCAGCGCACGGACAAGACTGCCTTTCGTCATATCCTTTGCCATGTTACTTCCTCCTAAAATCGCCTGACCCACAAAACCAGGTCAGGCGAACTTTTTCAAGCTTTTTATATTACCACTGGTTGAAGCTCACAACTTCCTCCAGCGGCTTTCTCTGTTTCACAAATCCAGGGTTTACGTCGATACCGTAACCAACCGCTAAAGTCAGTCGAACAGTCTTTCCCTCCGGAATTCCCAGGTTTTCTTCCATTTTTTTCTGCTCATTCATACCAACAATGCAAGTGGAAAGTCCAAGCTCCATTGCCATATGACACATGTTCATACAAGCTGCACCAATGTCACCCTGTGCAAAACGCTGGCTGTCATGATAATGAGCAATCACTGCAGGCTTTACTTTTGCTTCCTCTTCTACAAGAATAATGAACGCCGGAACCTGAGCCCCCCATGTACATCCTGTATGTCCGTCACTGCATTGCAGAGCGTCACAAACCTTTGCTTTCGCTTCCGGTTCGTCTACAACGATAAATTTCCACGGCTGAGAATTGCAGGCGCTCGGAGTCAGTCTTCCAACCTCCACAATCTTGATAAGATCCTCTCTTGCAACCGGCTTATCTTCATAAGAACGAATGCTCTTTCTTTTCTGCATCATTGTCATAAAATCCATACTAATACCTCCAGGATTGATTTTCAATTTTTTCTGAAAGACTTTTCAGATGCTCCTACAAATGCATCTCTTTTCCTGTTTTCAGTGAAACTTTTATAGCCTCCAGAATCCTTAACACCTGCATCACATCTTCCTCTGGAACCATCTTTGTCTCAACACCTGACTGCACACAATCTACAAAATACTCTGTCTCACGTGCATAAGGATTGTATTTCTCCACATCTGTGATCTGTGCTGATCCATCCTTCGGATATAATACCAGTTTATTGGTTTTAGAACGCGTGCCGTCATCCAAATAGATGGTCTTATTCAGCATTTCTACTGCCGCCTCAGATCCATTGAGGCGTACGTTGGTTGTAAATCCAAAATCACCGGTGGTATCCATAAATCCTTCTACGACAGCCGATACTCCACAAGCAAATTTCATCACAGTGGAAACATTGTTAAAGCACCCTGTTTCTTCCTGCTTTCCGACTGCATAGACACTGTCCACTTTACCAAATACGTGATACAGATAATCCACATCATGAATATGCAAGTCATACAGACCTCCGCCGGATTTCTCCGGATCACGATGCCAGGTTGCCCAGGTAGGATGAGAAGACAGGCGATTGAAATACACATTTTTAATATCTCCCAATTCGCCAGTCTGAATCATCTCTTTGATCTTCACATATTCCGGCCAGAAACGCACTACATGCATAACCATCATTTGCACACCAGCCGCTTTTGCTTCCGTAAACAACTGCTCCGCAATTTCCACATCTAATACAAATGGTTTTTCACACATGACATGAACCTTGTGGGCGATTGCTCGTCGTACCATTTCCTCGTGAGTAAATGTCGGTGTACAGATCAAGACCGCATCCAACTGCTCTGTCCGATACATTTCTTCCTGATCTACATAATATGGAAGCCCATATTCTGCTGCCATGGCTCTTCCCTTTTCTGTATCGCGGCCGGAAATTGCTGTCACGTTTACTTTTTCAGAGGTCTTTAAAGCCTCCATATAGGTTCTGCAAATAGAACCCGGACCAATGATCGCTATTCGAAACATCATAGTTTATTTCAGATAATCCTTCGGATCAAAGTCAAAATCTTTGTCAATCGGGAACAGCGGGCGCGGAATCTTCTCATACGGTAAGGTCGGAAGGTCCTCATTTGTGCTTCCCTTAGTAAGAACAAGGAT
>JAZTZT010000017.1:0-28224 GCA_045637605.1 Pilosibacter sp.
AAACCAAATAAAATACCACCTACAATTTCGTTGACAGTTTCATTTTACCATGTTATACTACATTTAACAATTAGGTTAAATGTTAAATATTGGAGGTGAATCCATGGCACTGCAAGATACCTTACGTGCTCTGGCAGATCCCATTCGCCGTGAGATTTTAAATTTATTGAAGAACGGCCGATTATCTGCCGGAGATATCGCATCACATTTCGATGTAACTGCTGCTTCGATCTCCAGACACTTATCAGTATTAAAAGATGCTGATCTGATCCGCGACACGCGGGAAGGAAAATTTATTTACTACGATCTGAATACTTCTGTATTGGAGGATATTATGCTTTGGATTTCAGATTTGAAAGGAGAGTCGACTTATGCTGAAAAATCAGAAAACTAAACTAATACTTACTTCCGTGATCATTCTGATCCCAATTCTGGTTGGACTTCTTCTCTGGGATAAACTTCCGGATCAGGTAGCAACACACTGGGATTTCAATGGTGTTCCGAATGGCTGGAGCTCCAAAGAATTTGCGGTGTTCGGACTTCCGATGTTTCTGCTTGCAGTCCACTGGATCTGCATCATCTGTACAAAGGCAGATCCAAAAGCAGCAAATCATCCGGAAAAGATCATGGTTCTGGTTTATTGGGTCTGTCCAGTGGTATCTATCTTCTGTATGGGATCTGTTTATGCTGAGGCCCTTGGATATCCTGTATCTATAAATCATTTCGGGTCCATTTTGGTCGGTGTTACGTTTATATTCATCGGAAATTACCTTCCAAAATGTCCGCATAACTATACCGTTGGTATCAAGATCCCGTGGACATTAAACAGCGAGGAAAACTGGAATCGCACCCATCGTTTTGCCGGTCCTCTCTGGGTTATCTGTGGTATTCTGTTTATGATTCTTACCTTTATGGGATGTCCAAAACTTAGTGTTGCACTCATGTTTATTGCTGCTTTTGTTCCAATGATCTATTCTTATTTATATTTTAAAAAATATGAATCAAAATAAAGCCATTCAAAAAAATGAGCAGATACTCTTTATAGGGCATCTGCTCGTTCTTTCTTATCTATTAAAATATTTGTCCAGTTCTTTCATAAACTGATCCGGGATTGCTCTCGTAAATGGCATCACTGCGATATTTCCAAGACTCTCTGCAATCTTACCAAGCAATTTGGCACTGCGCTCCAAGGACCACGGAGAAATATAATCAACAATGTCATGACGTGTATGCATCCCATAACCGTCACGATTTAATGTCATTGCCGGTACTCCGTTCCATGCAAATGTGTTGGAATCACTGCCCCAGATCGCATTTCTTGTCACCATACCAATACCAATCTCATTCGCCATATATTCAATCATATGACAGATAGCCGGATCTCCGGTTACGCCGATCACAGTACCACCAACCAACTGACCTGCCAGATCCACGTTCATGTTGAACTGATGATTCTTTAACTCCTCTTTATGGACTTCTGTATAATTGCGGCTTCCGAGAAGTCCCTTTTCTTCTGCACCGAACCATACAAACTCCATGGTTCTACGCGGATTATGCTCCTTAAAATAACGACAAAGCTCTAAGATGATCGCACAAGCTGCCATATTGTCATAAGCACCCGGTCCCTGCGGAACTGTATCAAAATGAGCTGTCAGAGTCAGAATTTCTTCCGGAACTTCCGTACCTACGATTCTTGCGATCACGTTACGGGATGTTGCTTTGCCTAATTCTGATTTTAACACGAGACGGGCACGGGAAGCTCCACCATCCACGATCTCCATCGCGTCTTTATGGTGTAATACCACACCCTGAATCGGTGTATCTTCCATCTTCGGAACGGCACGTGTAAACAACAACTGATCTTCGCCTTCATCGATCGGAGTACCTGTAATGGTCAGGAATGCTACTGCACCTGCCTTCACAAGTTTTTTATACATGTCTCCGTTCATCGGATTATTGACCATTACGATCTTACCCTTTGCAAAGGACAGATTAATATCGTCTCCATTCTCTGCATATAAAAACGGGGCTTCAATTCCGCCTTCCGGAGTACTTCCGCAACGTCCATATCCTGCCACCTGATATGTCTTCTCAAACGGTTCTGTTACTGTAAATTCCGCCTCAAGAATCTTCCATGTGTCAAATTCAAACTCTTCCTGACGGCTCTCTACGCCAAAGCTCTTAAGCTCTTCCTGAATCGCAAGTGCAGCTTTAAATTCCCCCTCTGTACCTGCTTCACGAATGTATGTGAACTGCTTCATAAATTCTAACTGGCGTTTTCCACAAATTTTATTTAAGCTCATTGTTTCCTCCCCCTCTGTTATGAACTACTTTTATTATACTTCATTTGCCTGATTTTGCAAGATTCTCTGAAACAATATGAAAAGGCGGTTCCGGAAAACCGGAACCGCCAATTATGTACGAAAAAATTAGAGACCCATAACCTCTTTAACTTTGCTGATGATGTGGATACCGATATCTCTAGCAGCATCTACAGTCTGAGCGCCAATGTGCGGAGAAACGATGAAGTTGTCGCACTCGAACAGCGGGCTAGCAAATGTGTCGTCACCTGTAAGGCCATCACCTGCAAGCTCGTTCTCCATAACGTCAGTAGCGTAACCGCCGATTGTACCAGCAACAAGTGCCTCGTACATATCTTTCTCGTTAACGATACCGCCACGGCTCATGTTAAGAACTACAGCGTCATTCTTCATACCAGCGAGAGACTCTTTGTTGAAGAGATCTTTTGTCTCTGGTGTTAACGGAAGGTGGATGGAGATAAAGTCAGAAACTTTAAGAAGCTCCGGAATGGATACGCTTGTTGCGCACTGCTCACCGAATACGTGTGCCGGAAGGTACGGATCGTAAGCAACGATTGTCATACCAAATGCACGTGCAAGCTCACCTACACGCTGACCGATACGGCCGAAGCCCATAACGCCGAGAGTTTTGCCTCTTAACTCACGACCGTTGAATTTGTATTTGTCCCACTCGTGTTTTACTTTTACATCGTAGTTTGCTGTGAAAGTACCGCGGGAGATATCAAGCATTTTGGAAATTGTAAGCTCTGCAACTGCGTTAGCATTTAAGCCCGGTGCGTTGAAGACCTGGATTCCTTTGGATTTTGCATATTCCATATCAATGTGGTTAAGACCTACGGAACATACACCGATCATCTTTAAGTTCTTAGCTGCATCGATGATCTCCTGATCGATCTTCGGGTCAACACGCATGATTAATACGTCAACATCTGCGATGTCAGCGATAACCTGTGCTTTTGTAGACGGAAGGTTTTCAGCTGTTTTCACTTCCATGTACTTGCTGAGTTCCTCAGCGATACCTGCATAAACTTTGTCAATAATAAGACACTTCATATTAATAGTTCTCCTTTCGGGATTTTCTCTTCCTCGTCGTTGTAACGACAAAATCCTATGATATCATTCTTTACTATTTTATCGAAAAAAAGGGGTTCTGTAAAGACCTTTAAGGGAAATTAAACGTTTCTTTACACTTTCTTCCAAATAAGCTAAGAATCAAAGTCGAAAAACTTATTTTATTAAGCTTCATCAATTGCCTTACCAATATCTGTTCTCATGTATTTATTTTCAAATTTTACCCATTCAGTTGCCTTATAAGCATTCGCTCTGGCTTCTTTCAGCGTAGCACCATTTGCTGTTACACCGAGAACACGACCGCCGTTTGTAATGAACTGACCGTTTTCATTAAACTTTGTACCGGAGTGGAATACATAGTATCCATCATTGTTTTCAAACTTCTCAAGACCTTCGATTACAAAGCCTTTCTGGTATGCAAGCGGGTAACCATCAGAAGCAAGAATAACACATACAGTCGCACGGTTATTGTCGAACTTCAAGTCAACTTCATCAAGCTTTCCATCAATACATGCCTCAAATACATCGATAATATCATTTTCCAGTCTCGGAAGAACTACCTGTGCCTCCGGATCACCGAATCTTGCATTGTACTCTAACACCTTCGGGCCGTCCGCTGTCAGCATAAGACCGAAGAAGATAATACCTTTAAACGGTCTTCCTTCTGCTTTCATCGCATCAACAGTCGGCTGATAAACGTACTTCTGACAGAACTCATCTACTTCCTCTGTGTAGAACGGGCTCGGAGAGAAGTTACCCATACCACCTGTATTAAGACCCTGGTCACCGTCTTTTGCACGTTTGTGGTCCTGAGCGGAGCTCATGATCTTGATTGTATTGCCGTCCACGAAGGAAAGTACAGAAACCTCACGGCCTGTCATAAATTCTTCGATAACAATCTCGTTACCTGCGGCACCAAATTTACCATCGGCCATCATCTCTTTAACAGCATCTTCTGCCTCTTCTTTCGTCTGGCAGATGATAACACCTTTACCAAGAGCAAGGCCGGACGCCTTTACAACGATCGGCATCTTTGCTGTCTGTAAATACTCGAGAGCCTTTTCCATATCTGTGAAGTTCTCGTATGCTGCTGTTGGAATATTGTATTTCTTCATTAAATCTTTGGAGAATGCTTTGGAACCTTCCAGGATCGCTGCATTTTTTCTCGGACCGAATACACGAAGACCTTCAGCCTCGAAAACATCAACGATACCGCCAACGAGCGGATCGTCCATTCCGATAATTGTAAGATCGATTTCTTTTTCTTTTGCAAATGCAACTAATCTATCGAACTCCATTGCGCCGATGGAAACACACTCTGCAACCTGGGAAATACCTGCATTACCTGGTGCACAGTAGATTTTTTCAACTTTTTTGCTCTGTGCGACTTTCCATGCGATCGCATGCTCTCTTCCGCCGCTTCCTACGATTAATACTTTCATGGTTTTCCTCCATCAAAAGCAGACCGGGATTACACCGGCCTGCTAAAATAAATTTATTAAATTCTGCCGTTTGCGATCATATCAATGGCCTGCGGAAGTAAGATCCATTCCGCCTGTTCCATCACACGTCTCTGAAGCACTTCCGGTGTATCCCCAGGTAATACTTCTACTGCCTTCTGTAAAATGATCGGACCAGAATCCATTCCTTCATCTACAAAATGCACCGTTGCACCTGTCAGTTTTACACCACGAGCCAAGGCTGCTTCGTGAACCTTCAATCCATAATAACCAACGCCACAGAAAGATGGGATCAAAGATGGATGAATATTCACAATCTTATTTCTATATTTCGCGATCATGCTCTCCGGGATCTTAACAAGGAAACCTGCGAGAACGATCAAATCCAGATTATAGGAATCAATCTTTGCAAGCAATGCTTCGTTGAACTCCTCGCGAGTTGCGAACTCTTTCGGGGATACACACTCAGCAGCTACCTTGTGATTCTTGGCACGCTCTAATGCGTATGCACCTGCATTGTTACTGATCACGACTTCAATCTTTGCATTGGTAATAGTTCCGTTGTCGACTGCATCCAGGATCGCCTGGAGATTTGTGCCTCCTCCGGATACCAGAACGCCAACTCTTAACATAAAGTCACACCCTTCTCACCAGCTTTGATGGAACCAACAACATATGGGATATCGCCTGCGGACTTCATTGCTTCCATTGTTTTTTCTACATCTGCCGGATCAACTGCAACGATCATACCGAGACCCATATTGAATGTATTGTACATCATATCTTCAGCGATATTGGCTCTTGTCTGCATCATCTTGAAGATTGCCGGAACTTCGTAGCTGTCTTTCTTGATGATCGCATGTGTATCATCTTTTAACATACGCGGAACGTTCTCCTGGAAGCCGCCACCTGTGATATGGGAACAAGCATGGATACGAACGCCGGCGTTCTTCACTGCCTTTAAAGCCTTAACATAGATTCTTGTCGGAGCTAATAATGTCTCACCAAGAGTCTTGCCAAGTTCCTCATAGTATGTATTTAATCCTTCTTTTGTAAGCTCGTTCTCGAACACTTTACGAACGAGGGAGAAACCGTTGCTGTGTACACCGGAGGATGCCATACCGATGAGAACATCGCCATCTTTTAACTCAGCGCCTGTGATCATATCTTTCTTATCGCAAACACCTACAGAGAAACCTGCAAGGTCGTAATCTTCTTCCGGCATAAGACCCGGATGCTCCGCTGTCTCACCACCGATCAGTGCACACTCAGACTGTAAGCAGCCTTCTGCAACACCTTTTACGATATCCGCAATTTTTTCCGGATAGTTTTTGCCACATGCAATATAGTCAAGGAAGAATAACGGCTCACCGCCTGCACATGCAATATCATTTACACACATAGCAACTGCATCGATACCGATTGTATCGTGTTTATCCATAATAATGGAAAGTTTTACTTTTGTACCGCATCCATCTGTACCGGATAACAGTACCGGCTCTTCCATCTCTTTGATCTTTGCAAGAGAGAATGCACCAGAGAAACCTCCAAGACCGCCCAGAACCTCCGGACGCATTGTTTTCTTAACGTGCTCTTTCATTAATTCTACGGACTTATAACCAGCTTCAATATCAACTCCAGCTTTCTTGTAATCCATACTTTCCTCCTAATATGTAAGGTTTATTTTAAATAATTATTTCTTCATGGAAGCAACATACTCTTTGTAACCGATGTTGTCAAGCTTGTCAGCTTTTGCAACAACTTCGTTCTTCATTGTCTCAGAATATGCTTTTAATTTTTCTAAGATCTCCGGCTCAGATGTTGCAAGGATCTTTGCAGCAAGAATACCTGCGTTCTTACCACCGTTGATCGCAACTGTTGCAACCGGGATACCAGACGGCATCTGAACGATAGAATACAGAGAGTCTACTCCGCCCAGATCGGAAGTTTTCATCGGAATACCGATAACCGGCATCGGGAATAATGCTGCGCACATACCCGGGAGATGAGCTGCCTTACCTGCACCTGCGATAATTACTTTTACGCCTCTGTCCTCTGCTGTCTTCGCATAGTCAAAGAAAATGTCCGGCTCTCTGTGTGCGGAAATGATGGTCATCTCGTAATCGATACCCATTTCCTCTAAAAAGTCAGCCGCCTGTGCCATGATCGGCAGATCGGAGTCACTGCCCATTACAATACTAACTTTAGCCATTGTGAACTCTCCTTCTTAATATAATGATTATTCATAAGTTATTCTAATAAATATGGCAAAAACAAATACTATGCCTTATAAATCATAATACTAGTTTTTTTACATTACGTCAAGTGGCATATTTAAATCTTCCAATCCCCGGAGAACAAACCGACCATTTTCAATAATGGAAATCTTTTCCCCATTTTCTTTTACGACTGTAATACGATCCAATTCTTTATAAGGGATCGTGATATCGCAATGAGCCCCAAAGTATGCCTTTGACACATCTTCTTTACGTAAAATAGAAACCTCATTATCCCTTGCGATCACTTCTTTGCCATCCGGATTATACATCGGACTGTCCTCAGACCAGCTATAACAAGTATCGCCCACTGCAAAATGCGGTCCCATTTTTTCCACGATCAGGATCGGCAATCGATCAATGATCTGATACTTTTCAGCCATAGCATACGCCGTTGTGTTCGTACCAATCGCAAACTCGCCCAATGGAAGGGATTCATGCTGATTCATGATCTCCTGGATCACAAGTTTCTTACCATCGATTTTTGCCTGCTCGATCAAGTCTGCATCCGCATCCTTCGGAAGTGCTTCCAGGAAATTATCACAGGATACCTCTGTCACACGTCCTTCCTCAAATTTCATTTTCAGGTTTTTAAACTGAATCTCCCCAACGTAAACGCTGCTGACATTTAAGATACCGTTTGTTCCGCTCAACTTTGGAGATGTAAAGACCTCTCCCACCGGAATATTCACATCTGCCACACAGTTCTCGAAGCGTGTCTGTGTAGCCGGATCAGAAAGTTCGATCAGATTCACTCTGATATCGGTACAGTTCTCACCTTTTCCAAGTACTTCCACATAATCTGCAGTATCCAAAACATCGATCAATCTCTGCTGAATCTTCTGGTATTTCTCATAATCAAGAGTATTGATTTCAATTGTTTCTTCAAAAATCCCTTTAAATTCCGGTCCGATCGCAGGTACCGGGAAAGCAATGATCGTAAAACTTGTTTCGTCTCCAGGAATATATTCGTTTACGATCGGCATAGAGGAATTACGATATTCCAGATACAGTTTCTGCTGCTTCTCATCAAATGTCCAGGCGGACTCTTTATTGACCGGAGCAAACCCCTCTTCACCAAACGTTTCAAGAACTGCCGGTCCTGCGTATTCTCTCGCCAATACTTTTACATCCTCATAAGCACACTTTAAAACAGCAAGTTTTCTATCACGGAATGCCTTGTCCATAAACAATGCAAGGTCATAACGATGGTCATAATCATACTGTTTATTCGGAGATGTAGATAAATATCCGACTTTTCCGCCCGGATTGCGGTTCATACTTCCAACTGCAGCTCGTGGAATAATAACAGAAAGTCCTACATCCTCAAAATTCTTAACTGACTCTCTGATCATACGTTCAAAGCCCAGTGGATAACGAATGACAACGTTTTTCTTTTTGGACAGATCACGACCCATCACTTCGAATCCACGGATGTATCCATCTGTGAAAGTATCTGCCATTTTTTTAATGGTCGTCTCCGGAAGTCCGTTTAAGAATTCAGCCACCTTAAGTTCTTCCTCAGAAATATATTCGCCAAACTGATATAAATAAGAAAGATCATTTAAATCCTGTTCCATAATGATCTTCTTTGCAAAATCACACGTCGGATCAAGACCTTCACAAATTCGGTAAGTGAGTGTCACATCGCAATAGTCGCTCATGCACCAATATAAAATATCGCGCACAAATCGTACCGCCGGATTTCCCATATTGAACGTGCTCTCTGTCTTTGCAAGCACTTCATATCGCTCCATTGCCATCTGAACTTCTTCATCTGCAAATACATTGTAAATCTCGATCAGTGCTTCATTGTAAATGACCATATCTTCCATACGTTGCTCATATGCATATACGATATCGCCACGAATTTCTGTATACAAAAAGCAAAGTAATTTTCCTAATTCTTCACCAAATACGCTTGCTGCATATTCCGGATTTGCATAGCTTGTTGCGTAATTCTTGCCAAGAATATCTTCATATAACGCATGGTTGATCCTAGCATGCTGTTCCTTCATCCACCTTTTACATTTACCGGCCATCTGTGCCTTCAATACATCGTCACATTTTTTGACAAATTCAGCAACCGAACAAAAGTATGCCTGATATGGCTCCTTCACCAATGTCTCCCCACAAAATCTAGAAATCCGATCCATAGAAAGCTCATATCTCTCACGAATAAAATCGTTCATCTAAATCCCTCCAAAATTCGAAACTTTTCAAGACATCTACAGTATACCACATTCAAAACAAAAAAAGTACACCCTGGTGGAATTTCCACCAAGGTGTACTTGAATTTTTGATATTAACCTTTAACAGCACCAACCATTACGCCTTTTACAAGGTGTTTCTGGATTGCCGGATACAGCATAACTACCGGAAGAGAAGCAACTACGATGGTAGCATACTTCAGAAGTTCGGACATACCCTGTAACTTAGCAACTGCGTCGGCATTTGTAACTTTAGTCATATCAACCTCACCTAAGATAAGGATTTCTCTCATTACCATTGTTAATGGCATTAAGTTATCTTTGTAGAGGTAGATCATAGCATTGTAGTAATCGTTCCATTTAGAAACACCATAATACAGTAATAATACTGCCATGATGGATTTACTTAACGGTACTACAACCTGGAGCATATATCTGAACGGACTACATCCGTCAATCTGACCAGCTTCATAGAGGTCATCCGGGATGTTGTTGATGATATATGTTCTACAAATGATCATGTTATATGTAGACATCGCTGTCGGAATGATCATCGCCCATCTTGTATTTAACAGATGAAGTTTATTTACGAGGATGTAAGACGGAACCATACCGCCACTGAAATACATCGTAAATACGAAGAAAAGGGAGATCCAGTTTCTGGCTCTGAACTCTTTTCTGGAAAGCGGATATGCACAAAGCATTGTCATGGTTAAGTTAAGAACCAAGGATACCGCTACATAGAAAATGGAGTTCATGAAACCGTTGATCAGCTTACCATTCTGGAATACTGCCTCATAACCACGAAGCGTAAAATCAACCGGGAAGAGTTTTACTCGACCACTGATTACCGCCTGCGGCTCAGAGAAGGATGCGGATACTACATAAATGATCGGATATAAAATTACCAAAGTGATAAGAGTAAGGAACGCATAGATTACAATCGTTACGATCTTATCCTCTGTATTCATATGCCTAAACTTTGTCTCTCTCATATCGGCTCCTCCTTCTTAGAACAGGCTTGTCTCTGTCAGTTTCTTTGTAGTCTTGTTTACGATAACAAGTAAGGAGAAGGCTACAAGAGACTGGAACAGGCCGGCCGCTGTGGAATAACCGAAGTTGGAGTTAACAACACCAACTTTATATACGAAAGTGGAAATAACCTCAGAAACGCCTGCGTTCAGGTCGTTCTGCATTAAGAATACCTTATCCATACCGATACTTACAACGCTTGCGCAGTTGAAGATCAACTGAATAACGATAGTCGGTAAAATAGACGGGATATCTACGTTGAGAATTCTCTGAAGACGAGATGCACCGTCGATCATCGCAGCTTCCTGTAAATCCTGGCTTACACCGGCAAGAGCTGCAACATAAATAATGGATGAATAACCTGCCGACTGCCATATGCCTGACCACACGTATAGGTGTCGGAAGTATTCGGGTTTACCAAAGAAGTTGATCGGACCGATACCGAAAATACCTAACAGAGTGTTGATAATACCTGTTCTCTGATCCATCATAGACATCATCATACCTACGAGTACAACGATGGAAATGAAGTACGGCATATATGTAATCATCTGAACGAACTTCTTATACCACATTACACGAACTTCGTTGATACCGATTGCAAGAAGAATCGGGATCGGGAAGCTGGCAATAAAGTTATAGCAACCAAGAATTAATGTGTTCTTGATAACCAACACGGAACTTGTGGATGTCAAGAACTGCTCAAAGTACTTAAATCCAACCCACTTACTGCCCAAGATGCCGCGGCGGATGGAATAATCCTTAAATGCGATGATAATACCACCCATCGGAATATATGCAAATACAAAAGCATAAATCATCGGAAGGGCAATGATGAGCCAGAACTGCCAGTTAGCGGCTTTGATTTTATTGTTCCCCTGTTTTGCATTGCCTGCCATACAGTTCTCTCCTTTTTTAAAAACTGCCCACTGAAATTCAGTGGGCAGTTTCATTTTAATTAGTGGCTAATGAAATTTTAACCCCTTTTCAGATGATTATCTGTTGTAAGCAGCTGTGTAGAGGTCAAGCATATCCTGAAGACCTGCAGCATACATAGCGTCTACGTGAGCCTGCCAATCAGCATCGATATCTTTTGCACCTGTGATGAAAGCAACCTCATCCTCTACAAGGATCTTGTTAACTTCGACAGCGATTGTACCGATATCTGTAGCTTCTTCAGATGTAAGCTTTAACTCGTTAAGCTGGATAAGATCTGTATTGTATGCATACGGCTCATAGTGCTCTTTGGAAGCGTTGAACAGTAATACTTCAAGACCATCTGCTGCGTACGGATCTACGCCATCTGCCATAGCCTGACCAAGACGGTAATCTTCCGGAGCTACACGGATACCAACGTCCTGCCAGTCGTGGTTCTGAGCTTCGCCAGAGTAAACGTTAAGAACTTCGTAAAGAGCCTGCTCGCCGGAGAGACCTTTCTTGCCTTCCGGATTGAGAACCCAGTCAACACCCTCTTCTGCACCGTACTGGGACATAAGGTCACCTGTCGGGCCATAGAAGAAGTCGATGAATCTGAATGCAGCGTCAAGGTCTTCACAAGCGTCTGTGATTGTTACAGCACCGGAGGATACACCGTAGTTCGGGGATGTCCAAGCGATTCTTGTGCCGTCCGGACCAGCGATCGGAGCCATCGGAGCGTATTTTCTGTATAACTCTGGGTTATCTGTAGCGGAGATAGCGTCAGAAATTGTACCGAGCGGGAAGAATAATACCGGCTCGTCTTCCTGGTTAACAAGAGTCTTCATCTGCTCCTGTGTCTGTGTGAATACGCCATCGTAAAGAGCGCCCATATCGTAAAGTTCTTTCATGAACTTAAGGCCTTCTTTGTACTCGTCTGTTGTAGCTACACAGATCATCTCGTTGTTGTTAGCGGAATCGCGAACTACATAGTCACGTACGCCTAATGTACTGGAGGATGTCGGGATGAATGTGTAAGCGCCGAGTAACCAGTCCTGAACACGTGCAAACCAACCAGAGGATGCACCACCGATAGCGATACCGTCCGGTTTCATCTCTAAGAATGCTTTACATACGTCGATGAACTCTTCAGTTGTTGTCGGAACTTCTTTGCCCATCTGCTCTAAGTACTCTGTGTTAACCCACATCTTACGAGCATATTTACAGTGGAAGCAGTCGTTGATATCTGCGAAAGAATAGATCTGACCATCTGTCTCACGGCAAATATCAAGGCTGAAGTTGTTGTCGTTCATCATTTTGATGTAGTTCGGTACATACTCTTCTGTCATGTACTCATCAAGCGGAATGAGGATACCCTCTTTAACGCCAAGACGTGCAATATCCGGGGATACGCCGAAGATGATATCCGGGATATCATCGGAGTTCATGATCATATTTAATTTGTCAGACCAGTCATCACGTGTACCTGTTACGAAGTTGAGGTCAAGGTTTAATGTCTCCTCAAGGTAAAGTGTGAAGTCATTTGTCTCGAAATCTTCAATGTTCGGCATTGTCATTGTGAAGATTGTAAGCTCAGCTTTTTCTGCCGGAGCTGCCGGAGCTGCTGTTGTAGCGTCAGCTGCCGGAGCTTCTGTTGCTGCCGGAGCCTCTGTTGCTGCCGGAGCTGCTGTTGTAGCTGCTGTCTCATTGCTGCCGCAACCTGTTAAAGCGCCTGTTACCATTGCTGCTGCCATACCAAGAGCTGCGATGTTTTTGAATGTCTTTCTCATGTTAATTCCTCCTTTTCTGAATTACACTTCCTCCCCACGTTATAGGACAAAGTAATAACATCATAAGTATAGCCCTCCCCGAGTAGTTTGTCAATATGTATATGAAATGTATAATTATTCTTGTCTTTTTGTACTAAATATAGTACATTATTAACAAGACAATACACCTGTTATTTCGATTCTAATCGTGCACTTTTTACAATACTGCAAATAAGGAGTTTCCCATGTTCTTTAAGAAGAAAAATCCCATTCCGAAACTTGAACTATATAGTTACGGTCAACAAATATACACTGGATATCTAAAAGATATTCCGATCAAAGAAGCAATTATCTTAGAAAAAAGTGTGGAGTTTTTTGATGACCCGGAACCGTGCCATATCCACAGAGGCGCAGTCCGTGTCCGCCTGACTGCGGAAATTCAGCTGGAAATAGAAAATCAAAAGGATCCGGAAATTCCCGGACCCTTATTAAAACGATATGCAAATTTTGAATCCATCGACCGTTGCATTCTGAAAGACTAATGTCCTAACGCAAGTTTCGATCAATTTTAAAACACAAGAAAATACACAGCAAACAGTGCAAATAATACTGCATTAAAAATCTTGATCGCTCCCAGATGGCGGAACATGAAGTCAGAAACTGCTTCTGTATTTCTCGTTCTCTGGATCAACAAGATCATGATCACTGCCGGAATTGACATAGCGGTCGTATATACCAGAAATGGAAATATGGCCGCTTTTACCTGGTCTTTTAACAGATAAGTAATGGAAGCCATGTAAATCTGACCGGTACAGAAAAACTCTCCAAAAGAAATAACTACACCAAGAGCCAAGATCATCAGAGACTGCATAAAGCCGCTCACAGACGAAACCTTTTTGATCAGATTATGGTTCATTCTGCGAAGTCCAACCGGAAGCTGCATTTTGATCTTCCCGTAATCCTGACGATAAACACGTACCGCATCAATAACATATAATACAGATGCCACGATGAACAGGATTCCCATCGCCAAATTCATGATGCTTCCCACTTTTTCCATAGTCTGATTAGAAATCTGAGAAGCTGTCGCATAGATCACGAATCCGATGGACAAATATGCTGCATATTTTCCCACGAGATACAGCAGTCCGTTTTTCCAAATAGAAGCTTTTTCGCTAAGCAGCAGGGACATCAGCATTAATAGCATAGAGATGGAGCACGGATTAAATCCTGCCAGAAGTCCCGCAACTGCCAGTGTCCAAATACTCATACGTTCTGTTCCATCGTCCGTTTCTCGCACACGTTCAGCTGCTTTCATCATACTTAACAGGGAACCATTTTCTGTTTTTTCCTGATCCATTATCTGTCCGATGGTTGGAATTTCATCTTTTCCTATTAAATATTCCTCCCCAAAGAACACGGCCGGAACCTTCTGTTTTTCTTCCGGAACTCCATATTGAGTAAATACGGATTTTAATTCATTCAAACAATTATATTCGATGATATTATACTCTATCAACTGAACTGACAGCTCCTGTGAAGCAAACCAATTCTTCACGGACTGACAGTCTTCGCAATTGTTCGTTGAAAATAATATCACAGCCGGAAGTTCTGCTTTTTCGATCACAGAATAAATATCCTGCCAAAATTTGCCCTTCTCTTCTTCTCGGTCAACTTCTGTTGCTGCCTGTACAAGGTTGTCTTTCTGCGATTCCATTTCTGCTGTTCCACGATTCATTAATAAATCCCGCAGCTGCGCTTCCATGTTCTCATGGCCGCTGATCCACTGATCCTCGACCACTAATACCGGAAGACTTGTACCAGTCGGAATCTGCAAGTGATCTTTTACTTCCTCATACTGTACTCTGCAGGAGTCCATAAATACATTGAATGTGGAAATCTTCGCTTCAAAGGTCTTCTTATCTTCTGACGAAAAAACACGATTATACAGTTCATAAAACTCCTTTGTTCCGTCACAAGACGCACAAACTTCTTCATAATAATAAGAAACCTCAATCGGTGCCGCAACTACAGTCTGAACCATACAGATCATCCATAAAATACTCAGTACCATGATCCGACAGATTCTGTAATGCCACCCCGATTTCCCTTTCTTTTTTTCTAACATAAATGTAACCTCCCGATATTTCCTGACTTCTATCATACCATATACATTATCAACAGAACAACCTCGTTTTTATTTCTTCTAATTTTACAATTATTTTATAATTACAGTCTTTCTTATGTAAACCTCTCAACTTGCAAACTTAGTTTATCTGTAGTATACTAGTTTTTAATTCGACTTTTAGAAAAGGATGGTTACATATGTTTCAGAAATTATTCAGTACTGAAAATCCGGTCTGGAGAGCCATGGATCGCATGGGCGACCTGATGATCTTAAATTTCCTGTTTATTTTCTTTAGTATTCCCATTGTCACCATTGGTGCTTCCACGACTGCTCTGTACACTATGACATTCAAATTATTAGATGAAACGGAAGGAAATATCATTAAGAATTATTTCAAAGCCTTTAAAAACAACTTCAAACAAGCTACCGCGATCTGGCTTGTTGTATTATCTGCCGGTTTATTTCTGGCGTACGATGCCTATCTTTCCTATGTTTCAACATCGATCATCGCAAAGATTCTCATGGGAGTTATCATTCTTGTAGCGCTCGTTTATGCCATGTGGGTAAGTTGGATCTTCCCGGTTCAGTCTAAATTTGACAACCCGGTAAAAGTAAATATGAAAAATGCAGCTTTGATGATGGTGATCCATATGTTCCCGACCACCTTACTGATCACGGTACTGAACATCGTACCATTACTGCTTCTATGGTTTTACACATCACTGTTTTTTGCAGTTCTTCCGTTTGTTGCATTTTTAATGTTTGCCTTCATCGCATACAACAACAGCAAACAGTTAAAAAAAGCGTTTGCGAATTATATTCCGGAATCAGAATTTTCGGAGGATCGTTTTGAGGAATTTTAACTTATGACATTTAGAGACAAACTTAAGAAAATACGTGAAGCGATCAAAGAAGGAAAAGGCGGAGCTGTTTTCGAATACTTTTACGATTATTATAAATTTGAAGCGTTTGTTATTATCGCTGTTCTCTACTTTATCGGAAATCTAACCTACACAAAACTTACGGAGAAAGAAATTGTTCTAGCCGGCGCTCTTCTGAATCAATACAACATTCTTGCAGAAGAACAAATTTTTGATCTTGGTGACGATTTTTTAACCAACCAGGGATTGGATCCGAAAGACAACAAGGTAGAATTCAACACCTCTCTCCGTTACGCACATTCCGGAGATTCTTCCTTCAATGATGCTACCATTCAGGGACTGGCTGCCCAGTGTGCCGGAGGAACGATTGATTTTATCACCGGAGATATGGATGCCATGTCCATCTTTGCTTACGGAGAATATTTCTTCGATCTTCGAGAGGTTCTTACCGAAGAAGAAATGGAACTTTTTGAACCATATATCCTCTATGTAGATCTCGACTATCAACGCCAGGTTGAAGAAGCGCTTACCACGCCTGAAGTTATTCCGACCATGGTACCACCGGATATGCGATATCCAGAAAACATGGTCGAACCGATCCCGGTTCTGATCGATCTACGCGACTCTTCCCTGCTTTCTGAGATTTACATAGATCTCGTTGATGTTCTTTGTTTTGGATTTACGGTCAATGCTCCGAATCCGGAGATGACAAAAGAGTTTTTGCATTATTTAATGGATATGTAATAAAATAGAGGTATTCTTGAGCAAATAAATTCACTCAAGAATACCTCTATTTTGCTAAATACTGAGCCGCAACAACAACCACCAGCCAAAAGCACATGGCGATTCCGGCAAATAAAAGGCAAACTTTTGCCAACAAATAATTCTTCTCTTTCTCAAAGAAGGAAAACACTCCATAGACCATGGAGGAAATCGTCGTCACAATACTGCATAGTCCAAAGGCTGCAGCATTTAATGGTGCATTTCCCATGTTCTGATAGGACAAAACTACTGCAATTGTTCCGAATACATATGCAGCCACGATAAGACCAAGTGAAATAAAACTATATTTCGCCAATGGTTTTCTAATATATGATACTTTATTTCCGATTCTTTCCACAGTAGTTATTCCACACTCCTTTTGCTACTACAAATGCAATGTAGCCAATCAAGGCACCGATTGTATTTAACAGCAGATCATCCACATCAAAACTTCCAACTCGGGCTGTCAGCTGTGCGATCTCAATTCCCAGACTAAATAAAAAGCCAAGCATAGTAATCGTATACCATTTATTCAACTGATCCCAAACTTCCGGTAAGATAAAACCAAATGGCATAAAAGCCACCACGTTTCCTGCCAAATTCAGCATAACGGCCTTATATCCTAAAATTTCTCTATGAATAATAAAACGCTTAATTTCTTTCAACAATACCAGATTATACGAATACTCCGTATGAGAATCCGGTGTTCTTCCCATTGCTTCAGCAAAGAACAGATAATATGTCAGCAGAACCAGATATAATACCAATAAAACAAATGCATGTTTCCGGTGTCTGTTTTTTTTCATTTTCAATCTCCAAATCTATCTCAATATCAATCTCTTATTATATACAGGAATAAATCCACTCAATCCGGATACGAAACTGAGAAATACAACGAGATTCCAAGCCAAATCATGATCCTATACGATGTCGTTTCTTAACACGACTAAACAAAAACACAGATAAGACGCTGTACTATGACAGCATCTTATCTGGTTTATCTCTGGAATCCATTTTCCGGATGAGCTTATAATCACTCCGTCAATCGATTAGAATGTAATTTCACTTTTTCTTTTCAGTAATAATGCGCCGCTGATGATCGCAATGATTCCTGTTGTTAATCCTACAGTTGCAATTACAATTCCAACAGCGATGCTGGCTGCGCCTGTATTGCGCATCGTCTTATAAACTCTTTCCATATAACGATCTCCTTATTTTACGCCGTACTGCTCGTAGTATGCGTCGATTGCTGCCTTTAATGTATCGTCGATAACAACCTGGCCTTTTACTTCTTTGTTGTATAAGCATTCAACAACATCGTCCATGGAAACGATCGCTGCTGTATTGAAGCCGTATAACTCTTTTACTTCGTCAAGAGCTACCTTATCACCGCTCTTACCAACTTCCTGACGGTTGAGGGATACGATAAGACCAACGATCTCAACGTTTGCAGCGCCTTTTACCTTCGGAACTGTCTCTTCCATGGATTTACCGGAAGTTGTAACGTCCTCGATCATGATAACTCTGTCGCCATCTTTCAAGGAGCTGCCAAGGAAGCTGCCCTTATCTGCGCCGTGATCTTTCTCTTCCTTACGGTCGGAACAGTAACGAACCTCTTTGCCGTATAAATCGCTGTAAGCAATCGCTGTTACTACTGCAAGCGGGATACCTTTGTAAGCCGGTCCGAATAATACGTCGAAATCATCACCATAGTTGTCATGGATCGCTTTTGCGTAGTACTCGCCAAGTTTACGAAGCTGGGAACCTGTTACGTATCCACCAGCGTTCATGAAGAACGGAGACTTTCTTCCGCTCTTTAATGTGAAATCACCAAATTTTAATACTTTATTGTCTACCATGAACTCAATAAATTCCTGCTTGTAAGCTTCCATTATTGTATTCTCCTTTAATCTTAATTTCGAATAATTATTTTACAGCGCCGATAAGCTCGTTGATATCCTGTACGTTGTAACGTCTCATGTAATCTTCGATACCTTTGATAACGTTTACTGTTGTCTCCGGATTTACAAAGTTACCTGTACCGATCGCTACTGCTGTAGCACCTGCAAGGATGAACTCGATCGCATCGTCTGCGTTCATGATACCACCCATACCGATGATCGGGATCTTAACTGCGTTTGCTACCTGGTAAACCATGCGAACCGCAACCGGTTTGATCGCTGGACCAGACATACCGCCTGTTTTGTTTGCAATCGCAAATGTACGTTTGTGGATGTCGATCTTCATAGCTGTCAGTGTGTTGATCAGGGAAACAACGTCAGCGCCGCCTGCCTCAACTGCTTTTGCCATCTCTGTGATATCTGTTACGTTCGGAGAAAGCTTCATGATGATCGGCTGTTTTGCAACTTTCTTAACTGCTGCTGTGATCTCCTCTGCTGCTGATGCTTTCTGACCAAATGCGATACCGCCTTCTTTTACGTTCGGACAGGAAATGTTGATCTCAAGCATATCAACATCTGTATCTGCAAGACGCTCAACTACATCAACATAGTCTTCTTTTGTCTTACCGCAAACGTTAGCGATGATCTTTGTGTCGTACTGTTTTAAGAACGGAATGTCTCTCTCCATGAAGACATCAACGCCCGGGCCCTGAAGACCGATCGCGTTTAACATACCGCCATAAACTTCTGTTACACGTGGTGTCGGGTTACCCGGCCACGGAACATTCGCAATACCTTTTGTTACAACTGCACCAAGTTTATTTAAATCGACAGACTCGCCAAATTCCATACCGGAACCGAATGTACCGGAGCAAGTCATAACCGGATTCTTAAGCTCAATACCGGCTAAAGTTACTTTTGTATTCATGCTTAGTCCTCCTTATTCTTTAATCTTAATTGTGTGGCATTTGCAGCCTTCTGTCTGGTGACCGCTTGTGATACGCTCTCTCTGCTGATCTGTGTTTAACAGTTCCACATCTTCTGCGTTAAATACCGGGCCATCTTTACAAATTCTTGTGTTTCTTACGTTTGCATGCTCATCGATCTCTTTTGTATGGCATACACAGCCAAGACATGCACCAATACCGCAAGCCATCTTCTCCTCAAGAGAAATGTAGCACTCGATACCGTTTTCAGCAGCAAATTTCTTTAATCCCATTAACATCGGAGTCGGTCCACAAGCGTAGATCACATCTGCTGTCAGAGCATTTGCTTTGATCGCATCGATAACATTACCCTTTGTACCAACACTTCCGTCGTCAGAAGCGATCACTACATCTGCAAACTTACCGATCTCATCTGCAAGGAATGTCTCAGCATCGCGGTAACCTAAAACAGCTGTCTTCTCGCAGTCTAAATTCTTTGCAAGTTCTAACATTGGCGGAATACCGATACCACCGCCGATTAAGAATGCTTTCTTATTCTGTAATGTGAATCCGTTTCCGAGCGGTCCCATGATATCAAGTTTGTCACCTGCATTATACTGGGAAAACTCAAGAGTACCTGCACCTGCGATTCTGTATACAATGCGCAGTCTGCCATTTTCCTTATCTGCCTCGCAAATACTGATCGGTCTCGGTAAAAGCTTGGACTGGTCGTTGGTGTAGACAGCAATGAACTGGCCCGGCTTTGCCTCTGCAGCCACTTCCGGAGCGTCTAACCACATGCTGTAAATTCCCTCAGCAAGTTTTTCCTGGCTGTGGATCGTTACATTCACTCTTTTCTGTGCCATGGTTTCCTCCTGTGTTGTGTATTTTGTTTGTAGTTGTCATTCGGAACAAAATGCCCCTATTTTACAATCTGCTGCCTAAAATCAGATTCCAGGCAGCAGATTGATTATGTCATGTATTCGATTCTTACAGAACGCTGTTGATATCAGCGATCATATCGATAACAGCCTGTCTGGATGCCTCTGCGAAATGCTCCGGTCCGAACTTGGAGTATTTCTCCTGCTTGTAAGCAGCAATAATACCACGGGAGGAGTTAACGATCGCGCCAAGTCCATCCTCGTTGAAGCAATGCTTCAGATCCTGTGCTGTACCGCCCTGTGCACCGTAACCCGGTACAAGGAAATATGTTCTCGGCATGAGCTTTCTTAAAATCTTGCTCATCTCCGGATATGTTGCACCAACTACAGCACCAACGTTGCTGTATGCGCCGTCCATGGAAGCATCGCCCCACTCAACAACCTTCTCAGCAACCAGCTCATAAAGCGGTCTGCCATCGATCAGTTTGTCCTGGAACTCGCCGGAAGACGGGTTGGATGTTTTAACAAGTACAAAGATACCCTTATCCTGCTCGTTGCAGACATCAACGAACGGTTTCACACCGTCTGTACCAAGATACGGGTTAACTGTAATAAATTCTGTATTGAAACCTGTGCAGATATTGCTGCCAACTTTCACATTACCAAGATGTCCAACTGCATATGCGGAAGATGTAGAGCCGATATCGCCTCTCTTAACGTCACCAATAACGATGAGTCCCTTCTGCTGACAGTACTCAACTGTCTTTGCGTATGCCTTTAAGCCTTCGATACCGAACTGCTCATACATAGCGATCTGCGGTTTTACGGACGGAATTAAGTCATATGTGTGATCTACGATTTCTTTGTTATACTGCCATACTGCTTCTGCAGCGCCTTCTAATGTCTCACCATACTCAGCAAATGCTTTCTGGATAATATGAGACGGGATATAGTTTAACATCGGGTCAAGACCTACACAGATTGGCGCTTTTGTTTTCTGAATCTTCTGGACAAGCTTGTTAATCATAGTTTCCTCCTTAAACGTAGTTTTCAAACCTTCAACACCTTATTCTTATAGATTCTATCATATTCTGGATTCAGTTTCAAGAACAAAAACAACTCCAATAAAAAATTCCTCTTTTCTCCATCAAATGCAAAGTAATGCGACAATTTTTATCAACTATGGAATACCAGTGTGCAAATATATTCACCGTTCTTATAATTTTTCTTTGAATATTGTTCTTCTGTCATTGTCTCCATGTTCATCCAAAATTCCTCTGCTGCCAGCATGATGTGACAAAGCATGATACCCATATCAAATTGACGCATGGATGTAAATAATTTTGGCTGTGGGAACGCCTCTTTCCTCATAAACACATATACTCTGTCTGCATAAACAACAAAACGCCACGGCTGACCATTCAAAGAAGAGGGCGCCATTCTGGCAGCTTTCAGGATTTTTTTCAGGTATTCACCCGGTTCATCCTTGTAGGTACATAAACCGGCAAGAGGCAGCCGATGGGCTTCTTCCATATCTCTGTAAAGGGTTCCCTCTGCGCGACCGAAGGAAATAACAAGAAACTGTTTCAAACCATTTTTTTCTTTTGGACCAATCCTTGAACTACCTAAATAGCATGTTCCGATTTCTTTTGTTGTCAGATAAAGGACCAGCTGCTCTGCTGCGTAGCCGGCGTTGCGGTATGCACTTGGTGTATCCTCACAATATACGACCAGATAGTATGGTGCATCCGCCTTCAGAAGACCTTTCACCTGACTTTTCTTTCCAATATTTTCAAATATATCAAATTCTACCCTACAGGAGCTATCTAATACAGATAGATTCTCGATCATCTTGCGGATCTGATCTAAAAGCCCTGTCTCCAATGGCTCCATTACGTATTTCCTTACAGAGCGGCGGCAAAAAATCGCCTCAAAAATATTCATCTGCAAATCCCCCTATCGGCAAGCTTCCAGCTCATCCAGAAGCGTCTCGAATACATCCAGTGCTTCATTTACAACATCCGGTTTTTCCATATCCAGACCACAAAGCTTCAAAAGTTCGATCGGTGTCATGGAACAACCGCCTTTTAAAAACTCAAAATACCCCTCTAATGCCTGTGTATCTCCTGCCAGGATCTTTCCTGCTACAGCAGTCGCCGCAGCAAAACCGGTAGAATACTGATACACATAGAACGGGCGGTAGAAATGTGGAATTCTTTCCCATTCATAGTCAATATCAGAATCAACAACCATATCCTTGCCAAAATATTTCACATTAAGATCGTGATACAAACTACAAAGAACATCCTTTGTCAATGGAGTTCCTTCCCAGCACATCTGATGTGTCTTCCACTCAAACTCTGCAAACATCGCCTGACGGAAGAAGGTTCCGCGGAATTTCTCCAGCATCTGATTGATCAGGAACATTTTTTCTTCTCTGGATTTTGCATTAGCGATCAGATGACGGAGCATCAGAATCTCATTACATGTAGACGCAACCTCTGCCACAAAAATCTTATAATGAGCGTATGTTGCCTCCTGTTTATGGAAGGAATACCAGGAATGAAGAGCGTGTCCCATTTCATGGGCCAGTGTCAACGCAGAACTCATACCTCCATTAAAGCTCATCATTACATATGGATGAACTCCATACACACCGTTGGAATATGCACCGCTGCGTTTACCCTGATTTTCATACACATCAATCCAGCGACTCTCAAAACCTTTCTTTAAGATTCCAAGATATTCTTCACCAAGTGGTTTCAGTCCTTCAAGGATCAGCTGCTGTGCCTCTTCGTATGTGACTTTTTCATCATAATCGGCCACCAACGGTACATATAGATCATACATATGCAGCTCCTCTACACCGAGCATTTCTTTTCTGATCTTCACGTAACGATGAAGCAGTTCCATACGATCTTCTACAGTTTTTAAAAGGTTATCATATACCGCTTCCGGAATTTCATTGCCGGACAGGTAGAATTCTCTGGAAGAACGGTACTTACGTGTCTTTGCAAAGAAACATGCCTGCTTTAAATTGCTCTCATACGTAGCTGCCACCGTATTGGAAAACTGGCGGAACACGCTGTACAATGCGTGAAATGCATCTTCACGGACTCTGCGGTCTTTGCTCTCTAACAAACGGATAAAACGTCCGTGAGTCACTTCTACCGGTTCTCCGTCCTCTCCGTTGATTACCGGAAACTTAATATCTGCATTATTGAACAAACGGAAAATATTGTTCGGTGCCTGAGCCACTTCGGACATAGCACTGAGGATCGTCTCCTCTGCCTCAGACAGCATATGCTCCTTACGTGCAAGTAAACGTTTTAACAGAAGACGGTAATGAGCCAGTTCTTCTGTATCTAAAAATGCTTCCATCGTCGCTTCCGGAATTGCAAGGATCTCCGGCTCTGCAAAGGAAGCCGCACCGCTCGCCTTGGTGGACAGTGTAGTAACCTTGGATAAAAGAGCCTGATACTCACCTAAAGAAGTATCTTCATCACTTTTCTGTCTTGCATAAGAAAATAAACGGGCAAACATTTCATCCAGTTCCACATCAAACTTCAAAAACTCAGCCAGTCTCTGTGCAGAACTTCCCAGTGTTCCCTTAAATGCACTGTAAGCATCAATTCTCTCTTCTACCGTCTTTAATAACTCCTCAAGAGCTTCCTGCGACGGAATCATGTCTTCCAGATTCCATTTATATTTTTCTTCGATCTCAGATCGTTTTTTCAACATTGCTCCCATCATTTACCCCTTCTCTTTTAAATCAAACCTGAAACTAATGGTGCAACCACCACGGTCATTAATCCTGCAACTGCAATGGAAAGGCTGCTCATGGCACCTTCAATTTCGCCAAGTTCCAACGCTTTTGCCGTACCTATGGCGTGAGACGCAGTTCCAAAAGCCAGACCTTTGGCGATCGGCTCTTTGATACCAACCAGTTTAAACCATGCTTCTCCGATAATATTTCCAAAAATACCGGTCAAAATAATGCTGACGATGGTGATCGTCACAATTCCGCCTGCCTCTTCTGAAACGCCCATTCCGATGGCTGTCGTGATCGACTTTGGAAGAAGGGACACGTAGTATACATGATCTAATTTAAACATCAGAGACATTGCAAAAATGCTGGCTGCACTCGCCAAAACACCGGATGTGATCCCGATGATCACTGCTGCAAAATTTTTCTTCAACAGTTCCAACTGCTTGTACAGCGGTATTGCAAGACAGACCGTCGCCGGCGTCAGGAAATAGCTGATGTAAGAAGCACCTTTGTTATACTCTGAATAAGGAATCCCCGTTCCGACCAACAAAGCGATAACCAGGATCACAGCCACAAGCAAAGGGTTCAGGATTCCCCATCTCAGCTTTTTCTTCAGCCACATTCCCACCATGTATGCAGCAACACTAATAAATACACCAAAATATAACGGCATCTACTCTTCCTCCTTTTTCTGACCGCGCAGGATCATCTCGGTTGTCTTTCCCGTAACTGTCATAACGATCAGCGTAGAAACCGCAGAAATCACGATAAAAGGAATCAGAATAGCGGTCAGTTCCATGTATTTTTCAATCAGACCAACTGCTGCTGGAATGAACATCAGCGGCATCATATCTAGCAGAAGATTTCCTGTTGCAGCCACATCTTCCAATTTTACGATCTTTGCACATAAAAGCCCCAACAATAAGAATAATCCATAAACGCCGGCCGGAACCGGGAGCGGGATCAGTTCATTTAAGATTTCACCGACCATGGTAATTCCGAAAATGATGGCCAGTTCTTTCAGATATTTCATAATGATTTACTCCTTGTAATTGCATCGTATCACACATTGCTACAAATATCTTAACACCGCCACAGCAACTCGGCAACACAAAAAAGTCTAATTTTTTTCTTGTGTTCTTCTTCCACTCTATACTATACTGATACACAACAGCAAATGTTTTTACAAGGAGGCAAAACCAATGTCTGCGACCATTACAACCTCTCTTCAGCCTCTCCAAAAAGCTCAGATTCAATCCATGAATTCCGCTTTTCCGGTAGATGATGCAGAGTTATTTGTGATTTATGAATTTGACGGGTCCATTCGTTCTGCAGCAGCCTTTCTCTGCGAAGGAGATGAAACTTACGAATGCTACGCATTTACTGATCAAAACTACCGTCGTCAGGGACTATTTACAGAGTTATTGGATCTGGCGATTGAAACCCTTCCTGAAGATGCAGAATTTCTTTTTTATACGAATGGAACTGATTCTGACACCATGGCTGTTCTTGATACACTGGAAGCTGAATGTATTCTTCAAGAACATATGATGGAGATTCATTTATCCGCATGGGATACAGTGCAAACTACTTATAATGGAACTCCTATCACCATGACGTATACAACGGTAGACGACACCCTGACACGTCATTATGAAAACTCCTATGGTTCCGTTAACATTTCTGTATTCTCTTCCTACTATTACCTGTATGGATTAGAAATTCATGAGAAATATCGTGGTCAGGGACACGGAAATCATCTATTGCTCCAAGTGATTCACGATCTTGCAGTATTTGATCCTCTTCCATTGCGGCTTCAGGTTTCCGGAGAAAATATTCCGGCAGTTTCTTTATACAAAAAAACAGGATTCCAGATCACTGAAACCCTGTATGGTTATCTTTATTAGTTTGTAGATCCTCTGTCTTTAACCACGATCACGCTGGAACGGAGACGGAGGATTTTCTCTTTCATCGATCTTCTCACGAATCCTCTGCATCCGAAGATCTGCTGCCGCGATCATCTCGGCACACTCTGTCAGCTCGTCGATGATCTCATCTGAGTCCTCTAGTTTCTTTTTATACTTCATCTGATGATCCAGACTTGCCCAGAAATCCATCGCTAACGTACGTAACTGTACTTCTACACGCATCTTTGTCTTTCCATTACTGAAATGGATCGGCACCTGAATGATCATATGATAGCTGCGATAACCATTGGTTTTCGGACTGCGGATATAATCCTTGACCATAAGAACATCCACATCATCTTGTCTAGCCAACATATTGGCAACCGTATAAATATCATCTACAAATGAGCACACAACGCGGATACCGGCCACGTCATCCAGATTGTCCTTGATCGACTGAACATTAACCGGAAGGCCTCTTCGCTGTAATTTCTCTGTAATACTGGACGGTTTTTTTACACGAGACTTGATCATCTGAATCGGATTTCTCTGATGGCGAACTGCGAGCTCATCGTTCAACACTTCCAATTTTGTCTTTGTCTCCCTGATCGCACAGGTATACATCATCATTAATTCACGAAACTGCTTCGCTTCTGCTATAAAACTATCCGGAATCTCGATGACTCCCGGGGCATTTACGGCGGACTGTACCAACTCGCCATTTGGGTTCATGTTGATATTCATTTGTACACCTCTTGTTCTGCTTATACTTATTTTATTATACCGTTTATTTTCAGATTTTACAATGAAATAATCCTTAATTTTATATTAAACGCAAGCTTTACAAGCAAATCAAAGAGTGCTATGATAACTCATGGAAGGAGACTTCTGATCATATTTTCATATCGTACATATGAATTCCATGGAGGGAAAATTATATGAAAACTTTAGGTTACTATAATGGTAAATTCGGACCGTTAGAGGAAATGACTGTCCCGATGAACGACCGTGTATGTTACTTCGGCGACGGTGTTTACGAAGCAACTCTTGCTAAGAACGGTAAGATTTTCGCTCTCAAAGAGCATTTAGATCGTTTTTATAATAGTGCAGGACTTTTAAAAATTGATATTCCTTATACAAAAGAGGAAATTTCTGCAATCCTTTATGATTGTCTTGCAAAGATGGATGACAATGAAATCTTTATTTACTGGCAGATGACACGTGGTACTGCTCCGCGTCAGCACCAGTTCCCGGCTGCAGGAACAACACCGAACCTTTGGATCTTCATGAAACCGGGCAAACACGGTGATCCGGACAAGCGCCTGAAACTGACTGACATGGAAGATACACGTTTCCTTCACTGTAATATCAAGACTCTGAACTTGCTCCCGAACGTTATGGCCGCTGAAAAGGCTGAGGCTCTCGGTTACCATGAGTGCGTATTCCACCGTGGTGATGTTGTTACAGAATGTGCACACAGCAACGTACATATCATTAAAGATGGCGTGTTCAAATCCCACCCGACAGATCACTATATCTTACCAGGTATTACAAGAGCACACCTCATTCAGATCTGTAAAGAGATCGGTATCCCGGTAGACGAGACTCCGTTCACTATGCAGGAACTGATGGACGCAGACGAAGTTATCGTATCCAGTGCAACAAAGCTTTGCGCGATCGCATGCGAGATGAACGGTACTCCGATCGGCGGTAAGACTCCGGAGCTGGCTCTGAAACTTCAGAAGGCTTACATGGAGAAATACGAGAACGATACAAAGTAAATTGTGTATTTAATTTAGTAAAAATAAAATAGAAGTATCTGTAGAAAATTCCCGTACTATCTCAAAATACGGCTGACTACCTTCTCTTCACAGCGTTTTATTCGCCCTTACGCCGATCGCGATAAGGACGTTTGCGATCTCTGTAAGGGCGCAAAACTTGTGAAGCTCAGTCGTCCAGCCTATCATTTGAGATATGTACGGGATTTTCTATCAGATACTTTTTTATTTTTCTAA
>JAZTZT010000018.1:0-7578 GCA_045637605.1 Pilosibacter sp.
CAATCGGCATTGTCTCCCATGCCTGCTCTTTCTCTTTCTTAATATCCTCGTGAGTCCTTCCTTCCACAACGATCACGCACTCGCCCTTCGGCTCTTCCATCTCGTAATGAGCCAATGCTCCGGAAAATGTTGTACGGAACGCAGTCTCATATTTCTTAGTCAACTCACGGCAGATTGTAATATTTCTCTCACCTAAAGCCTCATAAAGATCTCCAAGAGTCTTCACAAGACGATGCGGAGCTTCGTAGAGAATGATCGTTCTGGTTTCATGTTTCAGTTCATCCAGAATAATCTGCTTTTCTTTCTTCTCAAACGGAAGAAATGCTTCAAATGCAAATCTTCTGGTCGGCAATCCGGATAATGTGAGAGCTGTAATACACGCAGCCGGACCAGGAAGAGATGTTACTTCAATCCCTGCCTCATAGCACTGGCGCACCAGCTCCTCACCCGGATCAGAAATACCAGGTGTTCCGGCGTCCGTTACCAACGCAATGTTCACACCTTCACGTAACTTTTCCACAAGATATTTCGCCTTGTCCACTTTATTAAATTCGTGGTAGCTGGTCATTGGAGTTTTAATATCGAAATGATTTAAAAGCTTAATACTATGGCGTGTATCCTCCGCTGCAATTAAATCCACTTCTTTTAATGTATTCAAAACACGAAATGTAATATCATCCAGATTTCCTATCGGTGTTGCACACAAATATAATTTTCCCTGCATGTTCCGTTTCTCCTAATATCCGTAAATACTGTAAATTTCGTCTGTATAAACTCCCGGTTCTTTATATACGATAATCGGAGCCTCCATCTTCAGCCAGGAACCGCCGCCTTTCACAGCTTCAATCAGTACCATGTTCGCCTCTTTATCTTTAAACGGATGTACCATGCACATACGTTTCGGTTCCATCTTGTACTGTTTCATCGCTGTGATAATTTCGATCAGACGATGAGGTCTATGCACCATATACATTCTTCCACCGGATTTCAATACTTTTGCTCCTTCTCGGACCACATCATCCAACGTGCAAAGTACTTCATGTCTGGAAATCGCCTTCACTTCTGTTGGATTTTTGAGACCATGAGCATCATTCATATACGGTGGATTCGTAGTAACGACATCAAAGGAAGCCCCTCCGAAAATACGGCTGGCTTCCTTAATATCACCGTTAACAATCTCGATTTTTTCTTCCAGATGGTTCATCGCCACACTGCGTGCTGCCATTTCAGCGATTTCTTTCTGAATCTCCAGTGCTGTAAAATGTTCTCCCTGTGTTTTGGCAGAAAGGAGAAGCGGAATGATTCCCGTACCGGTTCCCATGTCAAGAACCTTTTCTCTACGCTTTACATGTGCAAATCCGGAAAGCAGTACCGCATCCATTCCAAAACAGAAACCATCCGTCTTCTGAATGATCTTCAGACCGTTTCTTTGCAGATCATCTACTCGTTCATTTTCAAGCAGATCTGCCATCGGATTAGTTATCATCGAGTTTAGACTTCCCTTCTCTCTTCTCAAGTGCTTCCAGCTGCTTTAATTCTGCATCCATATTCACTCTCTCACGTCTTCTCTTCGGGCGGAACTTTAACTGATCCACCTTATAATCGCGAATTTCTTTTTCGTCATTGTTTACTGTAACAATAACTTTCACCATCTGTCTCAAGATGCTTACACTGTGAACTTCACCTTTCAGACCATCGTCTGTCGTTACATAGTCACCTACATTCGGAAGTTTGCTGTTCAGTTCCTCGTAAGTTTCTTCCTCGTATTTGAGGCAGCACATTAATCTTCCACAAACACCGGAAATCTTTGTCGGATTCAGAGACAGATTCTGTTCCTTCGCCATCTTAATGGAAACCGGAATGAACTCAGAAAGATAGGAAGCGCAGCAAAGCGGACGACCGCAGATACCAATACCACCGACAATCTTAGTCTCATCTCTTACACCAATCTGACGAAGCTCGATTCTTGTCTTAAATACAGAAGCCAGGTCTTTAACCAGCTCACGGAAATCGATTCTTCCGTCTGCTGTAAAGTAGAATAACACTTTGTTATTGTCAAATGTGTACTCGGTATCTATTAACTTCATATCAAGATCATGCTTTTTAATTTTTTCAAGACAGATCTTAAATGCCTCTTTCTCTTTTTCCTTGTTTTTACGTTCCGTCTCTTCATCCGCCTCAGTTGCCATACGAATTACCGGCTTTAACGGCTGAATCACTTTCTTGTCATCTACCTCATGGGTTCCTAATACTACATATCCGTATTCCACACCTCTCGCAGTTTCTACGATTACATGCTGTCCGGTCTTGATATCTTCCTCGCCCGGGCTGAAATAATATACTTTTCCTGCTTTGCGGAAACGAACTCCGATTACTTTAGTCATTCTTATTCTTCTCCTTATTATGGGCGCTTCATGGTCAGCAGCAATAATTCCACCGCCAGTTCCATGTTCACATTAGCATCCAGTCTGATTCTGCATGTCTCGATGGCAGCCAGAATCTTCTCCAGACCTTCATATCCAACCTTCTGTCCCATTCCATTGATCGTTTTATATTCATCTTTGAAAATCAGCAAATTCATGTCCTTTGTTACCTTAAACATCAGAACATCCCGGTACCAGAGCTGCAGAAGATCCAATACCTCGCCCATCTCAAATTTTAATTCTTTCATTTCACGAATCTTATCTAAAAGATCCACAATGTCCATGGTTTCAATATGTTTAATCAAAACCATGACTTTCAAATACAATTCTTTAAATTCATCCGATGCTGCCAGATGAATCGCTTTTCCAAGATTACCTCTTGCAAACGCTGCACAAATTTCTGCCTCTTTTTCTGCAACACCGAGGTGTTCTACCAGATAACTCTTTACCGTAAAATCTTTTAACGGCTTTAATTTAAGCTGAACACATCTGGAAAGAATTGTCGGTAAAAATGCTTCCTGATTGGTCGTGATCAAAATGATCACCGCATAAGACGGAGGTTCTTCGATCGTCTTCAAAAGTGCATTCTGCGCCTGCACTGTCATTTTCTCTGCTTCGTCCACAATATAAATCTTATGATAACTACTATATGGACGGATCATGATCGTATCATTGATCTGTTCACGAATATCATCAACACCGATGCTGTTCGGTTTTTCATGCTTCACGTAAATCAGATCCGGATGATTTCCACTTAATACTTGTTTACAGGAGTGGCAAATCATGCATGGTTCTTTACCACCCTTTTCACAAAGAAGCGCCATAGAAAATGCATTAGCAATTGACTTACGGCCGGTTCCTGCTTCACCAGTCAGAATATACGCATGGGAAACCTTGTGATTCTCAATTGCTTTCTGAAAATGATCCTTGATCATATCATTACCAAGAATATCGTTAAAACCAAGCATTCTATTCTCTGCCATAGTCACCCCTCCTGTCAGTTATTTTCTATTAGTGAATATCCTCCAATACGGATTTCAGACACTCATCTAACTCCAGATTTAAATATCTCTTTTCGATACCCAGACGATTCAGATTCTCTTCTGCAAAATCATCTTCATCTGCCAGATACCGTCTGCAAGTTTCTTTATAATTCGGCTTCTTCTGGGCACTCTCTCTTGCAACTGCACGCTGCAGGCGAATTCCATCAGGAACCTCAATATAAATCGGACTGATCATGTCTTGTCCAAAGTAGCGTAACATCTTCTCGTAAGACTCCAGAGTTCCGATCATCAGATAATTGGTCTCGCTTTCCAGATCAAACTGATTGTCATCCATCGTAAAATAATACCACGGACCAAATACAGTCTGATACATGCGGCACTCGATCATCTTTCCGGAATCACGCATTTCCTCCATTTCCGAAATGGTTCGGAAGTGGTATTCCACGCCGTTCGTCTCTCCTTCACGAATCGGGCGGGTCGTATACATCACGATTGTTTTCAGGTCCGGACGCTGTTTTAAAACTTCTTTATAAATTGTGTCCTTTCCTGTGGCACTTTTTCCCATGATATAATAAATCCTGCCCATGATTCCTGCTCCTTTATCATATTTATCCTAAGATATTCAGGACAAAGTCTGTTTTTAATTGTAACACAAATCGTTATTCTTCCGCAACAGTTATCCCCAAATATTATTTTCCAGTGCGAACTTAACCACAGTTAAAATAACAACTACAAGCATAACCGGTTTGATGATCTTTTCACCTTTTTTAATCGCCAGATTTACACCAACCAGATTTCCTGCAATAGCGGAAAGAGCCGCCGGAGCTGCAATTTCATATGCAATACTTCCGGTTTTAATATAACTTACCAGAGCGATCGCATTTGTCAGTACGATCAATACTTTACCATTACCGGAAGCTACACGTGCATCATAGTGCATCAACATAGTAAATCCGATAATTGCAACGGTACCGACACCCGGACCAAACAAGCTATTATAAAAGCCCATGATCACACCCACAATCAGCGCCTGCACAATTGTTTTTGATGAAATCTCACTTTTTAAGATTACATTTCTTGCATCCGTTTTTCTAAGCACCATGACTAGAGCAATAATTGGCAATACGACTGTAATCGCTTTCTGGATGGTTTCCTCCGGTAAAAGGAAAATAATTTTTGTACCAATATAAGCACCAGTCATCGCTGTAATAGCAGAGATCAAAGCAATTTTTAAATCCACCATATTTTTCTTAAAATATTTAATAGCAGATACTAAATTACCCAGACCAGCCTGCAATTTATTACAACCGTAGGCGGTACGGATCGGAAGGCCGATCATCAAATATGTCGGCAATGCGATCAATCCACCGCCACCTCCGATGGAATCAATGATTCCTGCAATAAAAAATACCGGAACAATGATGAATAATTTTGTTATGTAGTCCATTTTATACTTCCCCTTTCACTACATAAGTTTACTTACTGTCTCTCCAGCTTTTCCTTCAGATAAAGCAATGCCTGGATGATCAGACATCCATGATCGGCTGCAAGACAATTGTTTTCCACAATACGATACTGCTTTTTATCCAAAAGTTTATGACCACTGTGGATAAGTTCGATTTTTGCACCAACCTGAATATTTCTCTCTTCGTTTACTAAACTCAGATTCCAAACTTCGGTTCGTTTTTCTGTATCATTTGATTCCTGTTTCAAGCTCACTTGAAACCACAATGCATCTGCTGCATCATCGCCCGCCTGAACCGCAAGATTACCTTCTACTAATGCAAGGTAAGATGTGGTAATTACACGCCATCTCGGATCTCGATCATAATCTCCCCATGTCGCCATCTGTACAAGCGGAAGTCCCTGGATTCCGGTTTCTTCCTCTAATTCTCTTGCAGCACCTTCATCCATATTTTCACGCATTTCAACAAAACCGCCCGGAGTCGCCCAAAAACCAATTCCCGGATGATTTCCACGTTTGATCAAAAGAACTTCCAGTTGCTGTTCCCAACTCTTTAATTCTTCCTCACAACGAACTACAATAATATCCGTCGTATTACTCGGAAGATCAAACTGCCTCGGATCGTAACCATCTAAATACTCTTCCAAAGTCTGACCTGCTTTATTTTTTTCGCCTGTACCATAAAAACGACTAATATCTTCCACAAATCTCATCTTGCTTCCCTCACATTTTCACCGAACTTAACAAGCTTCATTTCCTTCTATTTTATCACTATTCCAACTACATTACAACAAAGAGCACCTCATAAAAATGAGATGCTCTCTAATGGTTTCTTATCTATAATTCCTTTATTTTCCCTGGAAATCTGCTTTTCTCTTTTCGATGAATGCACAAACGCCTTCTTTAAAATCTTCAGAGGAAATACAAATACTCTGAGTCGGAACTTCGCCTTCAGCCAGATATCTGCCATAGTCCGCATAATTTGCCTCGAAGAACTGTTTCTTTAAAGCACCATATGCGATCAACGGACCTGCTGTCAGTTTTTTCGCAAGTTTCATAGTCTGCTCTTCCAATTCTTCCTTCGGACATACCTGATATACAAGTCCCCATTCTTTTGCTTCTTCAGCACCAAGTGGGCGACCTGTCGCACAGAGTTCCATTGCTCTTGCCGGACCGATTGTCTTACTAAGCAAGAATGTACCACCTGTATCCGGAACAAGGCCAAGATTAATAAAGGCCTGAATAAACTTCGCATTATCAGCTGCAACTACGAAATCACCGGATAATGCAAGATTTGCACCTGCACCGGCTGCCGCACCATTTACAGATGTGATGACCATCTTGCTCATCTTCTTAATATTAAGAGAAACAAGACCTGCTTTTGCAATCAGATCATCCATGTTGATTTCTCCGCCTGCCTGAATATTTTTATAAAAATATCCGATATCTCCACCTGCAGAGAAAGCTTTTCCCGCACTCTTGATCACAACCACTTTTACTTCCGGATTATTTTCACACTCATCCAGAATACTTAAAAGCTCTTCTACCATTTCCATATCAATCGCATTCAGATTGCTTGGGAAATTCATAGAAATAATACCGATGTTATCTTCAATTGTAAATATATTTTTCTTATATTCCATGTTGCTCCTCCTTCAGGTCTTTATGGTATATCATTGCAGAAAAAGCCGATGTTTGCTTTTCGACGAACATCGGCTTTCTATTATTTAATCAGAGTTCAAACATTAAGCCCTCAACAGCTTATTAACGTTTGTTGCTCGGGCACCAGATATTCATCTTCTCTGCCTCTGCGATTAATTCATCGCGGAAGTCCGGATGAGCGATAGAGATTAATTTCTCTGCACGCTGCCATGTAGATGTACCCTTAAGATTTACAATACCATATTCAGTTACAACGTACTGAGTATTTGCACGCGTACATGTTACAATACCACCCGGTGTTACGAACGGTTTAATTCTGGACTTTAAGCTGCCATCTTTGTTCTGTACTGTGGAAGAGCAGCAAATAAAGCTCTTACCACCCTTAGAAAGGTATGCACCAAGAACGAAGTCAAGCTGTCCGCCTGCACCACTGATATGACGTGTACCAGCTGTCTCAGAAGCCACCTGACCAAATAAGTCAACTTCTACTGCATTGTTAATGGACATAAAGTTGTCTAACTGGGAGATTACACGAATATCGTTTACGTAATCAACCGGAGCAGCCATCATTTCCGGATTACCATCGATGAAATCATATAATTTCTTTGTACCAGCTGCGAATGTATAAACCTGACGACCCTTGTTATGAGCTTTGTGAAGACCTGTGATCTTTCCTGCGTTGGAAATATCAACGAAAGCATCAACGTACATCTCTGTATGAACGCCTAAGTCTTTCAGATCACTCTGAGCGATCAAGCTACCAACTGCGTTCGGCATACCACCGATACCAAGCTGTAAGCAGGCTTTATCCGGAATCTCCGGAACGATTAATTTCGCAACAGCTTCATCGATCTCAGAAATCTTACCAGCCCCCATCTCAGCAACCGGCGGATTCTCACCTTCAACGATCATATCAACCTGATCGATATGAATACTTACTTCGTGGCCACCGAAACAAACCGGCATATTCTGGTTAACTTCTACGATAATTGTATCTGCACACTCACAAGCAGCAGCAAGCTGA
>JAZTZT010000019.1:0-4748 GCA_045637605.1 Pilosibacter sp.
CACCTGTCAGCCTGGAACTTTTTTATAGCCAAGTTGTCTTAACTAAATATCAATAATCGCACAACACTCAGGTAACTAACATTTATAGGTATTTGTGAGGTTTCTTTATTCATGTGTATTTAGATTTGTAAAGAATAATAAAAGCAGTATCTGATAGAAAATCCCGCACATATCTCAAATGATAGGCTGGACGACTGAGCTTCACAAGTTTTGCGCCCTTACAGAGATCGCAAACGTCCTTATCGCGATCGGAGTAAGGGCGAATAAAACGCTGTGAAGCAAAGGTAGTCAGCCGTTTTTTGAGATAGTACGGGAATTTTCTACAGATACTTCTATTTTATTTTTACTAAACTAAATACACACTTAATCCCCATCAGCAATCTTCCTCAATACCTCTTCCTGAACGATCCGATATCCATGCGGGGTCTTTTCTAAAATCCCTTCTTTTACGAATTCAGCCAGCACATACAGTAGATGACGGTAGGTTACTCCTAGATAAGCAGCGGTTTCAGTGTGGCGTTCGCGGTACAGGTTGTTGTTAGCAGTCAACAAGATAAAGGATGCCATTCTTGTTTTCAGCGGATACGCCTGATTGCGGGAATAGTTTTGCACATCGCTTAATGTTTTGCGGCTCAGAAATCTACAAAGATTTCGTAGAAAGACGGTATCATTCAGCAATTGTTCTTTGCAGGATAAATTGACGGAAAAGCAAAGGCAGGTACTAAGGGCTGTTACACCATGGCAGGCGCTCTGATGATTAACTAGTTCCATTTCACCGATGAAGCACGGGGATTCCAGGAAATTGATCAAAGTGACGGCGCCATTTTTGTGAGTGAGAAACACCTTGGCGCGTCCACTCAAAAGGAAATATAAGTGTTTTGATTCTTCGCCTTCCTGTAAAATGACATCATTAGGATCGAATTGAAGTAGACTGGTATATGGTTGGATATCAAATCCGAAGAGTTGATCAAAATAATAGTATTTCCAATATTTATCGAATAAGTTTTTTGAATCAATTTGTTTCATATGTATCTCCAGTAATAAAACATGAGAAATCTCATACCTATTATATCATGATTTCGTGTATAATGAAAAGCAAGATAAAGATGGTGGAGGAGATAGCATGGAACCGAGAACATTATTGGAAATATTAGAGGTTGCAGAGCGCTTAAAAGATGCGACCAGACACTGTTATACAAGCAAGGGCAGACATGAAAGTGTGGCAGAACATAGCTGGATGATGACTTTAATGGCATTTTTTCTTCGCGAGGAATTTCCGAATGTAGATATGAACAAAGTCATCGAAATGTGCATCATTCATGACCTTGGTGAGTCATTTACGGGAGATATTCCATCCTTTGACAAAACCAGTGCAGATGAGGAAAAAGAAGAGGCTATGCTTTATGGGTGGGTGAAATCTCTCCCGGAGCCGTTTGCAGAAAAAATGCTTGCATTATACGACGAGATGGCAAAACGAGAAACGATGGAAGCCAAAGTATACAAGGCGATCGATGGTCTTGAGGCTGTGATCCAGCATAATTTCTCGGACCTTTCCACCTGGATCCCAAAGGAATATGAGCTGAACAAAACATATGCCAACGATAAAGTGGCATTTTCAGAGTACCTGACAGAGTTGAGAGAAGAAGTCCGGAAGGATACAATGGAGAAAATTACAACTGAAAAAACGGCGGTTGAATTTCAAGAAAATGAACCATACTAAATGTATGGAAAATGTTTTTTGAAAGGACTGGATGCGATGAAAAATCGATTGAATCATGAAACAAGCCCTTATTTGCTGCAGCATGCCGACAATCCGGTTGCGTGGTATCCCTGGAGTGAGGAGGCATTTGCCAGAGCAAGAGAGGAAGATAAGCCGATATTCTTAAGTATTGGGTACAGCACCTGCCATTGGTGTCATGTCATGGCCCATGAGAGTTTTGAAGATGAGGAAATTGCAACGATTCTGAATCAGAATTTTGTCGCAGTCAAAGTGGACAAGGAAGAGAGACCGGATATTGACAGTATTTATATGTCTGTGTGCCAGGCGTTAACCGGAAGTGGCGGCTGGCCCACAACAGTTTTTCTCACGCCGGATCAGAAGCCGTTTTTTGCCGGAACGTATTTTCCCAAAACATCCAGATTTGGGCAGGTGGGACTGAAAGAACTGCTTTTGGCGATCCACGAAAAATGGAAGAATGAACGAGAGGCACTGATGCAATCTGCAGATTCGGTGATCGCTCATTTGAACCGCCAAGCTTCGATAGCTCCTTCCATTTATGCAGATGGAGAGATGGATGGGAAGCTGATAGAAGATGCAATTGAATTATACAAGCGCTCTTTTGATAGACAGTTTGGGGGATTCGGACCGGCTCCGAAATTTCCGACACCGCATAATCTTTTATTTTTGATGCGATATTATCAGACAAGCGGGGATCAAGAAGCCATGGATATGGTAGAAAAGACTCTGATTCAGATGTATCGGGGCGGAATTTTCGACCATATCGGCGGTGGTTTCAGCCGATATTCTACGGACCGATATTTTCTGGCTCCGCATTTTGAAAAGATGCTGTATGATAATGCGTTACTGATTCTTGCATATTGTAGAGCGTATCAGATTACAAAAAATCCACTCTACCGAAAAGTGGCAGAGAAAGTGGCTTCTTATATTAAACGGGAAATGACATCGGACGAAGGTGGATTTTACAGTGCACAGGATGCCGACAGTGAAGGAGTAGAAGGAAAATATTATCTTCTGGAACCATCTGAAGTTGTCAGGATACTGGGAGAAGCGGATGGATCGGCTTTTAATCAGTTTTTTGACATTACAGAAAAAGGAAATTTTGAAGGAAAGAATATTCCAAATCTTTTGAAGAACGGCGAGATCAGTGATTTTCAGGATACGTGTATACAGAAAATCTACGACTATCGCAGGAACCGCTATGAACTTCATTTGGATGACAAAATATTGACTTCTTGGAATGGGCTCATGGTTGCAGCCATGTGTCATCTGTACCGTATCACAGGAAAATTAGAATATTTGCAAATGGCGGAGGATGCAAATGCATTTATTCAGGAAGGGCTTTACAAGAATGGAACCTTGTATATCAGTTACCGGAATGGAAGATGCAGCGGAAAGGGACTTTTGGATGATTATGCAAATGAGATTTTCGCACTTCTCGCCTTATATGGTGCAACTTGGGATAATCGATACCTGGAGCAGGCAATGGATTTTTCCGAGCAGGCCATTTCTGACTTTTATGATGATGAGCAGAGCGGATTCTTTTTGTACGGAAGGGATCATGAGCAATTGATCTTGCGTCCGAAGGAGACATATGACGGAGCCGTGTTCAGTGGAAATTCGGCTATGGCATACAATCTAGTTCAATTATATTTGCTTACAGGGGATGAACGATGGGGGACCCTGGCTGAGAGGCAGCTGGGATTTATGAGTGCTGAAGCAGCCCACTATCCTGCCGGATATGCAATGTTTCTTGTGGCGTTGTTGGATTATCTGGAACCGCCGGAGAAAATAACGGTGGTGTTAAAAGAACGCATTCGCCCAACCGATCTTCCGCATCAGATTCCGTTGGAGACTGTGGTGCGTGTGGTGGACTGTCCGACGGAAGAATATCCGTTGAAAGACGATAAAATGACCTTTTATGTGTGTCGTGGCCATGCTTGCCGGCCACCTGAGAATGAATTGGAAATTAGAATTTAAGTAACAATAAAAATCGACACTTCTGATACCGAAAAATGATTTTACGGTATCAAAGGTGTCGATTCATTTTTTATTTCGGTTCTTTCCCTTCTCTGAAGATTCGGATCATTTCTCTTGTCAGGCTGATTCCATCATCTTCAGCCGGAAGTTCGTCTCTGCTGAACCATTCAGCAGAAGCCAATTCGTTTTCATCCAAATGAACCACATCGTCGCCATCCAGATCGCAGAAATAACCAACAGAAAGATTGCCTGCGATGCCCCACGGCTGGCTCTTGTAGTAACGGATATTCTTAACTTTCAGTCCTACTTCTTCCAGAACTTCACGCTCAACAGCTTCTTCTGCAGTCTCACCGATCTCAATAAAACCGGCTAAAAGGCCATAACGTTTAAAGTTACGATTTGCATAGGTGCTGAGCATCAGCTTGTCACCATTGATCAGACCGATGATCGCAGCCGGTGCGATACGCGGGAAGATCAGGTTTCCGCAATTCGGACAACGCATCATGCGCTCTTTTTCGTCATGAACCGTCGGGGTAGCACAGTTTCCGCAGTAACGGTTTACACGGTACCAGTTATATAAATGCCATGCAGTCATCATGGCAAAGCAGATATTTTTAGAAGTTCTCTGGCGGAGAGACATCGCCGGCTCATATGCATAATATGTATCAGTCAGATCGCCAGCCTCGCCCATCCACAGGAAGTAACGGTCCCCCTGCATAGTGAAAATATACTGCATCTCGTCTTTATGCCAATGATTCCAATCTTTGCTCCACTCCTTCACCTGCGCCCAAGTCGGAAGGGAAAGTTCGTCATTGCTCTCACGGTGTACCAGCATGCCTTTTCCCTGTACACAGACAACAATATCATTATCATTTGGAGTTTCTTTGTGGTACTGGTTATCCAGACGACCATAATCAAGATCTTGTAACATGGTATTGCTCCTTTAAATTATGTAACATGTAAAATGACCAAATCGGTCGATCGTATAAGTTTCTAAAGCTATTCTATTAAGTTCAGAGTTGTTTGTCAA
>JAZTZT010000020.1:0-15622 GCA_045637605.1 Pilosibacter sp.
TATTCCGTTAGATAAATGTGCAGAAAAAGGTATCGTTGTATTCAATACACCGGGCGCCAACAAGAATGGTGTAAAAGAACTGGTAATGGCAGGTCTTTTGCTGGCATCCAGGGATATTGTGGGCGGTATCGAATGGTGCCGTGGCCAGAAAGGTGATCCAGACATCGAGAAAAAAGTAGAAAAAGGCAAAAAAGCTTTCGCAGGCTGTGAGATTAAAGGAAAGAAACTGGGTGTCATCGGCCTTGGTGCTATTGGATGCGAGGTCGCAAACGCGGCTGTAGGTCTTGGAATGGATGTTTACGGTTACGATCCATTTATCTCTGTCAATGCTGCCTGGATGTTGTCCGGATCCGTGAAACATATTTTAGATGTCGATTCGATCTACAGAGAGTGTGACTATATAACCGTTCATGTTCCACTTCTGGATTCTACAAAGCATATGATCTGCAAGGAATCCATTGACAAGATGAGAGATGGTGTTGTGATCTTAAACTTCGCCCGTGATCTTCTGGTCAACGATGATGATATGGAACTTGCATTAAAGAATGGAAAGATCAAAAAATACGTGACAGATTTCCCAAACACGAAAACAGTTTCGATGGAAGGTGTGATCGCAATCCCGCACCTCGGTGCTTCGACGGAAGAGTCAGAAGATAACTGTGCAATGATGGCAGTGGATGAATTGAGGGATTATCTGGAAAATGGTAATATCCGAAATTCCGTCAATTATCCGAATTGCGACATGGGTGTATGCAACGACGTGGCACGAATCGCAGTGCATCACGCCAACATCCCCAATATGATCAGCCAGGTAACCGGAATTCTGGCGGCAGACGGTCTGAACATTAATCATATGACCAATAAAAGCCGTGGCCAGTACGCATATATGTTGCTTGACCTGGAAAATACAGTAAATGATGAAGCTATTACGCATTTGAAGAAGATTCCTGGTGTGTTCAAGGTAAGGGTGGTTAACTCAGTTAAACCTCTATTCCCGTAAGTCTCCTCTCTGTCGTCCTCTGTCGAAACTTGCGCCCGATTTGCATTGCGGCTCTTCTCGCACAGCGACTATAATTGATGTAATCGCTCCGAACCTTTTGGAAGAAAATGGAAAACAAGAGCGACACAAGAATCATTATGACAGCTCAGGAGGAGAAATATGGCAGAATTATCAATTGCGATTGCTGATGATAACAGGCAGACGTTAAATCTGTTGGGGGAAATATTGGAAAAAGAAGAAGGGATCCGTGTGGTAGGTAAGGCGGATAATGGTGAGGATGCCTACAATATGATCGTACGAACCAATCCGGATATTGTACTAATGGATGTGATCATGCCAAGGCTTGACGGAATTTCGGTCATGGAGAAAGTGCGAAACAACACACAAATGAAATCATTTCCGTCTTTTATCATGGTGACCGCAGCCAGCAGTCAGGATGTAACGGAAGATGCATTTCGACTCGGCGCCAATTATTATATTATGAAACCGTTCAGCAAAGACGTATTGATGGATAAGATCAATCGTGTCAGCAAAGGCAGAATGAAAAATATGCAGATCAGCGGAGGATCCAAGGAACGGAAGATTGTTCCATATCTTGATAAAGAAGCTTATATGGAACAGAATCTGGAGACGGATGTGACCCAGATGTTACATGAAATCGGAATCCCGGCGCATATTAAAGGATATCAGTATCTTCGCGATGCGATCATTATGTCCGTGCAGGATCCGGAAATGCTTTCTTCTGTAACAAAGATTTTGTATCCGACGATCGCTAAAAAGCACCAGACCACAGCCAGCCGTGTGGAACGTGCCATCCGACATGCAATCGAAGTTGCCTGGAGTCGGGGGAAAATGGAGACGATCCATGCGCTGTTCGGATATACGGTCAGCGGCGGGAAAGGAAAACCGACAAACTCGGAATTTATCGCATTGATCTCAGATAAGATCAGACTGGATTACAAAAGAATTTAGTAAATAAATTTATCAGACCCACTTTCTAAATGTTATGAAATATGGTATACTTATACCGATTGTAAATTAAGCTGCAGCAGTATTTGGCAGCTATAAAAGTTTATAAAATTTGGGAAGGATGGGTTTCAAATATGAAAAAGATTTTATTTGTGGCTTCTGAAGCAGTTCCGTTTATTAAAACAGGCGGTCTGGCAGATGTTGTAGGTTCCCTGCCGAAATGCTTTGACAAAGAACAGTATGATGTTCGTGTTATGATTCCGAAATACCTCTGCATCAAAGAGAAATTCCTTGAGAAATTAGAATTCGTAGATCAGTTCTATATGGATTATCTTGGACAGAGCCGCTATGTTGGTATTCTTCAGTACGTTCATGATGGTATTACATTCTATTTTATCGATAACGAAAGCTACTTCTGGGGCAGCAAGCCGTACGGCGATCAGTACCACGATCTGGAGAAATTCTCCTTCTTCTGTCAGGCAGCTCTTTCTGCACTTCCGGTGATCGGATGGCAGCCGGATGTTGTTCACTGTCATGACTGGCAGACAGGTCTGATCCCGGTATACTTAAAGGGACGTTTCGGCGCAGGCGAATTCTTCAAAGATATGAAATCTGTTATGACAATCCACAACCTGAAATTCCAGGGTGTTTGGGATGTTAACACAATTAAGAGATTCTCCGGTCTTGATGATAGCTATTTCACATCTGACAAACTGGAAGCATACAACAACGGTAATATGTTAAAAGGTGGTCTGGTATATGCAGACGCCATTACAACAGTAAGTAACACATATGCAGAAGAGATCAAGACAGCATTCTACGGTGAGGGTCTTGACGGTCTGATGCGTGCACGCGGCAATGATCTTATCGGTATTGTAAATGGTATCGATTACGAGGATTTCAACCCGGGTACAAACGAGAACCTGGCTGCTCCGTACACAGTTGAAAACTTCCGCAAAGAGAAAGTGAAAAATAAAAAGGCTCTTCAGAAAGAGCTTGGTCTTCCGGTAGATGAGAAGAAATTTACAGTTGGTATCGTATCCCGTCTGACAGATCAGAAGGGCTTCGATCTGATTGCTCATGTAATGGAAGAAATCTGTGAAGACGATGTTCAGGTAATCGTTTTAGGTACAGGTGAAGAGAAATACGAGAACCTGTTCCGTCACTACGAATGGAAGTATCCGGCACGCGTATCTGCTCAGATGAAATACTCCGAGCCGCTGTCCCACAGAATCTACGCAGGCTGCGACGCATTCTTAATGCCGTCCTTATTCGAGCCGTGTGGACTCAGTCAGCTGATGGCTCTCCGTTATGGTACACTTCCGATCGTTCGTGAGACAGGCGGTCTGAAAGATACAGTAGAGGCTTATAACGAATACGAAGGTACAGGTACAGGTTTCTCCTTCACAAACTACAATGCACACGAGATGTTAGACACAATCCGTTATGCAAAATCTATCTACTACGATAAGAAGCGTGACTGGAATAAGATCGTTGAAAGAGCAATGACTGTTGACTATTCCTGGAGCGTATCTGCTAAGAAGTATGAGGCTCTTTACGATGGCCTTGCAAGTGAGGAAATCGAGGCAGTTGAAGAGGAATAACGAAAAACGACACGGAGGAAACCATGAATATCTGGAATGAGATACTTGGGAATCAGGTGCTGATCTCTGCTGTAGCCGGTTGGACAGTTGCGCAGCTTTTAAAGACGCTGATCGATTTTTCCCTGAACCGTTCCTTTAATCCGGAGAGACTCTTCGGGTCCGGCGGTATGCCGAGTTCCCATTCTGCAACAGTATGTGCACTTACGACAGCATCCGGTATCCATTATGGCGCAGGAAGTTTTGAGTTCGCTGTGAGCTTTGTTCTTTCCATGATCGTCATGTATGATGCTATGAATGTCCGTATGCAAACGGGAAAACAGGCGAAGCTTCTGAATCGCGTATTTTTCGAAAATATTCTGGAATTCGACGGAGTGGTACTGCAGGAACGTTTTAAAGAATACGTTGGCCATACGCCGGTACAGGTGGTTGCGGGAGCGATCCTTGGTATCGTGATCGCGGCTGTAGTCAGCGGAATGTATTAAATGTACGTAAATAAAAGCAAAAAATAGCCAAAAAATTTGGCAAAGTTAGGATAAGGGATGTTGCAATATTTTGTAACATCCCTTATAATATACTCAGACTGTTTTTCGACCGTTTATTTTTTGGTGCGCGGATTTTTTCAATATGTTTCAGGCATTGAGAGATATGATGGTGAAAAATGGAAGAAACTACGAGATGTAGAAACATTCTACAGATTTATAGGAGGAAAAAGAACTTATGGCAAAATGGGTTTATATGTTCAGCGAAGGTAACGCTACAATGAGAAACCTGTTAGGCGGTAAAGGTGCAAACCTTGCTGAGATGACAAAGATCATCGGCGCTGATGTAGTACCGCAGGGCTTCACAATCACAACAGAAGCTTGTACACAGTACTATGAGGATGGCCGTCAGATCAACGATGAGATCCAGGCTCAGATTAACGAAGCAATCGTTAAGATGGAAGAGATCACAGGTAAAAAGTTCGGTGATTTAGAGAATCCGTTATTAGTTTCCGTTCGTTCCGGTGCTAGAGCATCCATGCCGGGTATGATGGATACAATCCTTAACTTAGGTCTTAACGAAGAAGTTGTTAATACAATGGCAGAGAAGTGCGGCAACGCAGGTTGGGCTTGGGACTGCTACAGACGTTTCATCCAGATGTACTCTGACGTAGTTATGGAAGTTGGTAAGAAATACTTCGAAGAGCCCATCGATGAGATGAAAGAGAAAAAAGGCGTTACTCAGGACGTTGATCTTACAGCTGAGGACTTAAAAGAGTTAGCAGCTCAGTTCAAAGCTGAGTACAAAGCTAAAATTGGTGAGGACTTCCCGTCTGATCCGAAGGTACAGTTAATGGGCGCTGTTATGGCTGTATTCCGTTCCTGGGACAACCCGCGTGCGAACGTATACCGTCGTGACAATGATATCCCGTACTCCTGGGGTACAGCTGTTAACGTACAGTCCATGGCATTCGGTAACATGGGCGAAGACTGTGGTACAGGTGTTGCTTTCACACGTGACCCATCCACAGGTGAGAAGAAACTCATGGGTGAGTTCTTAACAAACGCTCAGGGTGAAGACGTAGTAGCTGGTGTTCGTACACCGATGCCGATCGCTATGATGGAGGAGAAATTCCCGGCAGCTTACGCTAAATTCACAGAGATCTGTGCAAAACTTGAGTCTCACTACAGAGATATGCAGGATATGGAGTTCACAGTTGAGAACGAGAAACTCTATATGCTTCAGACACGTAACGGTAAGAGAACAGCTCAGGCTGCTTTAAAGATTGCTTGTGACCTCGTTGACGAAGGCATGAGAACTGAGAAAGAAGCTGTAGCTATGATCGATCCGCGTAACCTTGACACTCTGTTACATCCGCAGTTCGATGCTAAGGCATTAAAAGCTGCTACTCCGATGGGCAAAGGCCTTGGTGCTTCCCCGGGTGCTGCTTGCGGTAAGATCGTGTTCACAGCTGAAGATGCTGTAGCATGGGCAGAGAAAGGTGAGAAGGTTGTTTTAGTTCGTCTTGAGACATCTCCGGAAGATATCACAGGTATGAAGGCTGCTCAGGGTATCCTGACAGTTCGTGGTGGTATGACATCCCACGCTGCAGTAGTAGCTCGTGGTATGGGTACATGCTGCGTATCCGGTTGTGGCGACATCAACATGGACGAAGAGAACAAACAGTTCACATTAGCAGGCAAGACATTCCACGAGGGTGATGCAATCTCCATCGACGGTACAACAGGTAACATCTACGACGGTCTTATCCCGACAGTTGATGCTACAATCGCTGGTGAGTTTGGCAGAATCATGGAGTGGGCTGACAAATACAGAGTTCTTAAAGTAAGAACAAACGCTGATACACCGGAAGACGCTAGAAAAGCTAGAGAGCTTGGCGCTGAGGGTATTGGTCTTACACGTACAGAGCATATGTTCTTCGAGGAAGAGAGAATCGCAGCATTCCGTGAGATGATCTGTTCCGATACAGTAGAAGAGAGAGAAGCAGCTCTTGAGAAGATCCTTCCGTACCAGCAGGGCGACTTCGAGGGTATCTTCGAGGCAATGGCAGGCTTCCCGGTAACAATCCGTTTCTTAGATCCGCCGCTTCACGAGTTCGTTCCGACAGAGGAAGAGGATATCAAGAAACTTGCAGACGCTCAGGGTAAATCCGTTGAGGCTATCAAAGCTCTCATCTCCTCCCTCCACGAGTTCAACCCGATGATGGGTCACCGTGGTCTTCGTCTTGCAGTAACATATCCGGAAATCGCTGTTATGCAGACAAAGGCTGTTATCCGTGCAGCTATCAACGTACAGAAAGCTCATCCGGAATTCGAAGTAAAACCGGAGATCATGATCCCGCTTTCCTCCGATGTTAAGGAGTTAGGCTTCGTTAAGAAGATCGTTAAAGCTACAGCTGAGGCTGAAGTTGCAGCAGCAGGCGTTGAACTTCACTACGAAATCGGTACAATGGTAGAGATCCCGAGAGCATGTATCACAGCTGATGAGATCGCTACAGAAGCTGAGTTCTTCTGCTTCGGTACAAACGACCTTACACAGATGACATACGGCTTCTCCCGTGATGACGCTGGTAAGTTCCTTGATGCATACTATGACAAGAAGATCTTCGAGAACGATCCGTTCGCTAAGCTCGACCAGACTGGCGTTGGTAAGTTAATGGAGATGGCAATCAAACTTGGTAAGCCGGTTCGTCCGTCCTTACACGTAGGTATCTGTGGTGAGCACGGTGGTGACCCGTCTTCCGTAGAGTTCTGCCATAAGATCGGTCTTGACTATGTATCCTGTTCTCCGTTCCGTGTGCCGATCGCAAGACTTGCAGCAGCACAGGCAGCTATCAACGAATAATTGATAACAGAACAAATATCTTAGAAAAGTTCATACTTGGATAAGTTTGGCCCCGGGGGTTACCGTCGGGGTCTTTTTGTGTAATAGCAAGTGAATATAGTATCGGTTAAACAAATCAAAAATCCCTCAGGATATTTCCTGAGGGATTCATCATCTTAAATCTTATTTCTCCTGCTCGAGAGCGAGAGTCACTGTTGTGATATCGCAAACTTCTGTCGGACCATAGTACTGGATTGCACCCGGATACTGGAAGCATGTGTTCTTTGCCCACTCGTCGCGGTGTGCCTCAAAGTATTTGAACGGAGCACCGTCAAGTTCTACGAGAGCTTTTTTGATAACCGGTTTATCTTCGCCGTGTCTTCTTTCGATGTTCATCATCTTTGTGATCGGCATACCACCTGCAACCCACTCGTTAGCCGGAGCGGAGAGGTTGGATACTTTAGATAAGAAACCGTTGCAGCCATACTGGATGAGCATGAATGCGTTGTAACCTAAGGAGTAGCAGTAGTCAGCGTCGAAGTTGGACGGGAATGCACATCTGCCTTCGTAACCAAAGAAGTGGCAAAGAGCAGAGAATTTACCCTTGTATGTGCCAGCTGCTTTTCTTGCTGCTAATTTGTCAGCTACGAGAGCTGCGAATAATTTTTCGGATTCGATAAGGGAAACCTGTACGTTACCGTGCGGATCTCTCTCTAAGAATAACTGCTGCTGGATATTCAGCGGAAGGATCGCAAATACTTCCATGGACTCTTTTGTTAATCCGTTTTCGATGAAAGCGTATTTCTCTTCCCATGTCGGAAGTGCGTTGAACGCATCAGCTTTGCTGCCTGCAAGGAGCTCGTTGATCTCGTGGATCAGAGCGCCAAATTCCGGAACGAACTCAACAACACCTTCCGGGATAACAACAACACCAAAGTTCTCGCCGTTGTTGCCTCTGTACGCTACGGAGTCAGCAATCTGGTCAGCGATCTGGGAAAGGGACATCTTCTTAGCTGCTACTTCTTCAGAGATTAAGCAAACGTTCGGCTGTGTCTTAAGTGCACACTCAAGAGCAACGTGAGAAGCGGAGCGACCCATAACTTTGATGAAGTGCCAGTATTTTTTAGAAGAGTTACAGTCTCTCTGAATGTTACCGATGAGCTCACTGTATGTCTTTGTTGCTGTATCGAAACCGAAGGAACACTCGATATCTTCGTTCTTGAGGTCACCGTCGATTGTCTTCGGGCATCCGATTACCTGAACGCCTGTGTTGTTTGCTGCGAAGTACTCAGCAAGAACGCCTGCGTTTGTGTTGGAGTCGTCACCACCAATGATAACAACAGCTGTGATACCGTGTTTCTTACATACGTCAGATACGATCGCGAACTGCTCTTTTGTCTCGAGTTTTGTTCTGCCGGAACCGATGATATCGAAACCACCAGTATTTCTGTACTGATCAATGTACTCATCTGTGAAGATTAAGTAATTGTCTTCGATAAGACCGCTCGGGCCGCGCTTGAAACCGTAAAGCTCGTTCGCTGGGTTTGTAGCTTTTAATGCATCGTATAAACCGCAGATAACGTTGTGTCCGCCCGGAGCCTGTCCGCCGGAAAGGATAACACCTACACGGTGTGTTTTTGCTTCAGATGTATTCTGACCTTTTACGAAAGTGATCTCTTTTTTACCATATGTGTTCGGGAAAAGAGCTTTGATCTTCTCCTGATCAGCTACGCTCTGTGTCTCTGCGCCTTCCTGAACGCAAATCTCAGAGATACCGTTTCTAAGCATACCCGGAAGTTTCGGGGAATACTCGTATCTGGCTTTCTGTAAAGATGAAATGTTCATAATTATATCTCCTTTAAATTTTTCCTTTGAAAATACACATGTATAAATCTTAATACATTTTTGTTAAAAAGTAAACTATGTTTTTAAGGAATATTGTTATAAAGTTTGGATTAGGCTGGTTAACTCTTCCCAATCGAAGCCCTCGTATTCGAAATGTCTGCAATCGGCACCTGCTTTTTTGAGAGATAAAGAAGGATCCGCTTCGTCTTGGTCAGTAGGTGTCAGGTTTGTATGCATATATAATGTTGAAAGTCCTGCATGTTTTGCACCGGAGATATCCGTGTCGCGGTCATTTCCGATCATCAGGCATTTGGAAGGATCCAAATGCTGCTCTTCAAGAAGTACCTTGAAAAAACGAATATCAGGCTTTCTGCACGCAAAGTCAGAGGATAAGTAAATACCATCAAAATACTGATCAAGTTCAAGGTGTCGAATTTCGTATTCAGTAAAGATTCTCTGGGCATTACTGAGGAGCCACAACCGATAGCCTTTGGTTCGTAGTGTGGTGAGTGCTTCCGTGACATTTGGATATAGACGAATGTATTCAATAGAAAGAATTCGGAATAGCTGGGCGGCCTGGATCCCAAGCAGTTCTGCCTGAACGGTAATGCCCTTCTTTTCGAACAGTTCACTCATGATCGGCTCAAAGGGGATATCGGGATAGCATTCATAATCCTGGCCGGCTTCGGCTTTGCGCGTTTCCAGTGCTGCTTGAAAGGTTTCATAAAGCTCTGCACCGGAATAGTGGGCTCCATAAAAACCGAAGAAAAGCGCAACCTTTTCCCAGACGGCAGCTGTTTCTTCTGTATGAATATCTACAAGTGTTCCATATAGATCAAAAATCAGATCGGTATATTTCATCATGCTCTCTCCATGTCAGTTATAGATGTATAGGGACATTATAGCGTATCGGCCAGAGGAAATCCATGGCTATGAGTAAAAAGTGCTTTCATCAAAATTAGAAAAGTGTTATAATGTAAACTAGTTTCATATCATGAAACGACAAATGTCGTAGGAACATTAGAAAGTAGAGTGTGACACATGGAATATCGTGGAACAGGAAAATCAAAAGGAAACAAAAAATCCGAAATTGTCCGTTATATATTTAAAAATGAAAATGCATCGAAAACTGAATTGACAAAAGCACTTGGGCTAAGTATGCCTACGGTTTTGCAGAATACAAAAGAATTGATCGAACAAGGATTTCTTGTTGAGATTGGAGAATATAAATCGACAGGAGGCCGACGTGCAAAATCACTGGCGGTCAATGGCAGGATGGGGTATTCTGTAGGATTGGATGTTACGCCGACACACATTTCCTATGTTTTGATTGATCTGGCAGGTACAGTCTTAAGGCATGGAAGGACGAAACGTGCATTTGATAATTCTAACGATTATTATCAGGCATTGTTTAGAGATGTGGAGCGCTTCATTGATTCTTCAAAAGTGGACCGTGAGATGATACTTGGTGTTGGTGTGGCCCTGCCGGGTAATATCAATGCAGAAGACAAAATTTTGATCAAGTCACATGCCCTGAATCTGGAAGGAATTAACCTGAAGACGGTAGAAGGATTCATTCCGTATCCGGTATTCTTTGAAAATGACGCGAATGCGGCAATGATCGCAGAACGGGAGGCTGTTGGAGCAGATGCAATCTATCTGTTTTTAAACAGTACGGTTGGAAGTGCGCTGAAAGCGGATGGCATGGTACACCGTGGGAAAAATAGAAAAGCAGGTGAGGTTGGTCATGTGATCCTGGTTCCGGGAGGTCGTCCATGTTATTGTGGAAAGAGAGGATGTGTTGATTCCTATTGTTCCGTACAGGCATTGGAAAAGGAAAGCGGAATGTCGCTGGATGATTTTATGCAGCTTGTTGAGAAAAAAGATTCGTCGGTTATGAAAATCTGGGATTCGTATCTCAATTATCTGGCCATTACGATCTCCAATCTTCGTATGATCCATGATACAGAATTGATATTGGGCGGAGAGATGGGGGAATATTTGGAAAATCACATGATGGATCTTGGTGCTCGCATCAGAGAGTATAACAAATTTGATTCAGATACCAGATATTTAAAGATTAGCCGCTATAAGAAAGAGAGTGCAGCGATTGGAGTAGCTCTCCACTTTGTTTATCAATGTTTTGACAGTATTTATTAATAAAGAAGGTCGAATTCCCAAACGAGGAATTCGGCCTTTACTATTTTAAGCGAAAATGTGGTTTTCCCTAAAAAAACAAAAAAAGAAATTAGAGTGTTGACAAGAAAAAAGGAATATGCTATATTTGAGCGCGTTGTGTCTTTGGTAAAGCGATTTATAAAAGATATCCTCAAAGTCTAGCTGCCGGATACCTTCATGTCCCCATTCCCCCATACCTCCCTGTATTGTTTTGGGGGAAGCATTGTCTGCAAATTAATACGATATCCGGCAAAAAGCCCCTGGGAACCATACCATTCCCGGGGGCTTTTACTTATGTATCGGCTGTTCAATATGTCTTTTGATCGCGTCGAAGCTTTCCTTGCTGATCACATGTTCAAGTCGGCAAGCATCTTCGGAAGCGATAACCGGATCGACTCCTAATCGGATCAACATCTGTGAAAGTACTCTATGGCGTTCTAAAATAGACTCGGCAATACTCAGTCCGGATTCCGTCAGGGTAATATGTCCTGCCGGATCTACCAAGATGTGGCCACTGGCACGAAGATTTTTCATGGCCACGCTGACACTTGGCTTGGAAAAACTCAGTTCATTGGCGATATCGATAGAACGTACGTAAGATTGCTTTTTGCTCAGCAATAAAATCGTTTCCAAATAATTCTCTGCAGATTCGTGGATTTTCAAGTACAACTCCTCCAGCTTGTGATTTATTCTAATCATTATACCATAGGAAAAGCTCAGGGTCAAATTATATTATTTATAGAAGAAACACCTCTAGAAAAAAGTCTGGATGAATCGCTGTTTGTTGAAGCGGTACTGTCTTGTTGGCCGTCCTTTTCCTTCTTGTTTTTGCGGTTCGATTTCTTCTATTAAATTAGAGTCCAATAGCTGTTGTAAAATACGATTGCAGCTTCGACTTGTAATATTGAGCCACTGGGATAGGGATGCAGCGGTCATAACAGTATCTTTATCCATCTGGAACAGTCCGACAATCTTTAGCAGATTACTTTCATTGATTCCGTTGGCCTGAGAATATGCAAGAGCTTTTGTGTTGGAATAACTATAATTTAAAGTTCTGGTCAGGGAAAGCGGACCGGTCAGAGTACTTTCTTCTCCGTGAATGATGAAACCGTCATTTTTTCCGTATTTCACAGCTTCCTGCAGTGCCAATTCAGCCTGATAGTGGCTTTCTCCTAAGGACTTACCAAATCCTGCGCCAAGTCGGAAATCCAGCTCACCGGTCTCATCGAGAAACGTGATCAGGTCCTGGATACGCTCAAAGCTGGTCTTGTACAGATCACTGTCCAAAGAAAGTTCAAAACGGTGCGCTGCTGTATGGAGTGCAAAATCGTATTGGAATTCCTTGCGGAAGTCCAGCAAGTATTTGTGAAGTGTAATATCCAGCAATTCACGGTCTTGTGAGGAAATATATTCCGGATAGATCAACTTGATCAGGATTACCAGTTTTCCGGCCTGATTTTTCTGTTTCAGGCGGATCGCGTCGATCGCATGCTTAATAGAGTCTCGAATGGTCTCTGCATCCGGGATGAAATGAATGTAAGGAATCTGCAATTTGTTCAGTACATCCAATTGATTGGTTGTACGGGTCAGGATCATATCGATCTTTCCGGCATTCCAGAGTTCTTCTGCCCGTTCTTTTAGAGTCTCATAGTTGTAGATTGGATTCTCGAAAAGGTATGGCATGTAATTTGGACTCAGGTATTTCTTTAAATTCATGAAATCATTAACCGGACTTAAGAAGTCAATATAAATTCTGGAAAGCGGAATATGCGGATAGCGGACTACAAAATTTAACAGGATCGACAGAATATCTTTCTCTGAATAGGAAATAAAGCTACACGGAACCTGAATGTTATCAATATGAGTCAACATATAGGAATATCCGAGTTCTCCGGAAAAGAAAATAACATCGCTGGAGTCCTTGCACCGCTCATATATGTCCTTAATTTCTTCTAATTGTTTATATACGTAGTTCGTGAATGTACATCCGAAGTCCTGATGCTCCAGGGCGCTATTGATGACATCCATGGATTTACGCGGACTAATGATAGTGACATTGATCATATGGGAAGCTGCTCCTTTCAGATGATAACGGGTCTTTTAATGACGAGCGTGTCGATAAATCGTATCCCATCAGAATCGTACCATAGAATGTTGACAAAGTCAAAAGGCTATGCTAAAATTAAACCAATAAAAGACGCGAAATACATGAGTCTTAATATAAAAGGGGTTCAAAACGAAGCCTTTCCGGATAGGGAAACGGAAGGGGTTTTCGTATGGCCATCGGTGAATGCACCTTTTAACATATGAAAAGTGTGTAAATACATATTTATTTAAACAATATGTACAAAAGAAAATACTTTTGCCGACAACAACCTTCCTTTTATGGCTCTTATTTTGAGACACTGAGTTTCAATAAAAGACCCAGAAACGTATTTTAAGTCTCTTATTGGTGCGAGTGACGCACAGGGGTGAATAAATAACCAAATTTTTAAGGAGGTATTTGCGAAATGAGCAAGTATATCGAGAGAGTATTAGCTGAAGTTAGAGAGAAAAACGCACACGAGCCGGAGTTCCTTCAGACTGTAGAAGAAGTTTTAGAGTCTTTAGCACCGATCGTTGATGCACATCCGGAGTATGAGAAAGTAGCTCTTCTTGAGAGAATGGTAGAGCCGGAGAGAACAATCGAGTTCCGCGTTCCGTGGGTAGATGACAATGGTCAGGCTCACGTTAACCGTGGTTACCGTGTACAGTTCAACGGCGCTATTGGACCGTACAAGGGTGGCTTACGTTTCGCTCCGAACGTAACACTTTCTGTTATGAAATTCTTAGGCTTCGAGCAGACATTTAAAAACTCCTTAACAACACTCCCGATGGGTGGTGCTAAGGGTGGTTCCGACTTCGATCCGAACGGTAAATCCGACGCTGAAGTTATGAGATTCTGCCAGAGCTTCATGAACGAGTTATACCGTCACATCGGTCCGGACGTTGATATCCCGGCTGGTGACCTTGGCGTAGGCGCTCGTGAGATCGGTTACATGTATGGTCAGTACAGAAAACTTCGTGCAGCATTCGAGAACGGCGTTATCACAGGTAAGGGTATGTCCTTCGGTGGTTCCTTAATCCGTCCGGAAGCTACAGGTTTCGGTGCTGTATACTATGTAGAAGCAGTTATGAAACATGAAAACGACACAATCGAAGGCAAGACAGTTGCTGTATCCGGTTTCGGTAACGTAGCTTGGGGTATCGTAACAAAACTTGCTGAGTTAGGCGCTAAAGCTGTTACATTATCCGGTCCGGATGGATACATCTACGATCCGGAAGGTATCACAACAAAAGAGAAGATCGACTACATGCTCGAGATGAGAGCTTCTGGTAGAAACCGCGTTCAGGACTATGCTGACAAGTTTGGCGTAGAGTTCTTCCCGGGCCAGAAACCGTTCGGTCAGAAAGTTGATATCGTTATGCCGGCAGCTATGCAGAACGACGTTCGTATGGCAGAGGCTGAGCAGATCGTTGCTAACGGTACTAAGTACTACATCGAAGTTGCTAACATGCCGACAACAAACGAAGCTCTTAAGTTCTTAATGAGCCAGCCGAACATGGTAGTTGCTCCGTCCAAGGCTGTTAACGCTGGTGGCGTTCTTGTATCCGGTCTTGAGATGTCCCAGAACTCCATGAGATACTCCTGGACAGCTGAAGAAGTTGATGAGAAACTTCACAGAATCATGACAGGTATCCATGACACATCCGCAGCTACAGCTGAGAAGTACGGCTTAGGCTACAACCTCGTTGCTGGTGCTAACCTTGCTGGTTTCCAGAAGGTTGCTGACGCTATGATGGCTCAGGGTATCGCTTGGTAATTTGATTATCAGCTAAAACTGAATAAAACCAAAAGTTTTTAAGGGTGTTGTGGGTGATTTCACCCACAACACCTTATTTTTTACAGATATAGTTTAGTGAATTAAAGCGTCAACTACTTTAATTTGCATTATCAGGAAAGGAAGTTTCCGATGGCATTTACCGTATTTTATACTGTACAGATCAACGATGCTGCCACAAAGATCTTTGAAGCCGCGGGCGGAAAGGCTGTACTGACAAACCATTTCTTTGACGAAGCCGGATATATTGAGGAGTTAAAGGCATTACAGCCGGAAGCGATCCTTTGTCGTACAGAGCCGATCACAGCTGCGATGATGGATGCAGCAGGTCCGAATCTGAAGGTAATCGCAAAGCAGGGCGCAGGCCTTGACAATATCGATGTAGAAGCTGCCACCGCAAGAAAGATCCCGGTTGTATATGCTCCGGGTCAGAATGCACAGTCTGTAGCAGAGCAGGCGGTATTTCTGATGCTTGCATGTGCACGCCGTTTCCAGTTTGTAGACAAACAGTTCCGCGCAGGAAACTATAAGATCCGTTTCAGCCTGGACAATACATACGAATTAAAAGGAAAGACTCTGGGACTTTTAGGCTGCGGAAGAATTGGTCAGTTACTGGCTGGTATTGCAAAGTATGGTTTCGGTATGCATGTGATCGGATATGATCCATTCTTAAAACAGGAACAGATCGGTGACCTGATCACCCTGATCCCGGAACAGGAAGAGATTTTCAAGCAGGCTGATTTTGTTAGTATCCATACTCCGCTTCTTCCATCCACCTACCACAGTGTTGGTATGAAGCAGTTAAAGATGATGAAACCGAC
>JAZTZT010000021.1:0-11942 GCA_045637605.1 Pilosibacter sp.
CATTTATAAACTTTTTATTAAGCTAAGATCGGTTTTAATGCCTCTGCAAGAGCATCCTTCTGAGCTTTAGCCTCAGCAACGTCTTTACCAAGAGTTGTGAAGTAAGTCTTGATCTTCGGCTCTGTACCGGACGGACGAACAACTACTGTTGCGCCACCCTCGAGGGAATAGATCAGAACGTTTGCAGACGGAAGACCTGTCTCTTCTGTCTTCTTGTAGTCAACAGATTTCACGATCTTGTAACCAGCGATCTCTGCCGGCGGATTCTCACGGAGACCCTGCATGATGGAAGCCATCTTGTCCATACCTGTGAGGCCCGGGAACTCGAAGCTATCTACGATGTTGAGGTAACGGCCGTACTGAGCGTAGATCTCCTCAAGACGCTGTTTGATGGAGCTGCCAATGCTTCTGTAGTAAGCAGCCATCTCGCAGATTAACATGGAACCGATAACCGCATCTTTGTCACGAACATACGGACCAGCAAGGTAACCATAGCTCTCCTCGAAACCGAAGATGAAGCGGTCAACTTCGCCAGCAGCCTCAAGACCTGCGATCTGGTCGCCGATCCACTTGAAGCCTGTCAGTACGTTTCTCATCTCTACGCCGTAGTGAGCAGCAACTGCATCAGCAAGCGGTGTGGAAACGATGGATTTCACAGCTACCGGGTTAGCCGGCATAGTGCCTTTTTCGATACGGCCTGCACAGATATAGTCCAGGAGCAGAACGCCCATCTCATTACCATTTACAAGCTCATATGTACCATCCGGACACTTCATAGCGATACCAACACGGTCAGCATCCGGGTCAGTTGCTAACATAAGGTCAGCGCCTGTCTCTTCAGCAAGCTTAAGACCTAACTCAAGTGCAGCGTAGATCTCCGGGTTCGGGTAGCTGCAAGTTGTGAAGTAACCGTTCGGATACTCCTGCTCCGGAACGATTGTGATATCTGTGATACCCATATCGTCAAGTACTTTTGTAACCGGTACAAGACCAGCACCGTTTAATGGGCTGTAAACGAGCTTTAAGCCAGCTGTCTTAGCCAGACCCGGACGAACCTGACGGGACTCGATCGCATCATAAAGAGCTTTCTTACAGTCGTCGCCAACGAAACGGATCAGACCTCTCTCAACACCTTCTGCGAAGGAAATGTGCTGTGCACCTGTGAGGATATCTGTCTTCTGGATCTCATCGTAAACAATAGCAGCTGCATCGTCTGTCATCTGGCAGCCATCCGGACCGTAAGCCTTGTAACCATTGTACTTAGCCGGGTTGTGGGAAGCTGTAACCATGATACCAGCGTTACAGTTGTAGTAACGTGTAGCGAAAGAAAGTGCCGGTACCGGCATAAGTGCATCGTAAATTCTTACGTTGATTCCGTTTGCTGCAAGAACGCCTGCTGCCTCTTTAGCGAAAACGTCACTCTTTAAACGGCTGTCATAGCTGATCGCAACTAACTGGTTTCCGCCCTGAGTTTTTACCCAGTTTGCAAGACCCTGTGTTGCCTGGCGAACAACATGAATGTTCATACGGTTTGTACCTGCACCGAGAACACCACGAAGTCCTGCAGTACCAAACTTAAGTGCTACTGCGAAACGATCCTTGATTTCTTCGTCATTACCTTCAATCTTTGCAAGCTCCGGCTTTAAATCTGCATCCTCTAAATCTGCTGCAAGCCAGCGCTTATATTCTGCCTGATACATAGTCAGCACCCCCATATATTATTTGAGTAAATCAATATTTCTCTACCTTATAATATACTCTTTTCATATGGTGATGTCAAGGAAACGTGTCCGTTACATTCATTGAAACATTGCTATTTTCAACAGAAAAAGCGGTGCCAAAGCACCGCCCTCAAAACCTATTTTCTTAGTCTTATCCTAGTCAATAACTACACTTCCTTACTGCACGCCACCAGCCTCTGCTCATACTTCTCCTTCGTAGCCAGTCCGCCTCGAATATGTCTTTCCGCCTTGTTGATATCCAGCACCACCCGCGCCTGTGATGCCAGTTCCGGATTAATATGAACCAACCGATCTGCAACATCCTTGTGCACCGTACTTTTGGAAATCCCAAACCGCTTTGCAGTCTGCCTCACTGTCGCATTTTCCTCTATGATGTAGTTGGCGATCTGGATCGCCCGCTCTTCGATATATTCTTTCATGGGTTGCCCCTGAACATTTTTTACAAGATATGTAAGTCTACAGCCAAATATACAGAAAAATACTATTCATTTCCTTTCTTTCTATGGTAAAATGGTACATGGAATTATTAAGAATCACAGCCAGATGAAGGAGGGCAACATGAAAGATTTCATCTACAACATCCCAACAAAAGTTTACTTTGGTAAAGACCAGCTCGGTCACTTGGGCGAAGAACTTGCAAAGTATGGTAAGCGCGTTCTGATCACATACGGCGGCGGTTCCATTAAGAAGACCGGACTCTATGATAAAGCGATGGCAGAAATCCAAAAAGCAGGTCTGGAAACCTTCGAACTCAGTGGTATTGAACCGAATCCGCGTATCGGATCTGTTCGTAAGGGCGCTGAGATGTGTAAGGAACACAACATCGACGTTATTCTGGCAATCGGCGGCGGTTCTACGATCGACGCAACAAAATGGATCGCAGCTGGTGCTTGTGTAGACCACGATCCGTGGGATTTCTTCGTAAAGGGTGCTGTTGTAGAGAAAGCACTTCCGATCGTTACGATCCTGACACTGGCTGCTACCGGTTCTGAGATGAACTTCGGCGGCGTTATCTCCAATCCGGAGACTCAGGACAAGCTTGCAGCTTCTTCCCAGCTTCTGTTCCCGAAGGCTTCCTTCCTGAATCCGGAAGTAACTTACACAGTAAGCAAATATCAGACTGCATGCGGTTCCGCTGACATTCTTTCTCATATTTTTGAGATTTATTTTAATCCGGAAGGAAGCATGTTCATGCTGGATTCTCTGATGGAGGGTCTGATGAAGACTGTGATCAAATATGCTCCGATCGCGATCGCAGAGCCGGAGAACTATGAAGCAAGAGCAAACCTGATGTGGGCTTCCAGCTGGGGTATCAGTGGTCTGATCCGCTCCGTACAGACTTGTGTTTGGAGCTGTCATCCGATGGAACATGAGCTCTCTGCTGTTTACGATATTACACACGGTCTTGGTCTTGGGATCCTCACACCAAGATGGATGAAATACTGTCTCGATGAGAGCAACGTTGACCGTTATGTAAAACTTGGTGTCAATGTATTCGGTATCGATGCTTCCCTTCCGCCGATGGAAATCGCAGAAAAAGCGATCGAAGCAACTGCTGACTTCTTATTTAACAAGATCGGTCTTGACGATACCTTTACAAAAGTTGGTATCAAAGCAGAGGATTTCGAGATCATGGCCCAGAAGGCCTGCAGAAAAGGCTGCATCGCAGGATTTAAGACTCTGTATGCAGAGGATGTGAAAAAGATTTACGAGATGTGCTTATAAATACGATAGGGGTGCACACAAATGTGTGACACCCCTTTTTATTGTTTAGCAATATTTCTTTTTATTTTCGGCAAATTCTTCCTTTACCTGTTCCATGAGACCATCTGTAGAGATTAAATCCCATGCTGCACCAGCAATAGACTTGGCAGCATAAATAATACAATCGTGGGCAGACTGTGTCTTTCCGGCATCTACAAATTCCTGTGAGTGGGAAGATGTTCCTGCCGGAACAAACGCCACACGGATGCAGGAACCCGGAATATGGTACATAACATTTCCGAAGTCTGTGGAACCGGTACGTTCTCTCGGCGGAGCAAGCTGCGGTGCGCCTGCCAGTTCTGCATTTTCCATCAGAAGCTGATTTAAAAGCAGTACCGGAATTTTGTTAAATAACTGTTTCTCACGGCTGATTTCATAAGTTGTGTCAGTGATCAGCGCTGCACCTTTGATTACATTTTCAAATCTCTGGGTCAGGTCATCCAGATTCTTTTTATGGAAAGAACGGAGGTAAATCTTTGCGCTTGATCTTACATGAACCACGTTGGCCGGACCCGGAAGTTCTGTTAATGTGTAGTGCATTTTCACATCTTCCGGCACATGCTCCCTCATAAACTCGATTCCCTGGAATGCGATCATCAGAGCGTCCAGTGCACTTCTTCCTTTTTCCGGTGCCAGTGCCGCATGGGCGCGTTTACCATGAAATACTACATTATATACATCTGATGCCATGCACTTCACATCTGTGCATGTATTTGGACCACCATGCATCATAAATGCCACATCGAGATCTTTAAAACAGCCCTCTTCGACCATAGTGCATTTTGCACTGAGAGTTTCTTCGGCTGGAGTTCCGTATACAACAACGGTATAATTCTTATCATTCTCCATATGGGCTAATGTTACCGCCGCACCGAGACAAGCCGGACCCTGCATATGGTGGCCGCAGCCGTGACCAAGTCCTTCTAATGCATCGTACTCGCAGAGCATTCCGATAACCGGACCGCCGGTTCCATGGTCGTACACTGCACGGAATGCAGTCTCAAAGCCGGCAAGTCCCATTTCTACCTGAAATCCCTGCTCTTTTAAATAAGAAGTAAGAAGTTCGGCTGCCTGATATTCATTTCCTCTATACTCCGGATGGTCGAAAATAAAATCGGCCATTTCACAGAGTGTCTCTTTCTTTTTATCAATTGCTTCAAAAATCTGCTGCTTCATATTAGGGCTTTCCCCTTTCTGTCTTCCATTCAACTTTATCTTCCTATTACATCGGACCGTAACCCATGAACTGTGCAATGGCTGTCATCACGCAAGCTCCTGCTGCCCAGATCAGGAATAATTTCCACATGAATTTCATCCAGCGGTCGTACGGAATATTTACGGCACTGATGATACCCATTAATGCTGTGGAGTGCGGTAAAATGTAGTTACAGAAGCCATCACCAAAGTTATATGCAAGAACAGCTGTCTGTCTTGTTACGCCAAGAAGATCAGATAACGGAATCATGATCGGCATAACAGCCGCTGCCTGGCCGGAACCAGATACTAAAACAAAGTTGATTAATGTATTGGCAATGTACATTGCCGGTGCCATTAAGAAGGACGGTGTATGCTGTAATACCTGTGCAAGACCGTATACAACAGTATCAACGATGTTACCTGCTTTCATAACGTTTGCAATTGCTGTTGCAAGACCAATGATTAATGCTGCTGTCAGCATCTTTTTACAGCCGTTGATGAAGATTGTGGACATTTCGGACGGAGATCTTCTGTCGATAACACCTACTACAACTGCAAGACCAATAAATACAGAAGCCATCTCTTCCATATCCCAGCCAAGGCTTACGCAGCCATATACCATAATTGCCATGGCAATGATGAGAGAAGCAACGATTAAGAACTTACGAACTGTCAGTGCGCCGAAATCATCGATGCTCTGATTCTTCTGCTCATTCTGCATATCAAGCTCGTACATCGGGCTGAACTCCGGATTCTTACGGATCTTCATTGCGTAACGAACCAGATAAATGTTTGTGATAATCATAAATACCACGAAACAAACCGCACGGAAACCAATACCGGAATAAATCGGAAGCTCTGCAATTTCCTGTGCTACAACTGTTGTACTCGGATTTAAAGTACCTGTTGCGAAACCGATTGCGCCGCCAAGAAGAATGATTGCAGCACCGGTAATGGAGTCAAGTCCCATCGCCAGTGTAATCATAACTGTGACCGGAGCAAAAGCGATAAACTGGTTAACACCCTGTGTCGTACAGATCAGACCAAATAATGTTGTCATGATCGGAAGGAAGATATAAAGCTTATTCTGGAATGCTTTTGCAACCTTCGCTACGGCAGCCTGAAGAGAACCAGACTTGGTAATCATGTCAAAAGCACCGCCGGAAAACAGGATTACTAACATCAGAGAAATTCTGCTGCAAATCGCATTGACGATATAAAGCGGAACTTCCAGAGGGTTTACCGGGGTACGGTCAATAAAACTGAACTGAGTCGGATCAATCACCTTTACACCCTGAGCATTTTCCACACGTACATACTCTCCTGCCGGAATAATCCATGTCAGCAGAGTTGCTAACAATACCATAGAAATAATGATCACGAATGTATGAGGCATCTTAAATGATTTCTTTGCTTTTTCACTCATAACATTTCCTCCTAAAAGTAAATTTATTACGTAAATTATACATTTAGGGGGCTTTATCGTCTATTTTGAAAAACTAAAGGTTCATTAAGATAATTATAATCTTCTATAAAACCCCACAGCCTTCCAAAATACCATCTTTTAACAATTGAGCCAGTTTTGCTGCCGGCTCTGAAAGACTGCCTTTTTTATGTACAATCCGGACTTTTGATGTATAATCCAGCTCTCCGATCAAATAATAGCGCAGATTTTGGTTCGGACACATAAAATCCAGATAGCCTTCTCTGTTAAATCCGACGCCCATGCCGCTTTCCACCAGTCCCATAATGGTTTCAAAATACGTCAGCTCGGTCACTTTTCCCGGCGATACCTGAACAGCTTCAAAAATATGGTCAATGGACCTTCGTAAACTCTGTTTTTTCGTCGGCAAGATAAACGACTCCTTGTCCAGATGCTTTAAATCCAAAGACATCCACGGCCCTCTGACATCCGGGTTTTTGTATGCCAGTTTGTTTGCCGGATGGTCCTTGGGAAGAACCACAAGCACCCGCTCATCCATCACATCGATATAGTCACTATCCGGAAATTCTTCACTAAAAATACCAAGCATCAGATCAATCTCATTTTTGCTGTACATTTCCACCAATTCTGAAAGAATTCCCTCTCGCACAGATAATTCTACGTTTGAATATTGTTCCATAAATCGTGGAAGTACATAACGAAGCAAGCCAACTGCGCGACGATGCTGAATTCCAAGACGAATCTTATTTTCATAGGAATTTGTAATATCATGCACGATTTGTTGGAATTCTTCCTTGAGCTGCAGCATAATCAGTGCGCGCTTCACATATTCTTCACCTGCATAGGTCAATACAAATTCCTTTCCGGTCCGCACAAATAACTTCACGCCCAGATACTTTTCCAGATTACTGATATAAACACTGAGCGCAGGCTGTGTAATAAATAATTCTTCCGATGCTTTGGAAATTGTCTTACACCGGGCCAGCGTAGTTACATATAACTGTTCTTTTAAATTCATTCTATCGCCTCCAACACTGCCGTTGATGCTCCTACAAACATCGTACTATAGGAACCGGCTGCACAATACCTTCATTTTAAACTCCTCATGCGCTGCACAACTCCGATGATCTGTCCGGACAAGATCACCGTTACCAGCGAATATCCGATCCTTGTCAACGGAATATAGCTGATCGACAGTCCCAGTACGATCAGGTCACTGACTAAATAAACTTTTTCAATTCCTACTCCTGTCAAATGAGAAATGCTCATCGCCAACGCATCGTCTCCGCCCGGAGCTGCGCCCTGGCGGACACAGATACCGACTCCGATACCGATGAACAAAGCTCCCACAACCGCTGCTAAAAGTGGCATATGGTAAAGCTGTGGCCAAAGCTGCGGAAACTGCTCGCAGATCCAGTAGGTACTGCAAAATCCTACCGTAGAGAGCAGGGAACAGACGATAAATCCACCACCAAGAACACGCCAGCCCACAAAATAACAGATCATATTTAGAAGTGCCCCGGACACTGCAGGAGATATTTCGAACCAGCGCTCCAACAGCAACGTCAGTCCGAGTACACCGCCTTCGGTCACACCGGAACAAGCATGTACATGATACAGACCAAATGCCTGAATCGCACTGCCCACTAAAATCAGCAGGGATGCGCGAACACTCAACTGCTTCATCATAATGCAAGCACCATTGCCTGATATGGCTGCAATGTGATCTTACTATTGGAAATATCTGATGTCTTGAGATTATTAAGCAGCACTTTCTTCTCTCCAGACAACTCCGGAACTTCCACCACTCGTTCCTCACGATCAAAATTGCCGATCACAAACAGATCCTGATCCTCGCCGCGACGAAAATATGCCATAATATCTTTCTCTTCCACCAATACCGGTTCCGTTCTTCCGTAGACAATGGTCTCTGCGTATTCCGGATTCTTTCGAAGAGTGATTAATTTTTTATAGTAGGACAGAACACTGCCTTCGCGTGTCATCTGTTCTTTTGCGTTAATCTGTTTGTAATTGTCATTGACAACCAACCACGGTCTTCCTGTGGTAAATCCTGCTTCCGCTGAATCATCCCACTGGAACGGAGTTCTCGCATTATCACGACTGTAATGGCTCACGATCTCCAATGCTGTTTCCTCGCTGCATCCCACATCCAGACATCTTTGGTATTCTCCGTGGGAACTGCAGTCATCGATTTCTTCCATCGTCCAATCTGCTTTATTTTCCATTCCGATTTCCTGACCCTGATAAATAAACGGAAGTCCTTTCTGCATAAAATACATCGTTGCCAGAAGTTTCTTTCCGGTTTCGTTTTGTGCATGCTTCGGAAGATAATGACTCACACCACGCGGCTCATCATGATTTTCGATGATGTTGGCCAGATATCCGCATGTTTCACCCTGAGCCTGGCTTTCAAAACAACATCTCTTATAGTCATCCGGCTCCGGAAGTCTGCTGTCCTGCCATCCGTGAATGGATTTCCCCTCCAGTGTTTGACGAAAATCAAACATGGATGAGAAATAACCATTTTCACCAATATAATCCTTCATTTCCTCATCACTGACATTGAACACCTCTCCAATCGTCAGTGCGTCGTGCGGTGCAAAAGTACGGTCACGGAGCTCTCCGAGGAACTCTCCGATTCCCTCTGCATGTTTCAACACCTGGTCCATGCTGCTGCGTCCGTCATCACGATCCGCCGGATAGCTCTGCAATGGCAGCGGTTTTTTGATATTTACGATCGCATCGATTCGGAATCCGGCCAAACCCTTGTCTAACCACCAGTTGACCATCTTGTAGATTTCTTCTCGTACCTTAGGATTCTCCCAATTTAGATCCGGCTGTTTTTTATGAAATACGTGGAGATAACATTTATCCGTTCCCGGGATCGGCTCCCAGACATCTCCACCGAAATAGCCACTCCAGTTGGTTGGAAGTTTTCCTTCCTTCATTTCCTCTATGTAAAAATATTTGCCGTATTCTCCGTCCGGATCCTCCAATGCTTTTTTAAACCACTCATGCTCATCCGAACAATGATTGACCACCAGATCCATCAAGACCGCGATTCCGCGCTTCTTGGTTTCTTCCAGTAAACGGTCCATATCTTCCATGGTTCCGAACTTCGGATCGATCCCGTAGTAATCAGCGATGTCATATCCCTGGTCTGCACATGGAGAAACGTATACCGGAGAGATCCAGAGAATCTCGATTCCAAGCTCCTGCAAATAATCCAATTTTTCTATAATACCCGGAATATCTCCGATTCCGTCTCCGTTTGTATCAAAAAAGCTTTTCGGATATATCTGATACGCCGTCTTTCCATGCCACCATTTCTTTTCCAGCATTCTGTCAATCTCCTTTGTCAGTCACTATTTATTGCCACACACTATAATCCATTAAAAAACTGATTCACTCCGATTACCAGTCCATCCGCTAATTTCTCCAGTGTATCTGCAGAATGAGAGGATGCCTTATCGCCCAACTCGATATCCACACTCGGAATTGTCGAATAAGAGGTCTGAGTCAGGTCCATTTCCATTGCCCCTGAAGAAAAGATTTTATTTCCGCTCTCACGTAAGCCTTCAATTAAACAATTGCCCAGACGATTGTGGGATTCCCAATGGGATTTTACAGGCTCCATGGAACGATAGGAATCATTGCGCGGAACGCTCATGTAAAAACATCCTTTATCACTGGTCGTCGAATCCCAATGAAGAGCCAGATGGCAATCCGCCAGATTATTGGCAAGCACGGTACGGGCAATATTGTCTAACTGTACATCATCTGTCTCACGGATCATCAGCACATCGTATCCCTCGGAAAGGAGTTTATCCCGAAGAATCTTTGCCATTTTCAGTGTCACTGCACTTTCCGGAGTTCCATCGTTGAATGTCATTCCGGAAGATACTGCTACTGCAGTTGTCGCTCCTGCTGCTGTTGTTCCACTTGTCACCTTCGGAGAACCGTCCGGATGACAAAGTGTCTTTACAGAATTGCCACCTTTCGTTCCGTGTCCCGCATTGACACAGACTACTTTTTCTTTTCTGATTGCTGCATTCGTCTGATAGAACACAGCCTGACCCGTATTGATCTTTGAATTGGCGGCATACTGGTATTCCGATTTGAGTCCGGCTGTCCATGCTGCGCTCGCGTATACAGTATCCCAATCTGTCAGTACATGATCTTCCTCGCGTATAATCTGCTGGCCGGAGATCGCTTCTATGCCCGGGATAGATATCGTAACCTCAACTTGTTCGGAAACTACCATATCCAGCACCTGTAAATATCTTGAAGCCACAAATCCATGTACTCCATCCACAGTTACCTTGCTCCATTCGCCAAGATTCTCTGTACGTTCTAATACAGTTCCTCTTGGCAGCATACGGATCACCTCCGCACTCATACCCGCACTCGTTCTAAAATTCAAGTTGCTGGCATTTACTTTCACTGTATCTGCAAATGCTGTCATTCCATTTCCCAGCATAGCAACCATCCCCACTGTGAGCAGGATCTTTGCAAATCTTCGAAACCTCATGAGATCACCTCTTTTTCCAGATCACTTCATATTTATATCTTCAATATATCATAATCCTAAGCCAAAAAATATCGGCAAAATACACGAAGATTTCTCTCGAAGCCAAACGTTGCATCTTCTGTTTATATTTTTTTCACTTGCAAAATATGCATCGCTTCATTATAGTAATTATTATATATCATTTCGATCATATCGACTTAGAAAGAGAGGCGCAATCCTTGAAACTAAAGAAACATACACCGGTAACTACTCCGGTGGGAAATAACAACCGACCAAGCAGATTCAAAGAGATCCTCACATCCGGGATTCCTACCTTGGTCATCTGGAACATTTTATTTCTGATCACTTGCATTCCGATCGTTACCATCGGACCTGCTATGGCTGCCATGGGATTTTGCATGAATTCCCTGGTGGAAAGTGACAAACCAAAAGATGGAGCTGCAAAGTTGTATTTTCATGCATTTCGTGCAAGTTTTATAAAAGCACTCCCGGTTGGAATTTATTTTACATTCTTCACACTCCTTTTCGGAGCAGGCTTTTTTGTATATTCCTATCTGAGTCCGGAAAATGCAGCGTACGTATCTATGTCCTCGATTTCCATGGTAATCTTATCCTTCTTCTGGGGATTTATGATGCACATGTATCCTTTGATGTTTGACTTTGATAAAACAGACTGGGATAATAAGAATGTATTTCTGAGAAAAGTGAAACTGACTGAACTAATCAGCGAAACAGGGCGTACAGCTATGTATTACTGGAAACAGACTGCAATCGCCCTGGTATTCGTAGTTATGTTCTTCGGAGGCTTATTGATCTTTTTACCACTGACACTTCCGGTGATCGTATTGATTGGTTTCTCCGCGGTTGCACTTGCAGCTGCGATGGCGCATACGGAGATGCCATATTAAGTGTGTATTTAATTGAGGAAATGTTTTTTAAAAAGAGCATTTCCTCTTTTTGTTCATTCCCATATGCAATATTCTGCTAACAAGCTGCGTTTCCGAATTTTGTACGTCCATCTATCATCAACCGCTCTCGACCAACTCAGCCCTGACGGGCTTCAGACAAGTCTCCGCGGTTGAAATTAGTCCGTACAAAATTTTCCGAAGTCTTGCTAATGTTAGCAGAATATTGCATATGGAATCGAACAAAGAGTAGAAATGCACAAAAACATCTTCTCAATGTAAATACACTGTATCTATAGGTTTCTCACATACTAAAAGCGCCAGTTATCTTGAGGAGT
>JAZTZT010000022.1:0-28969 GCA_045637605.1 Pilosibacter sp.
TCCCAAGAGAAAAAAAGCAAAACTGACGCCGATCACAAAACAGATGGTATGCACCATGACTTTTTTCTGATCATAGTACATTCTCCCGTCTTCTCCACGTTTTCCAGTTCCACCGGACAAATATCCGATATATAAAGGAAGCAACGGAAGCACACAAGGAGAAAAAAAGCTCAGGATACCTTGCAGAAACACGGTAATTGCAGGAACATGAACGTCTATTTGAAAACCCACTTATTTCAATCCTCCATCGATTACTATACAAAAACCTTATCAAATCCCGCCTTGTCTGTCAAGCCATCCATAAATCCGCAAGTAGTTTCCGTCCGTCCACATTTGAATGGCTCCGGACTTGGCAGTTTCCCACACCTGAGCATCAAGTTCCTCACATAGATCCACCACTCTCGGTGCAGGATGTCCATAGACATTGCCTTCTCCATAAGAAAAGATCACATACGCAGGCTTTATCGTATCCAGAAATTCTCTGCTGCTCGAATTTGCCGAACCATGATGAGCAGCTTTCAAAACAGTCACCGGAGACAGCTCGTATTGTTCCATCAATTCCCATTCTTCCCGGACACCGATATCTCCTGTCAGCAACATAGAAAACGCCCCATAAGAAACATGCAGCACGATCGATTCTGCATTTCGATCGGAATTCGTTTCCTGATCGATTTCCTCCTTTTTAATCGGATTTAGACACAATATTTCTACAGAATCTCCCAACAGACCTGTGAAACTGTCTCCTGCTTTGCAGGTTGTTACGGAAGTTTCTCGCACTTTCGCCATTTCTGCCAGCTCCTGACATACCAGATCTGTCATTCCTGCCTCAGAAATGATCAGTTGTCCAATATCGATTCCACACTCTAGGTCTTCCAACAATTCACGAATTCCACTGATATGATCCTGATCCCCATGAGTAACCACAATCGCGTCCAAGTGATCAACTCCCTGATTCTTTAAAAAGGGGATCAAGACATCCGCTCCAAGTTCTTTCCTTTGATTGCTTCCACAGTCGACCAGCATTGTCCGACCATCCGCTTCTAAAAAGATCCCGTCTCCTTGCCCTACATCCAGGATCGTCACGGAAAGTCCGTGATCCGGCCATGGAAACAAGAGCAATATTCCTATACCCCAAAGAAATATCCAGTGTTTCCCAACTCGGAACGCCAACCAGGTTCCTCCCATGATCAGACTAACATACATGAGAATCCTCCACATTTCCGGAGCTCCGAGAATGACATTCGCATTTGGAATCTGCTGCATACACTGACACAATCGTTCATATAACTCCAGGATCCAATGGGCACCTCCCAACAACAGGATCCCAAGACCTTCCCATACGAAGCTTCCTGTCACTCCCAAAATTCCGGATATCAACACATAAGACATCAGTGGTACCACCACAAAATTTAAGAGGATACCAAATACCGGAATTTCATAAGAATGCAGCAATACAAACGGGAATGTGACGATCTGAAGAGACAGACTGATCCAGATCCTTTCCAAAACACCGTTCCACCCCCATTTCTTCGCCAGCACATTTCCCGGTACGAACATCGCTCCAACGGCAAGAAAAGAGAGCTGGAAGGAAGCTTGCGTAAGCATAAACGGTTTCGAAAGCAAAATACCTATAGCAGGAACACATATAGCAGACGGTAAGTCGTACGTTCTGCCAAGGATTCCTGCACAGAAAGAAACACCCAACATAAATACAGCACGTATGACCGAAGGGCCAAATCCAACCATCATTCCATAAGCGGATAATGTCGCAAATGCAATGCTTCCGGCCTCCAGATATCCCATTCCTAAAGCCCTTAACATCCGCCAAAGCCCCAGCCCTCCCATCGAGACGTGCAATCCACTGATCGCAAGGACGTGTGCAATTCCATTTTTACGATACAAGCTATATAAGCGTTCATCCAATTCGTTTTTTTGCCCAAGCAATACCGCCTTTAAAATACCGAGATCTTCCGGATCTGAGACTACTTCCAGCTTCTGCTCTAGCATCAGTCCAAACTGACGTATTCTCTCTCGTACTTTCCAATAGCATCTTTCCAGATATGTAAGAGGGGCTTGTAACCCATCAACGCCATGTATCTCATCCAAAATCTCGGCGCGGAAAATACCGGAAATCCCCTTTGACAGACAATACAAACGATAATCAAATCCTCCCGGATTGCGATCCGGTTCCGGGACTTCACAGATTCCCTTTACTGTAATCTGCATTCCCAGACACAAGGATTCCGTCGAATCCGTATACACGTAAATATTTCGTATTTTCTGACCATACAAACCCAAACGTTTCCTGTCTGAACGCTCCATGAACAGTTCACAGTCATGAAGCCTCAGTCGGACTCCATAATCCACGTTTTGAATCTCAGTCACCTGCCCGGTCATCCACACTTCATGCCCTGCTGTTTCAACAATCACTTCCTGCTCGCTTCTCACAGTCCATTCTTCATATTCCATACGGAACGTTCCGATCGCCAAGCCAAACCAGATTAGTGTAAACATCCCAAAAAGGGCCGGTCGCCTGCCCCCATCTCTACCTCTGCCTATGGCGCGGACACCTCCGCGCAATAAGGCACAGGAAAAGACAAGCAGCAAGGCTGCCAGCCCAACACATACCTGCTCTACTGTCATCCAAAGGGCCATTGTCTCTCCAAGTACCAGTCCTCCGGTCAAATACAGCAACGGTCTATTAATTTGTTTTTCCTCCTACGATATAATCGTAATTGCGCACGAATACAGTGTTTAACGGGATCAGATCACGAAACACTGCATCTTCTGAACCATTGATTCGAATCTGCACACGACTGACTGTCGAGAGTTCCGAAAGAGAATTCACGATGGAATAGATCGGGATATACTCCTTTACTTCCAACGTATTGTTCAGGAACGTCGCATCCAGGTTAATGGAACACACGGTTTCATTTACTGATACACTAAGCAGCTTCACATCTTTCGGCATCGTTGCATGTCTTCCGGTCAGCTTCGGTCCCTCGATCAACTGCTCTACGATCAGCTTTTCCACTGACGTGTTGGTGCTTCGCATAACTTCACGTTTTTCTGAAACCAGCATATCACCTGTTTCATTTGCAAAGTACAAAGTCATCTCTGTCTTTTCGAAGGAGTTGACATCTCGGATACTGTCCACAAAATCACTTGCAGCCAACATTCCGACCGGATTTCCCGCACCGTCCACGATCGGCTGCTCAGCACAGTAGATCGTCAGATAATCAATGCCTGGGATCTGTGTCAGCGTCTTTGTGAGTGCCGCTCTGCAAAGAATCTCCTTTACCGAATCCATCAGCGCATAATTGGCATCCGCATATAAATGCAATACATTCGCCTCAACACGGAAAGACATCTTTTCCACCTGGGACGGTATCGCTGACTGGCACTCCAGGTCAGCCGGTACTGTATTTAATGCCGCCATCAATTCCTGTACCAATGTTTCCTGATCTACAGTCTGAGACTCATATGGATTGCCCATCAACTGGTTACCGGACGCATTTAAATAGTAGATCATATATTCTGAATTCGTTCCGGCCTGTCCACTTTCTCTTCCACATCCGATACAAAAAATGCTCATCATAAGAAGGAAAAGCGCCAGATAATTTCTCATCTTTTTCATATATCTTCCCCTCCTATGAAATATAGATCAACGGGATCCGCACAAGGAAGATCGTACCCTCGTCTTCCTTACTCTCCACACGGATCGCTCCATGATGCAATAAAATAACATTTTTTGTGATCGCAAGTCCCAGTCCGGTACCTCCGGTCTCTCGGGATCTCGCCTTGTCCACACGATAGAAACGTTCAAATACACGGTCTTTGAACTCTTCTGGGATACCAACACCTGAATCCGCTACCTTTAAATAAAAGAATTTATGGTCCGCATCCAGCGTCACTCGCACCCAACCGTCTTCTTTATTGTATTTGATGGCATTTTCCACCAGATTATTGATCGCAAGAGACAACTTCACTTCATCAATATCCGCCGTTACCTCTCGCATACTTTCGAATATCACTTCAATATTTCGCTTACGCGCAATTGGACGGAGACGTTTTAATACCATCTCCACCAGAGAATTGACGTTCGCGGACTGGAAACTCATCTCCGGTGATTCTTTGTCCATACGAACAAGAGTCAACAGATCGTCAATGATCTTGCTCTCTCGGTCGATCTCATCGGAAATATCCGTCATAAACTCTTTGTAAAGCTCCTCCGGAACACTATCCATGCCCATCAGCGAATCCGCCAATACTCGAATGGAAGTGATCGGTGTCTTTAATTCATGGGATACATTGGATACAAATTCCTGACGAGACTGTTCCATCGTCTTAATATTTTCCAGCATTCGATTCAGCGATCCGGAAATACGTTTTGTCTCAGAAAAAGCCATTTCCTCTATATCCTCGTCCAGATTGCCCTCCGCTACACGATTGATGGAACCTACGATCGAATCAAACGGACGGAATACCGCCTGCAGCATGATCACCGCTGCGATCGCGATCACCAGAAACGCAGTTAGCTGAAATAAAGATGCGCGGTCCAGCAAACTCTCTTCTAAAGCGGTCATGCTCTCTGTCGAAGCAGTCACCAACATGACACCTGCTGTCTTCGGTGTGGAACCTGACTCCAGAGTCTGGACATTTTCCGTAATCGGAATTGCCAGAAGAAAATAATGCTTTTCTGTGTTGTACTTTCGTGTTTCCTCACCCTGGAAGCAACGGATCGTCTCTTCTGATATACAGACTTTTCCCTCAGACAGGGAAAAGGTATCTTTTATTACTTTAAAACCGGAATTCACGATCAGGATGCGGCCATTAAAAATATCGGCAAGCATGGAAAGCTCTGCATCAATCGCTGCATTGTCCACTACAGTACCGCTAAGATATCCGGTTCTTGTCATCTTATTACTGATGATCTGGCACTGGTTCTGTAAATCAATGATCCTTCTGTCCACCTGATTCTGCTTAGAAGAACCGGCCAATACACGTCCTTGGATCACCAAAGGGACCATACACAAAAGAATCATAAACACGACCAATGGCACACGGATACTCGGTGTATGCTTTTGGTACAGCTTCCACATCTTAGTTCGGAGTGTTTTCATCTTCCTCTACCAGCTTTCTTGTCGCAGTAATTGCAATACTTCCCGGTCCGATATGGCAGGACACACTAAGGGAAAGTGGTGCAACTGTCACATCCGCATATGGGAACATGGCTCTCACTTCCTCCGCAAATGTAAGTGCAGCCTCTTCATTCTGTGTATGAGCCACACCAAGATGAGAATGTCTGCATTCCGGATCGTGAAGACGTGCACTCAGTTCTTTCACAATGCCCTCTACCATGGTTGCCTTCGCCTGCTTTACAGTTCTTGCTTTCGCATAAGAGTCTAACTTCTCACCGAAAATACTGAGGATCGGCTTGATCTTCAGCAAGGTTCCGATCAAAGCTACTGCCGGTGTGATACGACCACCCTTTTTCAGATACTTTAAAGTATCCACTGTGATAAAGATCGCTGCGTCCATCTTTGTCTCCTCAAGACGTTTCTTGATCTTAGCACCATCATATCCCATGGCCGCCATCATCTGCGCTTCCTTTACAGACTGAGCCAGAGTGATGGAAATCCTCTGGTTATCGACCACAAAGACTTTGCCTTCGTACTCATCCTCCATTGCCAGCATCATAGCTGTCTGACAGGAACCGGAAAGTCCGCTGGACATCGGAATATGTACCACTTGGTCATATTCCTCCAGCGCCTTGTCCCAAATCTGCATCACAGACTCCGGAGACGGCTGAGATGTGGAAATATCCGCATCATGTTCCAGTTTTTTATAGAATTCTTCCTGTGTCAGATTAATATCCTCAAAATAAGTTACTCCATCTATCAAGAATGGCATCGGCAGTACAAATACTCCCATCTCTGCCGCCTGTCTTTGTGTAATTCCACTGTTGCTGTCGGTTACAACCGCAATTCTCATGAAATACCCCTTTCTTATTGTAAATTTGTATGTATCATTTTAACCGATTTCTAACATAAATGGAAGTATAAAAACATACAAACTATGGACGTTTTTAGGAAATTGAGTTATAATGTTTGCATGTGTGTGCCTCTGTTTTCAGGCACATTGGACGAAACAAAAGAAAGGAAGTACTACCTATGCCATACTGTCCGAAATGTGATATGGAATTTGTTGAGGGTATTACCAAATGTAGTGATTGCGGCGGCCCTCTCTTTGAATCAAAAGAAGCTGCAGAAGAAATGTATAAGAAAGCTCAGGCTCAGTACAATGAGCAGATGAAAAAACAGTACGAGATGATGATGGCGGAGCAGATGAAACAGGAAGCTCTTGCAAAAGAAGCTGCAGAAAAAGCTGCAGCTGAAGGCAAATCTGTTCAGCCGCGCCGTGCATCCTCCGGAACATTCGTAGACAAAGGTCAGAAATATGAAGATATGGCTTCTTCCGCATCTGCGTTCCTGATCGTGGGTGTTGTGACAACTGCTGCTCTGATCCTTTCCATCACTGGTCTCATCAACCTTCCGTTCACCGGTGTGATGAAACTGATCGTATACGGAATGTTAGCATTCATGGCTATCGGTTCCTTTGTGGTTGCTGTTTCTTCTAAGAAGTCTGCTGCAGTATTAAAAACAGAGATTTCCAGTGAAAAAGACCAGACAAAAGAGATCCTCGAGTGGTTCGTTGAAACCTATGATGCTGCCGATATTGATCGTCGTATCCTCTTTACCGAGAGCGGTCTCAGTCCGGAAGAGATGAGCTTAAGACGTTTTGAGTGGATACAGGAACTTCTGATCACAGGAAAAGATCTTCCGGATCAGGCTTATGTGGATATGCTCTGTGACGAGATCTACAGCCGTCTGTTTGAAAACTAAACACGTATACCAACAAAATCGTCCGCAGGAACTCCTACGGACGATTTTCTTCTTTTCACTATTCAAAACGTACAATCTCTTTTTTCAGTCGCCTCATGATCTTCTTCTCCAGCCGCGAAATATAAGACTGTGAAATTCCCATCAAATCTGCCACTTCTTTCTGAGTCATCTCCTCTCCGTCCTGACGTGTCAGACCAAACCGCAGTTCGACAATCTTACGTTCCCTCGGATTCAAATGATCGATTGCATTCTGCAGCAGACTTTTTTCCACCTCATCTTCAATTCCTTTAGAAATGATATCTTCATCTGTTCCCAGAATATCAGAAAGTAACAGTTCATTTCCGTCCCAGTCCACATTTAATGGCTCATCAATGGACACTTCTAATTTTGTTTTACTGGTTCTTCTTAAGTACATTAAGATTTCATTTTCAATGCACCGTGAAGCGTATGTGGCCAGTTTGATATTTTTGTCCGGATTAAATGTATTAATTGCCTTGATAAGTCCAATCGTTCCGATGGAGATCAAATCCTCCACACCCACACTGGTATTATCAAACTTCTTTGCTATGTAAACAACAAGGCGCAAATTATGTTCGATCAATCTCGATCTGGCATCTTTTTCTTCCTCCGTTCCCAAACAAGCCAAAGCTTCTGTCTCCTCCTCCGGCGAAAGTGGTGCAGGAAGTACATCTGCACCTCCTATGTAATGGATTTCTCCCTGATTTTGCATGATAACCGTCTTGAGCGTCACCATTTTCTTTAGCTTAAATCGGTTTGGAACCGACAACTTTATGATCATGATGGTTTCCTCCTTCATCTCTCTTCCTTCATTACGCTTCAGGAACATACGCTTCCGGTAAAATCATGGAAAAATCCCCGGTTACCGAGAGGCGCTCTTTTACGATCGCTACCACTGGACATTCAACGGTCATGATTCTTCCGCTTTTCTTAATTTCCATTTTTTCAAACTGTAAAGCAAACAACATGCCTCTCTCCGTTCCTACTGCATGATAAGGGATGTAAAATCCACCGGACACAGTCTCACAAAAATCAACGCAGTCTTCGTAAGAGATCAAAGAAACCGGTTTTCCAGAACCCGGAACACGCAAGCGGTTTCCAGAATCTACCAATGCTTGAAATGATTTCTCTTTGCCTCGGTAGTATAGAGATACATGGTATCTGTCATTGCCAACCTTCTCTCGCTTAAACATCCATTGTCGCATAAACCGCTCCAATAAAATGCAAACCAAACCAGTCAGAACAAGACCTTCCTCGGTTTTCAGACAACAATGCTGACACACAAAAGAATGACACCCGTTGACCAGACCGGCTGACAAGACAAGGCAGACTTCCGCTTTTAATAAATGAAGGATTCCATCCGAACATATTTCTCGAAATGTGATCATTAACATGACGCCTCCGATCACAGCGATCGTAACCGGAAGTTCTGCTTCGAATGGAAGAAATGGAAATAAGATCAAGATGCAGTTCCAAAAGCTCCCGGTCACAGCCGCAAAACAAAGTCGCACTACCGAACATTTCCGGTGCATGCATGCAGCTGTCAGGAACAGGGACAGAAGATTGAAATAGAAGTCTATAAGAAAAAAAACATCGATGTAAAACTCATATTTCACTTATTCCCCTCCGTCCCGGCTCCCTCAAACGGGATAACAGGGCTAATTATAGTCGTTTCCTCCTACGGATTTTGTCAAACGGACAGACGGAAATCAGGGTTTTCATCGCAAATTTCGCATATGGTGATTCTTGGATTGTTTGGATTAGAAATGATCCAGATAACAAAACAGGTGCCGCATCACGCGACACCTGTGAATGTTTCAATGATTTGACTAAAAAGAATTATCTACGGTTCTTTAAGAAATCCGGAATATTGATCTGAGTTTCTCTCTGAGCCGGACGGTATACCGGAGCACTTGCATTCGGGATGTTTAACTGCGGAGCTGCTGTAGTAGCTGCTGCCTCAGCCGGAGCTGCTTTCGGAGCCGGAGCTGCCTTCGGAGCTGTCTGAACCTTGTTAAACTTTGTGAAATCCTTCATTGCACGCTCAACCGGTGTATTTGCACCGTGTGCGTCAAGACCTGTAGCGATAACTGTGATCGTAGCCTCGTCCTCCATGGACTCGTCGAACATAGCACCAAAGATGATGTTTGCGTCGTCGCCTGCAAGTTCCTGAACGTAAGTAGCTGCCTCGTTTGCTTCGATCAGGCTGATATCACCGGAGATGTTGATGATAACGTCGGAAGCACCTTCAATAGTTGTCTCGAGAAGCGGGCTGGAAACTGCCTGCTTAACAGCCTCAAGTGCCTTATCATCACCTTTTGCACGACCGATACCGATGTGAGCAACACCCTTGTCCATCATAACTGTCTGAACGTCGGCGAAGTCAAGGTTGATGAGACCCGGAACGTTGATCAGGTCTGTGATACCCTGTACAGACTGAAGAAGAACTTCGTCAGCTTTCTTTAATGCTTCCGGCATCGTTGTTCTTCTGTCAACGATCTCAAGGAGACGATCGTTCGGGATCACGATCAATGTATCAACTGCATTCTTTAAGCTCTCGATACCGTTGAGAGCGTTGTTCATACGCTGTTTTGCCTCGAAACGGAACGGTTTTGTAACAACACCGACTGTCAGAATGCCCATATCTTTTGCGATCTGAGCAATAACCGGAGCTGCACCTGTACCGGTACCGCCACCCATACCACAAGTAACGAATACCATGTCAGCACCTTTCATAGCCTGTGCTAATTCTTCCTGGCTCTCCTCAGCTGCTTTCTCACCGATCTCCGGTTTCGCACCTGCGCCAAGACCTTTTGTTAACTTCTCACCGATCTGCATAGCAGTCGGAGCTTTACAGAACTGAAGAGCCTGTTTATCTGTATTGATACCGATAAACTCAACTCCCATAATATTTTCTTCAACCATGCGGTTAACTGCATTATTACCAGCGCCGCCAACACCAATAACGAGAATTCTTGCGGCGTTCTCTGCCTCGTTGATCTTAATTTCTAACAAGGGTGTATCCTCCTTTTTACTGCTCAAAAGAGCCTTTTTTGCTGAATTTATATGTTGCATGGAAACTAGTCCAATTTAATCTAGTATATACTATATTGGATTTTCCGCAAAATATCAACCATTATTTAAAATTTTTGTAACAAATACAATCCGCTAATTTTTCTTAAATGTATACATTGGATTGCTGTTGTTTTCATCGTAACTATCCAGATAAAGGGTTCCGGAAAGTCCTGTTAATTCCGGTAAAATGTCACTGAGCTCGGAAACCTTTCCGTTCAGATTGTCGTCATTTCCCAATTCTACGATGATGTCGCCGATCGTAAGCTCGGCTTCCAGGAAGCTGTTATAATTGATCTTGTCCACATGCACACCGTTAACGGAGAGCACCTGTGTCAGGTTCAAGATCTGATCGAAAATGGACTGATTCGCTACCGGAAGCGGCTGGTGAAGGACAATATGTCCAAATTCCATTCCTGTGATCCACGGAATGCCCGGAAGCTGTTCTATGGAACTTTCCACGATGATACCGTCTTTATCGAAATACATATAGCTGCTCATATAGGAAACATAACCAACTACACTTTTCTCATAAACAACAACTCTCACCTTAGTGGGACTCTGGAATTCCACTTTATATTCTTCAATGAATGGAATGGATTTCGGTTCCTGAAAATTATTTTCGTAATAGCAGTACGCAGAATTCTTAGACCATGTTTCATCAAAGATCAAATCAATGATCTGCTCTTCTGTGTAATGCTGATTTCCTGTCACTTCGATTTCTTTAATCTGTGTCGCAAATAACAGAATACCGATGAGAAGCACGATCGCAAGGATCACACCAAGCACAATGGCTACCGTCTTTCCTCTTCCGCGTCTTCTTCCGTACCCTCTGAATCCGGAGTACCCTCTTCCTCTTCTTCTTCTCATTCTATGTTACCTCTAGTTAAGATTCCAGTGTAATTCCGTTTGATACACTCAGCACGATTCCCATCTCTACCATCAAGAACAGGATCGATGTACCGCCGTAACTGATAAACGGAAGTGTGATACCGGTATTCGGGATCACATTGGTTACTACCGCGATATTCAGAATAACCTGGATCGCAATGTGAGCTAACACTCCAATCACAAGGAAAGAGCCAAAAATATCTGATGCGCTGTTTGCGATACGCATAAAGCGGTAGATCATAAACATAAACAGGAAAATCACCATCACAGCACCAAACAGACCGAGTTCTTCACAGATGATCGCAAAGATCATATCATTCTGAGGCTCCGGAAGGAAGCTCAGCTTCTGAATACTCTGTCCCAGACCTTTACCGAGAAGTCCGCCGGAACCGATCGCATAAAGTCCCTGAAGTACCTGATATCCACCGTCTGTCGGATACGCTTCCGGATTTTTCCACACCAGGATTCGTCTTAACTGGTATTCCTGAAGAATACCGGCCTCTTCCAATGCGATCGCTACCGTAGGAGCAAATAAAATCACGGCTGCTACTGAAACAATGAATAAAACGAATGGCCATTTTCTCTTATTGGCAACGAACATCATCACGATGGCGATACCACAGATGATGATACCGGAACTTAAGTTGTTCATCATGACCATCAATGCCAACGGAAGAAATAATGCTGATACAAGGCCCCAGGATTTCCATTCATTGATCTTTTTTCCCATATTGGCGATGATCAGTGCCAACACAAGGATCAATGTGATCTTAACGATCTCTGCCGGCTGGATCGTAAGGGATCCATAACCGAGCCATCTCTTTTTACCGTTACGCGCAATGCCAAGCGGGGTAAAGTTAACCAGGATCATACTGATGTATGATACAGCGATCGCCAATGGTGCGAACTTTGCAAACCAATGGTAATCCATTTTTGAAATGATCAGCATGCCTGCAAATCCACCCAAGGCAATATACATCTGTCTGGTCATGTAATAAGACGGAGCTTTTCCGTCAATCTGCGCGTTGTAGGAGCTGGAGCTGTAGATCATGATCAGTCCGAACACGGTCAGGAAGATGATCGTGAACAACAGACTATAATCATAATATCTGCGCAGTTTTTTCTTTTTCTTTTTTACGGCCTGCGCCTGCTGCATGTCGCCTTCCTCCTGTTCTGCGAAATTTACATCATAAATTACAGAGCGTTTACGAACTCCTTGAACATGGTTCCGCGCTCTTCAAAGTTTTTAAACTGTCCCCAGCTTGCACATGCCGGAGAAAGGAGAACAAAGTCTCCGCTGTTTGCGTAGGATGCGCAGACCTGAACGGCCTCCTTTAAATCCTCCGCATACATAATATCATTCATGCCGTGTTTTCTTGCACACTCGGCGATCTTATCTCTTGTCTGGCCGATCAGTACGAGATAACGTACCTTTCCGTCAAAGCTCTCGATCCACTCATCATACTCAGAATGCTTGTCGTAACCACCCGCGATGAGAAGAGTCGGACCCGGCATCGCTTTGATCGCCTGGATCGCAGCATCCGGATTGGTTCCCTTGGAGTCATTGTAATACTTCACACCAAAGCGCTCTCTTACGAACTCGATTCTGTGTTCAACTGCCTTGAACTCTTTACAAGCTTCCGCGATCACATCCATCGGAACGCCAAGGCTTAAAGTAATACCAACTGCTGTCATCACGTTTTCATGGTTATGACCACCGATGATATTTAAATCGTTTACATTGAGAACTTCTTCGTTCTTTCCGTCATGTCTGTAGATGATCATATCGCCATCCATAAAGATGCCGCTTTCCAGCTGCTCTTTTCGGCTGAAATAGATTACTTTACATTTTAATGTCTTGCCGAACTCACGGAGAACCTCATCATCGTAGTTGAGAACACAAGTATCCTCTTCTGTCTGATTTCTTGCGATTCCCTCTTTTACCTGAATGTAACACTCCATCGTTTTATGACGATCCAAATGATCCGGAGTAATATTTGTAATTGCAGATACATTCGGACGGAAATCCATAATGGTCTCAAGCATGAAGCTGGAGATCTCCGCTACTGTTACAGACTCATCCACAGTCTCAAGTGCATGCAATGCATACGGATCACCAATATTGCCAACTACGAAAACGCTTTCGCAGAAATGCTTCATGATCTCACCTGTGAGAGCTGTTGTTGTAGTCTTTCCATTAGTACCTGTGATCGCTGCGATCTTACCCTTTGTGCAATGATATGCAAGCTCGATCTCACTCCAGATCGGGATCTTTGCCTCATCGATCACTGCCACAAACGGAGCTTCCAGGGAGATACCCGGGCTGATAACTGCAAGTTCTACACCTGTCAGGTCTAATTTTTTTAATTCGCCGAGGATTACAGTCACCTTCGCGCCCTCGTCAAATTTCGCCTTTAAATCCTCTGCGGATAATTTATCATTTCCATCATATAATACAACTTCGCCGCCCTGAGCGAGAAGAAGTTTCGCTGCTGCGATACCACTGATGCCTGTTCCGGCTACTAATACTTTCTGTGACATAGTTCTTCCTCCTATAATCCTAAGTATGCAATCAGACAAAGGATTGCTGTAACGATTGAAAATACTGCAACGACTCTTGTTTCAGACCAACCACAAAGTTCAAAGTGGTGATGGATCGGAGCCATTTTAAAAATTCGTTTTCCGCCTGTTTTCTTAAAGTATGTTACCTGGATGATAACAGAGAGAACTTCCACCAGATAAATCATACCAACAATAGCGATGAAGAGAGGCATCTGCATCATGAATGCGCTGGATGCCACGAAACCGCCCAGTGCCAGGGAACCGGTGTCACCCATGAACACCTTCGCCGGGTATACGTTAAATAACAGGAATCCGAGGAGACTTCCCACTACTGCGCCTGTGATCGGGCTGATGCCTGCGTTTTCACCGATGGCAACCACTGTAAAGAATGTCGCTACCAGGATTGTCACGCTCGTGCAAAGTCCGTCCAGACCGTCTGTGAAGTTTACACCGTTGTCAGTTCCTAATACGATAAAGAACAGAGCCGGAATAAAGAGCCAGCCGAGTTCCAGATAGAAACCGTTTTCTACACCGCCTGTGAACGGGATGAGCATACCTGTTCCTACCTCCTTAGAAGTCATCAGATAATATGCAAAGATTCCTGTGATCACAAACTGGAAAAGAAGCTTCTGCTTCGGGCTCAGACCGTCGGAATTCTTCTTAACGATCTTAATATAGTCATCTAAAAATCCTACCAGACCAAAACCTACTGTCATAAACAGGATCGGAATGATCTTCGGATAATCTTTCATATAAAATAATGAAGTAATGATCACGCTGAGTACAAACACAATACCGCCCATCGTCGGGGTACCCTTCTTTTTCAGATGGGCCTGCGGACCGTCTTCTCTGACCTGCTGTCCGAATTTTAACTTGTGAAGGAACGGAATGACCACCGGGCAAAGAGCCGCGCTGATTGCAAAGGCGATGATCACTGCTAAGATTGTTTCATTTACCATACTGCACCTCTATCTCTTATGTAAATTTCCCCTATTTTAATTTTCCTATCTAGTATACGTCCTTTTTCCTAATTAATCAATTAGAATATTTGCCTCAATCCCCAAATATGGGAGGATCATCTCAAAAATATCTCCGATGACCGGAGCTGCAATGGTACCTCCATAGTAAATGCCTACCGGTTCATCAATCGTGATCAATGCGATCACCTGTGGATCTTCCACCGGAGCAAACCCAAGAAATGAAGAAATGTATTTTTTCAAGCTGCGCGGAAGCTTTTCTGAAGTGGCTGTTTTTCCACCGACAGAATATCCCTCCACCTGAGCTTTATTGCCGCTCCCTTCCGCAACCACCTGCCCAAGCACATAGCGCATGGTCTCGCTGGTCTTCTCAGACACCACACCTTCTCGGACCGGATACGTAAATTCTCGCACCATAGCTCCGTCCTTACTCTCCGCCTTCACTGCAAAATGTGGTGTGATCCGATTTCCTCCATTTATAATAGAAGAAGCGGTTGTCAAAAGCTGCATCGGGGTGATCTGGAATGACTGACCAAAGGATACGGTCGCCAATTCCACCAGCCCCATATTGTCTTTATTATGCATAATGGTCCCTGCTTCGCCGGGAAGATCAATCCCAGTCTTGCCCAGCAGACCAAACTGTTCAAAATAATGATAAAAGGATTCCACACCCAACCGCTGTCCAACATCAATGAATACCGGATTGCAGGAATTCATCGCCCCTTGCAGGAATGTTTCACCGCCGTGTCCACCGACTTTATGACAGCGGATTTTTCGGTCTTCCACAATTCGAAATCCGGGGCAGGAAAAGCTGTCCGTCAATGATACCACTCCTGCTTCCAGTCCGGCAGCAGCTGTAATGATCTTGAAGGTAGATCCAGGTTCGTAGGTATCGTTGATGCAGCGATTCCTCCACATGTGATTCAGCAGGTTCTGCTTTTCTTCCGCCGAACTGAAAACCACATCTGTACCAAGATTGAAGGGATCGTTCAGATCAAACTCCGGTACATTGACCATAGCATAGATCTCGCCATTCTGCGGATTCATGATCACAATGGAAACAGCTTTTGCACCCTTCTTTTCCATAACCTGATACGCAGCCTGCTCTGCATATTTCTGAATGTTCACATCCAAACTGATCGTCAATGTGTTTCCGGCTATGGGTTCCACACGGTCTTCCGCAGCATATTCCAGCTCCACACCCTTGGCATCCGCCAATGTCAGGATCACTCCGTCCCGACCCTTGAGGTAAGACTCATATTTGACTTCCAGTCCAATGATCCCTTGATTATCTGCACCGGTAAATCCCAGGACCTTCGAAGCCAGACTGTGATACGGATAATATCGCTTGTAATCCTCATCCACTTTAACGCCTGCAAAATTGTACTTGCGGATCCGGTCCCCGACCTTCTTATCCACGTTGGTCTTTATGATCTCTCTTGAGGAACGTTTTTCTACCTTCTTTCGAACCTCGATCTCCGATAGATTCAACTCTTTACAGAGCATCTCTATGACCTTTTCCCGGTCTTCCACCTGATTGAAAATGACAGAAACCGTACAGACCGTCCGGTTGGTCGCAATGACCGTACCATTTCGATCCACGATTTCTCCACGGGCAGCTTTGATCGTCCGTTCTCGCTGGTGTAATTCATCTGCCAGCTCACTATAGTGTTCTGACTGCACGATCATCAGGTAGCCAAGCTGCCCGATCAATCCCAGGATCAAAAGAATTGCACCGACCGTAACAATGAGGATTTTTCTTCGGTGGTGCGTCAAAAAGGAATTCATCAAGCCACACCTGCACGAATGTCTTGTTACTCATTATATTGCGTTTCAGTCAAATTATGTCCGTTCGGTCAAGTTCCTACTGTAATCCGAACAGATTACCGGCTGCTGCCAATCGGTTGTAAAACTGCTCAAAGAAATCTTTTTCAGCTGTAAATCCAGTTAAGTAAAATGTTTTTAACACATACATACTGATGGTCTTTGCTGCTGTACCTTCCTCATCTTCTCTTGCAATGTTCTGCAGATCTTTTAAGAAATAATGCCACTTGGCAATATATTTGTCATAGTTCTTTGCGTCCGGGGTATCGATCCACTTTTTCACCTTCACTTTGGAACGATTTCCCTTCTTGCATTCATTTATCTGCAGAATATATCGGAAACTGCCGTCTTCGTACAGTCGTCCCAGAGGAAAGATCCTGCAGATACCCGGACGATACGGATGCACATTGCAGCGCCCTTCTTCATTTAAAAAAGCACATGCTTCCTTTTCTCCCGCCATTTTCAAGTTTGGAAGAATCACCCCGTCCACAACATTCAGTTCCAGGTGGTTCTGAAGCAATGCCTCAAAGCTCATACCGGTTCCTGTTACCAGACGGTGTACATCGTAAGGGTCCAGGACTACAGAATTCCCCATCCCCATGCAACACGCAGAGCAGCCTGCGCAACCTGCGCAGTCTGCTCTTACCATGTCCTCTAAACCATATAATTTTCCATCAGATATTTCTTTTAAATCAACCTGTCTTTCCATTTGTACCTCTATTCTCCCGGTATCTTTTCACCAGGGCCCGGAGCTGCAACATCTGTCACGCCTTCCGGCATCGGATCGATCGTAATCGTTGTTTCCAGGTCCACCTCCGGAAGTCCAAGACCGCCTTCATGGGAAATTACCTCTTCATCCGGCTCTGTTGGCTTTTCAGCATCCCCTTCTTCCACTTCTGTGTTCGGCTCTGCAGTCGGCTCCATACCGCCTTCGTTCTTGTTGGTAATACCTTCTTCCTGATTTGCGAGGTTTTCATCTACCGCTTCCGGAATCTCAGTATCAGGAAATACATTCATATATGGAAGAATGTCCGTTAAAATCTTCTGGAATACTTCTATCGCAAATGAACTGTGTGCCTGCTCCTCACCCGGAAGATGCGGAGTATCAATACACACATAAACCAGAACCTGCGGATCATCCGCCGGTGCAAAACCTGCAAAAGAAACTAAGTAATTCTTTGCAGAACGCGGAAGTTTCTGTGCTGTACCGGTCTTTCCACCGACTTTATATCCGGTTACACGAGCAGCTTTACCGGTTCCTTCTTCATGATCTACTGTCTTGAACATTGATTCGACCACAAACTCACTGGTTGCCTGAGAAACCGTCTCGCGAACCAGATTTGGTTCGATCTTCTTCACAACAGCTCCCTGTTCATTGAGAATCTGTTTTACCACATGAGGCTCATAATAAGAACCGCCATTAATAATAGAAGAAAGAGCTGCTGCCATCTGTACCATCGTACAGTTGTAGTTCTGTCCGAAAGAATAACATGCAAGGTCTGTTGAACCCATATTGTCTGCTGTACGGATCAGTCCGGATGTATCTGCCTCACCCGGAAGATCAATGCCGGTCTTCTGACCAAAACCAAAGATCTCCTGATATTTTGCAAACTTCTGGATGCCGAGTCTTGCGGAGATCTGCATCATAACGTCGTTGCAGGATTTCATCAAGGATTGTTCCAGAGAGATAGTGCCATGGCCCAGTCGGCTGACACAGCGGATGTTGTAACCGCCTACATGCTGGCCACCGTCGCAGAGATATGTTTCATTCTGATATACCACACCTTCTTCCAGGCAAGCTGCAACGGTTAATGGTTTTGCCGGAGAACCCGGCTCGTAGCTGTCGCTGACCGCGAAGTTACGCCACATCTTATTCCATGCTTCTGTCTTTTCAGATTCCGTCATCGCTGCAAGCTCTGCTTCTGAATACATGGAGGATAGATTTCTCGGATCATTCAGATCAAACCTTCGGTTGGATGCCATCGCAAGAATCTCTCCGTTGTTTGGATCCATTGCCAAAACAGAGATCGTCTCACTGCCGATTCCGTTCATCCACTCGTCAATGTACTTTTCAACGGTCTTCTGGATATTGGTATCAATAGTAGAAACGATCGTATGACCATTTTCTGCCGATTTGATGATCTTCTCCATGTTGGACTCACTGTCCAGATAACCGTATTCACGTCCGTTGATACCGATCAGTTCACTATTGTAAAACTGCTCGATACCACCACTGCCCTGTTTACCATTGTCAAAAGAGAATCCGACTACGTTGCACGCCAGTGCACCATATGGATAAAATCTGCGGTATTCGTCTTCAAACCAGACGCCTTTGACACGGGAAGACTTACGATCGTCCGTGAATTTCTTGTTCATCTCGTTTGCCTTTTCTTCAAATGCTTCCTTCTCATCAACAGAAAGCTGGCGTGCAAACTTTACATAATAAGATTCACTGTTCTTGCTGATCGTATCAAGAACCGTCTGTCTGTCATAACCAAACACTTCACAAAGTGCCTGCACCGTTGGCTCCAGATACTTTTCCGGTGCTTTGTTGATCTGGTTCGGGTCCAGGATCAGGTTATACACCTTCTCACTGGTAGCCAGATACGTACCATTTCGGTCCACAATGTCGCCTCTTCGGTACGGGATCGTACGGCTGTCGAAGGACGAATGCTGGTTCAGCACAATCTGGGTGTATTCTTCATTTTTATCTTCGATCAGATTATAGAGAACTGCCACAAGACCAATTAAAGCCAGCGTAATTACGAGGACCGTAACCGCCAGCTTCTCTTGCATATACCGTGTCAGTACTTTTCTTTTATTTCTGTTACCGTTCTGGGATGTCTTCATACTGTCTCACATACTCGCTTTCCGTCTTATTGTACAAACGAACCTGATTCTTGTTGGCATAAACCATGCCAAGTTCCTCTGTTGCAACTTTGTAAACATAGTCAAGATCGACGGAAGTATTGATTCGGGTCTCAAGTGCGTCGTTGTCGGCTTTTAATGTCTCAATACGTTCTTCGAGATATTCGATGTGATCCAGTCTCGCTGTGATGGACGACTGGAGCTGAAGGTAACTCACGCACAGGTAAAGAGTGCAGATTGCTGCGATCGTCAGCATAATGACGAATGGAAGCTCCATCGGCAATGCTCTCTCCTGGCCTCTTCTAGGTGTAACAGCATGGCGTTCTTCCTGGAAATACTCGCGTTCCTGTACATGTAACTGTCTCGCTGTATTGCCAACTACATACGCTGAATTTGTTCTCTTGATGTCTCTTCCTGTAGCCATACTATCACTTCCTTTCTATCATATTTCTTCGAGTGCCTTAATCTTTATCTGCGTTCAAATACACGGAGCTTGGAGCTCTTGGAACGCTTATTCTCTTCGATCTCCTCATCTGCCGGGATGATCGGTTTTCTCGTGATCACTTTGCCCTTGCTCTTTTTGCCGCATACACAAACCGGTAAGTTCGGCGGGCATACACAAGGATTTTCATTGTCACGGAAGCGCAGCTTTACGATACGATCTTCCAGGGAATGGAATGTAATGATCGAAAGTCTTCCGTCCGGATTTAACAGATCGATCATCGTATCAATGGAATCTGTCAGAACTTCCAGTTCTTTGTTGAGCTCGATTCGGATCGCCTGGAAGGTTCTCTTGGCCGGATGACCACCTTCCATTCTCATCTTCGCCGGGATCGCGGCTTTGATGATCTCCACCAACTGATCGGTTGTCTCGATCCTTCCATTCTCTCTTGATCTTACAATGTGTTTTGCGATATTCTTCGCAAATTTGTCTTCACCGTAGTCGCGGATTACACGGAAAAGTTCCATCTCCGTGTAGTCATTGACGATATCCGCTGCGGTCTTTTCGTTTCTCTGGTCCATACGCATGTCCAGAGGGGCATTCTCTCGATAAGTGAATCCTCGCTCTGCCGTGTCCAATTGGTAAGAAGAAACACCTAAATCGAGATAAATACCATCTACTTTTTGAATCCCCAATCCTGTGAGCACTTCCCTGATATTACGGTAGTTGCTCCGAACAATGGTAACTTTCTCTTTAAATGGTTCCAGACGTTCTGTCGCTGCTTTGATCGCATCCGCATCCTGATCGATACCGATCAGACGGCCGTTCTCTCCGAGTCTGCTTGCGACTTCGAAAGCGTGTCCGCCGCCGCCAAGAGTACCATCGACGTAAATTCCGTCCGGTTTGATATTTAAGCTGTCTACTGTCTCATAAAGGAGAACTGACTTGTGTTCAAAAATCATATGCCAAGACCTTCCATATTTTCTGCAATTTCTTCCATGTCATCATATACGTTCTTTTCAGTCCATAATGCTTTGTTCCAGATCTCGATACGGCTTCCGACGCCTACTAAAACAACGTCTTTTTCCAGTTTTGCGAAATCTCTCAACACAGCCGGGATCAAAATTCTTCCCTGCTTGTCCACTTCACAGGCGCTGGCACCTGCCAGGAAGAATCTTGAAAATTTTCTGGCATTGGCATTGGTAAGCGGAAGTGCGTGAAGTTTTTCTTCGAAGGATTTCCATTCCGTATTTTCGTACACGAAAAGACAGCCGTCCAATCCCTTGGTAACAACGAACTCTTCGCCCAGCTGCTCACGGAACTTGGACGGAACAATCAAACGACCTTTTGTATCGATTGTATGACTGTACTCACCAATGAACATCCTTTTCTCCTGTACTCCGTGCGCTCCATAGAGAACCACTTTCTCTCCATTTCGCTCCACTTTAACCCACTTTTCACCACTTCTGTAATAATCTTAGTACATTTCAACTAAAATGGCAAGAATTTTTTAAGAAAAAAGTAACAAAAAAAAGCCGCAAATCTGCGACTTTTTCCAGGGTCTATATCTATTGTTTTTGTTAATATCCGGCCACAATATATAGTTCTATTAAGTGATCCAGTTCCACGCTGTACCGATATATAGTATCATAATCTTTTTTGGCATCGATGCTGTCATTTAACTTCATTCTGGCCGCCTCAATTTTTTCGATTAATCTCTGTTTATCCAGCGTTTTTTCCATTTATGAGTTCCCCTCTCTTCTCTTTGCTTCCTGTCTATGGCGATAGAAAAGGATTGCCAGAGAAACCACCACAAGGACAATGGATAATAACTGGGATACTGCAAGTCCGGTACCCGGCACAAGAAGAGAATCGGTTCTCAGTCCCTCGATCCAAGCACGTCCGACGCCATATCCTGCAAAGTAAATGAGAAGCATTTCACCATCAAATTTCTTTCTCTTGCGATACCATAACATAAAGAGCAGCACACCCACATTCCACAAAGACTCGTAAAGGAAAGTCGGATGTACCTGTATGTACTCCACTCCATTCTCTACGATCAAATTGTCGATCAGCTCCTGCGAGATCATGTTCGCACTTACAATGCTTCGCTTGATCCTCATGGCAAACAAGCCGTCAGTAAATCCACCAAATGCTTCACAGTTAAAGAAATTTCCCCATCTACCGATGATCTGACCGGTTACAAGTCCAAGAACGACGGAATCTGCCATGGAGAAAAAGGAAAGACCTTTCCTCTTTGCAAAAACATATAAAGTGAGTATACCACCGATGATTCCACCGTAGATCGCCAGTCCGCCCTTTCTAAGATTGATGATCTCTGTTAGGTTTTCCTTATAATATCCCCACTGGAATACTACGTAATAAATTCTGGCTCCTAAGATTGCAAATAAAATGCCGTAAATAGCAAAATCCAGGTAAATCTCCGGGTCATGACCTCTGCGCTTTCCATCCGCCTGCGCCATCAAGATACCGCACATCATACCGATCGCAATGATCAGACCATAAAATGCAACGGAAAAACTTCCTATATTAAAGCTTTTTACCATATGCTCAACCGTAAACCCCAGATTCACAAAACTCAAATCTGCTCCTGCTGTCATATCCACGCTCCTTTACTGATTTGTGAGTCCTATTTTATAACGAAATACTACAAAATGCAAACAAATTCGCATGACATCAGTCGCCTATTTTCGACAAATTAAGTTTTTGATTGCGGTTGACTTTCTATTTACCAACTTTTATACTTAAACTAAGGTATTTTGTTTCCTGTACGTGATTAGTATGACCAGGAGCAAAGCAATTATGTTTTCTAAATTATGGAGGGTTTTACAATGGGAATTGAAAACATTTTAAGCAAAATTGAAAGCTGGAACGATGAGATGGTAGCTTGCCGCCGTGACTTGCACAAATATGCAGAGCCGGGTTGGAGAGAGTACCGTACAACAGCAAAAATTATCAAAGTATTAAAAGAGAATAACATTCCGTTTAAATACGGTCATGAGATCATCAACCCGAATTTCCTTTGGTCCTATCCGACACAGGAAGTATTAGAGGCTCATCAGAAACGTGCCATCGAACAGGGTGCAGATCCGGAGATCATTGCAGAGATGAAGGGCTTCACAGGTGCCTGCGCGATCATCGAAACAGGAAAACCGGGCAAAACGATCGCGATCCGTTTCGACATCGACTGTAATGATGTAAACGAGACAAACGATCCAAACCACGTTCCGTTCCAGGAAGGTTTCGCTTCTGTTAATGCAAACTGCATGCACGCTTGCGGCCATGACGGTCATGCAACTATGGGTCTTTATACAACACTGGCCCTCAATGAGATCAAAGATGAGCTCTGCGGTACGATCAAGATGATCTTCCAGCCAGCAGAGGAAGGTGTAAAAGGTGCACAGTCCATCGCAGAAGGCGGTATTCTTGACGATGTAGATATGTTCTTCTCCAGCCATCTTGGCATGGGCTACAAGACAGGTGAACTGATCGGTCTTACAAAGGATTTCCTTTCCACAACTAAAATCGATGCTACATTCCACGGTGTTGCTTCCCACGCAGGTATGACTCCGCAGGAAGGCAGAAGTGCGATCCTCGCTGCTTCCGCAGCTTGTCTTGCGATGCATACAGCATGTCAGGATTCCCGTGGCGCATCCCGTATCAACGTTGGTACCATCCACGGCGGTACAGGCAGAAATGTAGTTCCGGATAAGGCTGTGATCCAGGTTGAGACTCGCGGCAAGACAGCTGACATCGAGCGCGGCGTATACAACCGTGCAATGAGCAGCATTGAAGGTGCAGCGCAGATGTTCGGATGTACTGTAGAGACAGCGATCATGGGTTCCGCATCTAGCGCTGACAGTGACTGGGCTCTTGAGCCGTACATCAACAGAGCACAGGCTCGTCTTCCGGAAATCACAAAATATCAGCCGGAGGATGGCTTCACAGGTTCCGAGGATGCTACATACTTAATGGCAAAAGTTCAGGAGCACGGCGGTCTTGCAACTTACATGGGCGTTGGTGCTGATATCGCAGCTCCGCACCACAATGGTAAATTCAACTTCGATGAGAGCGCACTTGTGACAAACGTTAAATTACATACAGCAATCGTTTGGGAGATCTGCAACGAATAAAGCTCACGTAGTGAGCGCTACTCAAACGGAGTGCAACGGAGTTTGAGTTTCCCGTCTACACAGTGAGTGATACTCAAACGAAACGAAGTGGAGTTCGAGTTTCCCGTCTGCCCAAACGCAGTGAAGCAGAGTTCGGTTTTCCCGTAGTAACACTACCGCCTGCCGGAAATATCCGGTGGGCGGTTTTTCTTGTATTCTCCGATTTTCTTGCAACTTCAGTATTGAGAAACAAAACTACTTATGTTAGAATAAAAGTTGTGGCATAGGAAATGCCATATATAACCATTGAAATCTAATGATTCTATTATTCAAAGGAGATAGCAAATATATGAAATTAGGTATCGTAGGTCTGCCGAACGTAGGTAAGAGTACATTATTCAACTCCCTGACAAAAGCCGGCGCTGAATCCGCAAACTATCCGTTCTGTACAATCGATCCAAACGTAGGTATCGTTCCGGTTCCGGATTTCCGTTTAAAACTGTTAACTGATCTTTACAAATCCAAAAAGACAACTCCGGCTGTGATCGAGTTCGTTGATATCGCAGGTCTTGTAAAAGGCGCTTCTAAAGGTGAGGGTCTTGGTAACCAGTTCCTCTCCAATATTCGTGAAGTTGATGCGATCGTTCACGTTGTTCGCTGCTTTGAGGATTCCAACGTTATCCACGTTGACGGCAGTGTAAATCCGCTCCGTGATATCGAAACAATTAACTTAGAGCTGATCTTCTCCGATATTGAGATTCTTGAAAGAAGAATCGCAAAAGGTGCAAGAGGTGCTGCTAACAACAAGGCAATCGCGAAAGAATTAGAGATCGTAAAGGCTATGAAAGCTCACCTGGAAGACGGCAAGCTTGCTAAGAGCTTTGAGTGTGAAGATGAAGAAGCTCTTACATTCATCAACTCCTTAAACCTGTTAACATGGAAGCCGGTTATCTTTGCTGCAAATGTAGCTGAGGATGAGCTTGCTGATGATGCAGCAAACAACCAGTACGTTGCTTCTGTTCGTGAGTTCGCTGCTGAAAATGATTCTGAAGTGTTTGTAATCTGCGCTCAGATCGAGCAGGAAATTGCAGAGCTGGATGAGGATGAGAAGAAGATGTTCCTCGAAGATCTCGGTCTGGAAGAATCTGGTCTGGACAAGCTGATCGCTGCAAGTTACCGTACACTTGGTCTCCACAGCTTCCTCACTTCCGGTGAAGATGAGACACGTGCCTGGACAATCAAACTCGGCACAAAAGCTCCGCAGGCAGCAGGTAAGATCCACTCCGACTTCGAGCGTGGTTTCATCAAAGCTGAAGTTGTAAACTACAAAGATCTTCTTGATTGTGGTTCCTACAGTGCAGCCAGAGACAAAGGTCTCGTACGCATCGAGGGTAAAGAGTACGTGATCAAAGATGGTGACGTAGTTCTGTTCCGTTTTAATGTGTAAGTGTGTATTTAATTGAGTCAACTTGGTGATAAAGAAGTCCCAGGATGATAGGAATTTTCAAGCGGACTCGCTTTCGCTCAGAGAATTGCGTAACGGTACTAAGGCGCTAAAGCGCCAAGTACCGACGGAATTCTATGGTCCTTCTTGAAAACACCTGTCATCCTGGGACTTTTTCATAGCCAAGTTACCTTAATTAAATACCAGTAACTGCACAGCACTAAGATTACAGGCTTTTTCAGTAAATGTGAAGCCTGATTGTTAATAAGTGTACTTAGATTAGTAAAGAATAAAATAGTATCTGATAGAAAATCCCGTACATATCTCAAATGATAGGCTGGACGACTGCGCTTCACAAGTTTTGCGCCCTTACAGAGGTCGCAAACGTCCTTATCGCGACCGACGTAAGGGCGAATAAAACGAAGTGAAGCAAGGGTAGTCAGCCGTATTTTGAGATAGTACGGGAATTTTCTACTGATACTTCTATTTTATTTTTACTAAACTAAATACACACATTACTTAATAATCTCCAACGCCGCCTGCACATCCTCATGAAACTGCTCCCACTTCTCTTCATGGTCCACAAAGTATTTCGGGCAGGCTTTTCCTGTCACATCGTAATGACGGATCACATCCTTTGCCTCCAATTCAAACTCACGGCAAAGATATGCGCTTAAATTCACCAGAGATGTGTATGTACTGTCATAAAACTTTCCGGTTGTGTCCGGATGGCAGCATTCGATTGAAATCGTATCACTATTTCGGTTATTGGAAGCATATGCCACTTCATTTAACGGAACGCACTGGACCACTTCTCCTTCCAGACCAATCACAAAATGGCTGCTTACAGAAGTCGCATTGTTTCCTCCCTGATACTTTAGTGATTCGAAATAATCTCGGTTTTCCAGAGCGGTGCTGCATGGATTTGCTACATAATGAACAACAATTCCGTTTACTTCCACCAATGGAAGTTCCGGTCTGGAATATTCGTTCGGAGTAAGGAGTTTTACGTCCACATATTCCGGAACCTGTATCGTTGACGGATCGATCGGTTTCTTCTGGAATACATTTTTATATAGAACAATTCCGGCTGCGAGTATGATCAAAGCCGACACACATAACAGGCCACTCATCAACAACTGGCGGATTCGTTCTTGCTTTTTCCGCTCGATCCGGCGCAGTTCACGACGCAATTGTCTCTCTTTTTCTTCTTTTGACATGTCGACTTCTCCTCTCCTGCATTTATTAATTTCTTCATTTCTATGTTGCAATTACAACATACAGACTTGTTTTATTGTAGTATAATGACCACATAAAGTCAAGAATTGACAATTTCCACGGAGGTATTTTGCATGATTAGAAAAATTGTAAATATTGATGCTGAAAAATGTAATGGATGTGGTGCTTGTGCGTCTGCCTGCCACGAGGCTGCGATCGTGATGATCGATGGTAAAGCGCGTCTCATCAAAGATGACTATTGTGATGGTTTGGGAGACTGCCTCCCTGCATGCCCGACTGATGCGATCACCATTATTGAGCGCGAAGCGGCCGCTTATGATCACGAAGCCGTTATGAGCAGACTTGAAGCTATGAAAAATCAGTCCTCTCACGATGCTATGGAACATGCGGAACCGATACCGTCCTGTCTCAAGCAGTGGCCGGTCCAGATCAAACTGGTTCCGATCCGTGCTGCATTTTTCAATGGATGTAAACTTTTGATCGCAGCTGACTGTACCGCTTACGCTTACGGAAACTTCCATCAGGATTTCATCGCTGACCATGTGACTCTGATCGGTTGTCCTAAACTGGATGCTGCCAATTACGCAGAGAAACTGGCTGAAATTTTCCGTCAGAATGATATCCGCGAGATTACAGTTACTCGCATGACTGTTCCATGTTGTGGAGGAATGGGAATGGCTGTTCAGCAGGCGTTGGCTGTCAGCGGAAAAGACATTCCGTTAAAGATCGTTACCATTGATACCGACGGTACCATCGTATCCTAAGTGTAGGAGGAAGAATATGCATTCATTGAGACAACAATTATTTGGCGCACTGATCGGACTTTCAAGAGCTTCTGAAAGCAAAGAAATCCTTGATAGTTCCGGAATGGCCCTGATCCAGGGACTTTCTCTTGCATACGATCCGGTGTGGGCAGATTCTGAAACGGAAATTTCCGAACATATAGAGACCTCTGTGAAACAAGCAATCCAGACCCTTCATACAGAAAAGGCTTTGATGGCTCCGGACTGTGCAGCCTGTCAATATCCCTGCGGACGAACTGCTGACTATGACATGGCGGAAACATTGGAATCCTCAGAGCTTCTGCGCAATGCTAAACTACAGCTTCTTACCCTGCTTGGTTCCATTGCACTCGCATCACAAGAACAATCGACAAGGGAAATCCGTCAATTTCTCTCTGATGCACTCTTCCAGATCAGCTGCACATATGAAGCCGGACAATTGACCGAATTGATCCAGACAGCCCAAAATATGCTGTCCGCATAAAACTGGCAAAAAGCTGTTTATTTCCTTCCACACGGTGGGAAATAAATAGCTTTTTTTATATTCCCATGATATACTTATTTAAATGATTCTAGTGATCGTGAAACAACATAACGGAGGGGTTTTATCATGGACGTAAAGAGTTTAAAAGAACGCGTGTGTCAGGCGATTGATGAACACAAAGAAGAAATTATGGCCCTCGGCGACAGCATTTTCCAGGAGCCGGAGCTGGGATATAAAGAATATAAGACCGCTGCGAAAGTGAAGCAGTTTATCGATGAAAAGATCGGAATGCCATATGAAGACGGCATTGCATTGACAGGTATTATCGGAAAAATGTCCGGACGTGACCACAAAGTAAATCTGGCTCTTATGGGTGAGCTGGACGCAGTTGTTTGCCCGGATCATCCGTACGCAGACCCGGAGACAGGCGCTGCACACTCCTGCGGCCATTTCGCTCAGATCGCTGCTACATTTGGCGCTGCTCTCGCATTAAAGACTTCCGGTGTTATGGAAGAGTTAGATGGCGATATCGAATTCTGGGCTGTTCCGGCTGAGGAATGTGTTGAGATCGAGTGGAGAAATGAACTCCGTGCCAATGGAACGATTTCCTTCCTCGGCGGTAAACAGGAAATGATCAAACTCGGCTATCTGGACAACGTTGATCTTTCTTTAATGATCCACGGCCAGACAGGTTTAACATGCAAAACTGCAGGTACTTCTGCCGGTTTCGTCAGCAAATTTGTCAAATACACAGGTAAAGAAGCTCACGCAGGAGGTGCTCCCCACAACGGAATCAATGCCCTCAATGCTGCTCAGATCGGTCTTATGGCAATTCATGCAAACCGTGAGACTTTCCGTGACGAAGATACGATCCGCGTTCATCCGATCATCACAAAAGGCGGCGACCTTGTAAATATTGTTCCGGCCGACGTTCGTATTGAAGCTTATGTGCGCGGTAAAACTATGGCCAGCGTTCTCGATGCTTCTAAGAAAGTAAACCGTTCCTTTGAAGCCGGCGCCATGGCAGTGGGTGCCGAGGTTGAGATCATCGATATTCCGGGTTATATGCCACGAATCAACAATGAGCAGATGAATGAGCTCTTTGCTGCAAACTGTGCAGAACTGGTTGGTGCTGAAAATGTTGGTTATTCCGCCCACGGAACAGGTTCTTCTGACTACGGTGATATCCAGCATCTTGTTCCGGGTATCCATCCGTACGTAGGCGGTGCTGTTGGTGTAGAACATGGTTCCAGCTATGCGATCCAGAATCGTGAGATGCTGTATCTGGTAGCTGCGAAAGCAATGGCGATGACAGCCATCGACCTACT
>JAZTZT010000023.1:0-14385 GCA_045637605.1 Pilosibacter sp.
CCAGACACGGCATTCACAATTCTAAAAACACATTTGATGACAGCTGTATCGAGACAGGCGCTGCCGTGATCGTACAGTACACAAGAAACTTCCTCAAATAGTGTTAAAACAATTATTTCCAAAAGATTGTTGATCCAGACATATCAAATAATTTGGCTATAAAAATAGTCCCGGGATGACAGGTGTTTTGAAAACTCCTATCAGCCTGGGACTTCTTTATTACCAAGTTGACTCAATTAAATATTCAGTTTACGGTCTAAATGAATGATACACCTGTCCAGGCTGCATACCGCCTCTGCAAGCTGCCAGCTCACTGACAGTCACCAACTGGTAACCTCGGTTGATCAGCTCCGGGATAAGGACTGCTGACGCATCTGCGGTTGCACCATAGAGGTCATGCATCAGGATAATATCACCATCTTGCACTTTGCTCAGTACAGTATTGATGGTTGACTGGGCATTTCTCGTCTTCCAGTCCAGCGTATCGATGGACCACATGATCGCCGGCTGTCCATAGGATGCCAGTGCTGACTGTATAGAACCGTTAATGAAACCACCCGGCGGACGCATCGTCACGCTTCGAACACCTGCGATCGTCTGTAATGCTGAATCCAACTGATTCAGATTTCCATGAATGCCTTCAGCAGAGAGTCTGGTCAGATATACATGATTCCATGTATGGCTTCCAAGCTCACATCCCAACGCCTGCATTCTCTGGATGGTACTCTGGTAGCTTCCCATACGATTGCCAACCATATAAAAAGTTGCTCTGGCTCCGTTGGCTTCCAGGCTGTCCAGGATTCTGGACGTCACAGCAGACGGACCGTCATCATAAGTCAAGGCTACCATTGGCTTCGTCGGATCCACGTTGCCTAGAAGTGTGGTTGGATTCTCAGGAACTCCGGCGCCTTTTTTTCGAACTGCAACTCTCAGACCATCAACACGAAGTCCCTGACCTTCTATACCTGCCTTCTCACCATTCATAACAAGTTCTGTCCAATTTCCATTCTGAAGAACGGAATAATAAACATCGTACTGCTCCCCAACCTGCCCGGTGAGACGCATCTTCACTGATTCCAATGGTCGGTTTCCGACAGAACTTCCGGCCTCCGTTGCATGTTCGCACCAACGCATCCAGCCAAATCCACTTAAATTCACCTGATATTCGATGGTTCCTGTCATCCCGGCCGGCTGATTTTCCAGGCTGGCCCAGATTGCTGTGGCATAAGAATCTACAGGAGACTGCACATACTGATTGTCTTTTGTCTCTGCGGACCATCCGATCCCATTATCATAGATCCAATAAACCGCTTTCATATCCTCTTCCGCAAAAGCCGGAAATGAGGCTGCCATCGTTCCTGCCATGGCAAGCAATCCTGCGGCCACACCGAATATAAACTTTTTTATTTTCTTTATGTACATGTTTATGTCTCCTTTACCTCCGGTTTCGTGGCTTCATTTTACCACAGGAAACCTTCGTAAGACCTTACAAAAACCATACAATTTCCGAAACGTCCGTGAATAGACGATTACTGATTGTTGATCACATTTACGTTCATATAATTGAACGGGATCTCAATGCCCTCTTCGTCAAATGTAAGTTTGATCTCTTCTAATAAAGAGAAATAAGCGTTCCAGTAATCTTCTGTTTTTGCCCAACCGCGAATGCTCAAATTTACACTGCTTTCGCCAAGCTCTGCAACCACTACCTGAAGACCATCTTCATTGATGATGTATTCATTGTTCTCTAATACACGCTCTGCAACCGCTTTCGCCTTTTTGAGGTCTGCAGCGTAACCAATTCCAACGCTTAAGATGACTTTACGTTTCTCTACACCTGTAACATTTGTAACTACATTCGTTGTCATGTTGCTGTTCGGGATGCTGATCTTCTGGTTATCAGCAGTTACTAATGTTGTATACACAAGACCGATGGACTCTACAACACCTGCTCCGTCCGGAGTGGAAATGAAATCACCTGCTTTGAACGGTTTTAACAGAAGAACCATCACACCACCGGCGAAGTTCGCAAGGGATTTTTCCATTGCAAGAGACAGTGCTAAACCAACGGAACCGACAAGAGCAACTAAGGAAGTCACTTCAATTCCGATCTCGCCTGCAATAATAAAGACCAAAATACCGATCAACAATGCATATACCAGTGCATTGAGGAATCTTCTGAGAGTTGTTTCAACTCCCGCTTTTTCCATCGTACGATCAAGGATCATACGAACTTTTTTAATTAATTTTAAGCCGATCAGTAAAATGAGTAATGCTACCAGAAGATTCACTCCTGTATCAAATACCCAGCTGATCGCCTGCTCAAAAACTTTTTCGAACATATTTGTTCTCCTCCATTTTTCTATTTTTTCCTAATAAATTTCCCGACTTTTTCCGATAGCATATCTAATTTCTCAGCCCCTCTTTTTGCGATAGCCTCGCCAGCTGATTTCGCCGTCTGAAGCGGGTGAATCGGGGATTCAAATTTACCTGAAACAATTTCTGTATCCACACCCTTTTCCATAGGCGTTCCTGCAAATACACAGACACTCAATGGGGCCAGATGGATTGTGATCGAATTTTCTCGATTATCTTTCTCAATCGAGCAAGATTCCTGCGCTTGCGCATTGACCTGACCATTTCCGCCAAACTCAATCGCATCACTGTTGAGTATTTCTTTGTACGTTCCTGCAAACGGTACTCCAAAAGAGAATTCCTCCTGTGGCACCGGACCAAAGTTGCATACGAACACCAGTGTTTCCTCCTGCTTTTCCGAGCTGCGGCTGAAAACAATGATATTGTCTTTATCGGAAGTACAGTTGATCCACTCAAAACCTTCCGGTTCATAATCTCGCTCATAAAGTGCAGGCTGCGTTACATACAGCTTGTTAAGGGCCTTCGTAAATACCTGCATCTCTGCATGTCCGTTCTGCTTGATCAAACTCCAATCCAGTTCCCTGGTCTCATTCCATTCGCTCATCTGGGCAAATTCCTGTCCCATAAACAGATGCTTTTTACCCGGATGTCCCAGCAGATATCCATAAACTGCCCTTAGATTTGCAAACGTTTGCTTCTCGGAATCTCCCGGCATTTTGGCCAACATGGAACCTTTTCCATGTACAACTTCTGCATGAGAGAATCCCTGCACATAATCTTCACTGTATGCATACAGCATACCAAGAGTCAGATCCCCATAATACATGCTTCTATCTTTCGGAGAACACTGCATATAACGAAGGAAATCATGCTGCCAGCCGGAATTCCACTTATAATCGAATCCCAGACCTTCCTCTTTCAGGTCTCCTGTAAGTCTCGGCCATGCTGTCGACTCTTCTGCGATCATGATCACTCCCTGTGCTTCTCTGTGAAAGATCGAATTTAAATGCTTGACAAACTCTACTGCATCCAGATTTTCATGACCGCCATACATATTAGCAATCCACTCTCCGGAATGTTTTCCATAATCCAGATAAAGCATAGAATCTACCGACACTGCTCGGATTCCGTCTGCATGAAACTCCTTTGCCCAATAAAGAGCGTTGGAAATCAGGAAATTCGATACTTGTGGTCTTCCATAATTGTAAACCAAGGTTCCCATCTCAGGAATTTCGCCTTGACGCGGATCCAGATATTCATAAAGACAGGTTCCGTCAAAGCTTGCCAAACCATGGGCATCTTTCGGAAAATGGGATGGGTTCCAGTCCAGGATCACTCCAATCCCATTTTGGTGCAAATGATCTACAAATGACCTGAAATCATCCGGAGTACCATGACGGCTAGTCGGTGCATAATATCCGGTTAGCTGATAGCCCCAAGACGCATCCAGCGGATGTTCCATGACTGGCATCAGTTCCACGTGGGTAAAACCAAGCTCTTTTACATAGGATGCAAGTGTTTCTGACAGTTCCTTGTATGTGTAAAACTGACTTCCGCTGATCGTTTTTCCTTCTGCGTCCAATCGCAGTGGTTTCTGCATCCAGGAACCCAGATGAACCTCATAAACAGACATAGGCTTTTCTTTTCCAAAATGCTCTGCCCGCTTGTCCATCCATTCCTTGTCATTCCACTCGTACTGACCTCCATCATACACCACAGAGGCAGTTGCAGGACGCAATTCCGAATAAAATGCGTACGGATCGCTCTTTAACAGTAATACTGTGTTCGAAGTTTTTATCTCGAATTTGTATTTGGCTCCCGGCTTTAATCCCGGAATAAACAGCTCATAAATGCCGGACTTCGCCAGCTTCTTCATCTGATGACGCTTACCGTTCCAATAGTTGAAATCGCCGACCACACTCACACGCATGGCATTGGGTGCCCACACAGCAAAATGAACACCTTCGATTCCATCTATGGACATCGGATGAGCTCCCATCTTTTCGTAGGATTTATAAAATGTACCTGCTTCAAATTTTCGCAGATCCTCTTCTGTGAACTGCGAGCCAAACCGGTATGAATACGGATCCTCGATTTCTTCCTTATCTCCGTTGACGTATTCTGCTAAAAACTGATACGGAACCATTCGCTTCTGATCCATAAGAACCATAGCAAAAAAGCCCTCTGCATCAACACGCTGCATCGGATACAACGTATCATCAATTCGAATAGAAACCTGCTTCGCATCCGGAAGATATGCGGTATACATCATACCAACTTTTTCCGGATGAGCTCCCAGGATTTTTTCCGGATTCTGACACTCTGAATTTTCCAGCTTTTTAATCTGCTCCAGATCAATCAGTTCACGCAAAACCTTATCCATATTCTGTTACCCCCAATAATCAGAATTGTTTCAGTTCCCAATCGGAACTATTCTACCATCTTCCCTTTTCTGTGACAAGCAAAATCAATCAGCATCAGATCAACGACACGGCCATAAGACTGTACCCCATGTACTTGCCCGTTCGCTTTTAAGTATGCATCATTCACTTTTTCCTGTACTTCTGCCACTTCGCCTTCGTAACGATCCCAAAATTCGGAATTCTTCTCTAAGTCCGCAATGATTGACTCGTCTAACATCGCATAGAGCTGATTATAAGCATTGTAGTCCCTCTTTGCCAACGCATTTCCCGCGTAAACCCATCCCAGCAGATATCCACTATATCGATAATCAGCATCTTCGGAGCCAAGACAGGCCAGATATCCGATAAAGTTCGCCTCATCTTCGCGCATAAACCCTCTTAAATGAGACAATTCATGGCAGATAGTATGTGGAATATTGTATGCGGTCATGTCATGATTATAGTTTGCCTCAATGGTAAACGGTGAATACACACCGCTGCACTGCTGCACCGACAAGATCCAGGAAATCGTGACCGGTTTTGGCTGTGGATAATATCCTCCGAGAGACGGGTACTGCTCTGCCAGACGCTTCATGGCCGCAACACCTTTTCTCTGTGCGTTCTCATAATTCCCTTCCGCCTGTTCTAATTCCACACGTGCTTTGTTGACCTCCTCCGTCAGCCAAAGGCACAGCTCTTTCAGGTTCAGTTCCAAAGTCATCTCTTCCTTTGCCATTTGTGCTATATAATAGGAAGAAAAAGGAACTCTGTAGTAATTTACCCCACAACATGCTGCATATAGAAATAATAACAGAGCAGCGGTTGTTGCATAGTTTCTGACCAATACGAGCGGTCTGCGGAAATCGCGGATCATCCAGAACAGAAGCAGAACAATTCCACTGTAAAGCATAAATTCCACGATCGAAAATGGAAAAATGCCCCAAACCCGGCTGATCACGGCTACCAAAACAGGATAAATGGTCCGGCTGTACCATTCTGCAAATCCTGCAACTGCTCTGGCCGCCCAAAGGAGCCCTCCGCCAACCACCAGCAGTAGTATTGTTATCACAATTTGTATTTCACAACCCTTTTTTCTTTTATTTTCCATTCCCTTATCCTCAAAACAAACTTTTTTCTTACCTTTTTCGAAAAGCGCTTGCGTAACTTGCTAAATTATCATAAACTCATTATATTGCTTACTATTATTTACGTCAAATGAGGTTTACAGAAAGAATATGGAAAATAAAGATATCAATACCAAAGAGGTCCTTGAGACTGAAAAACAGCCTGAAAAAAAGACCACATGGAAAGAGGAATTGATCAGCTGGATTCAGGTTCTGGCATCAGCAGCAGCGATCGCCTTTGTCCTGACCACATTTATCATCGCTAACAGTGAAGTTCCGACCGGTTCTATGGAAAATACCATCATGGCCGGCAGCCGTGTCATCGGTTCCAGACTCCACTATAAATTTTCAGAGCCGGAGCGCGGTGATGTAGCGATCTTCGTATGGGGCTGGGGACACAAAGACTGCAGAACGATGTTCGAGGGAGAAGAGAAAGATACTTGCCCGAGATGTGGAACAGAAGTCGGCAGAGACACGGAAACGATCTACTATGTGAAACGTATCATCGGTGTAGAAGGTGATACCATTGATATTGTAGATGGAAAGGTGTACTTGAATGGTTCCGAGACTCCTTTAGAAGAACCTTACCTCGCTGAAGAGATGGATCCGGATGAGACATACCACTTCGAAGTTCCGGAAGACTGTTATTTTATGATGGGTGACAACCGTAACTATTCTGCGGACGCCCGCTACTGGAAAAATCCATACATTTCAAAAGATAAGATGATCGCAAAAGTTCTGGTTGAATACTTCCCGACACCGAAGATCATTAAATAAATTAGGAGACTTGAGTTATGAGAAAAGTAGTGAAATTTGGCGGCAGTTCTTTGGCCAGCGCAAAACAGTTTAGAAAGGTAAAGGCGATCATTACCGCCGACAAGACCAGATGCTTTGTCGTACCTTCCGCTCCGGGTAAGCGCGATTCCAATGACACCAAAGTTACTGACCTTCTTTATCAGTGCTACGAGGCCGCATCCACAGGTCATAGTTATAAAAAAATCCTGGAACAGATCCAGAGCCGTTTCAACGATATCATCGATGGACTTGACCTTGATCTGAATCTGGATTTTGAGTTCAAAAAGATTGAAGAAAACTTCCTTGCGAAAGCAGGACGCAGTTATGCTGCATCCCGTGGCGAATACTTAAACGGTATCATTATGTCCCATTATCTTGGTTTCCCGTTTGTAGATGCAGCCGATGTAATCTGCTTCGACGAAGACGGAAATTTCCTCGCTGAAAAGACCAACGAAGAGCTGAAGGCTTGTCTTGACTCCATGAAGCAGGCCGTGATCCCGGGATTCTACGGAGCAAAACCGGATGGTACGATCGTTACCTTCTCCCGCGGCGGTTCTGATGTGACTGGTTCTCTTGTTGCCAGAGCACTTTTAGCTGATATGTATGAGAACTGGACTGATGTTTCCGGATTCCTTGTTGCTGATCCGAGAATTGTTAATAATCCGGCTCAGATCGGAACGATCACATACCGTGAGCTTCGTGAGCTTTCTTATATGGGAGCCGGTGTCCTTCACGAAGAGGCCATCTTCCCGGTAAGAAAAGAAGGCATCCCGATCAACATTAAAAACACAAACGCACCGGAAGATCCGGGAACTTTGATCGTTGAAAATACAAGCAGAAAGACTCCGTACACCATCACAGGTATCGCAGGTAAAAAAGGCTTCTGCTCCATCATCATCGACAAAGCTCTGATGAACACAGAAGTCGGTTTCGGCCGTAAAGTTCTGGAAGTTCTTGAAAAATACAATATTCCGTTCGAACATATGCCATCCGGTATTGATACTATGTCTGTTCTGGTACACCAGGATGAGTTTGAAGAAAATGAGCAGGCAGTTCTCGCAGGTATCCACCGTGCAGTTCATCCGGATTATCTGGACATCGAAAGTGATCTGGGACTCATCGCAGTTGTGGGCCGTGGCATGAAGTCCAACCGTGGTACTGCTGCAAAGATCTTCTCCGCTCTCTATGAGGCAAAGATCAACATCCGCATGATCGACCAGGGTTCCAGCGAGTTAAACATCATCATTGGAGTCCATAACAACGATTTCGAACAGGCGATCCAGGCTATTTACAATATTTTCGTAAATATAAATTCATAAAACAAAAAGCGCTGATATCAGACCGATAATCTGATCAGCGCTTTTTATTTACATTTCAACAATCTTAATTCCAAGTTTTCTCAAACGTTCCAGAATCTCCACACTGTTTGTCATGACCGGATACACTCTGACGAATGCCTTGTCATTTTTCAGGATCAGAGAATAATAAAGGAATGTTCCCGCAATCTTGTGAATTTCCACACGTTTAATATTGTCATAGTAAACGGTTCTGTCACCTTTCAAAAGATGATGCTCGGAAATCCCCTTTGCATCGGCCTTTAATCTCCAGATATAAGTTCCAAACGCATAAACCACACCAAGGATCGCCATTGCCACAAAAATCATCAGGGCTTTTCTATTTGCTGCCACAAGCGGAGAGGACGCGTATGTTCCCATCGTCGCCATAACGATGATTCCCATGGACGGAATCGCCAATGTATATTTAGAAAGAATATCTGCATCCGTAGAGACGGTCGCTTTCACTTCTTTTTTAATCTTTGCTGCCATTCTGTTCTCCCTGATTAGCCCTCGATCGCATCCAGAAGATCCACACGTCTCTGGTGTCTTCCGCCTTCGTACTCTGTCTCTAACCATGTGTCAACGATCATCTTTGCCATCTCACTGCCCACTACTCGTGCACCGAATGCGATGATGTTGGAGTTGTTATGCATCTTGGAAAGTTTTGCTGTGTACGGCTCGCTGCATACACATGCACGAACGCCTTTTACCTTGTTTGCCGCGATGGAAATACCAACGCCTGTACCACAGATCAGTACACCACAGTCAGCCTCGCCAGCAACGATCATGCGACCTGTCTGCTCACCGATTGCCGGATAGTCTACGCTCTCTGTTGTGTTTGCACCTACGTTGATCACTTCATGGCCTTTTGCCTCTAAATGCTCTTTGATAATAAATTTTAACTCTACCGCTGCATGGTCATTACCAATAACAATCTTCATGATTTTCCCTCCGAAAATATATTTTGAAATCTTCTGACTTTGATTATACCTTAAATCTCTAGTGAATGCTACTCTATTCCCTTTGCTTCCCGGAAAAAGTTGCAGATGAGATCCATCCTGGACGTCATCGATACGAAAAGTGCATCCATCAGTGTTACCGCAGCCATCGCTTCTACTACCACGACAGCCCGTGGTACCACCACCGGATCGTGTCTTCCCTTGATCTCAAGGTCTAGATCTTCACCGGATCTGTCAACGGTCTTCTGCATCTTTGCAATGGACGGAGTCGGTTTGAATGCCACCCGGAACACCAGATCGCTTCCATCACTGATCCCTCCCAGCACGCCTCCGGAATGGTTCGTTTCCTTCGTAACTCGTCCGTCTTCACTCATACGAAACGCGTCATTATTGACCGAACCACAGGCGCGTGCAGCTGCAAATCCGTCTCCCATCTCGAATCCTTTTACGGCTCCGATGGACATCATGGCTTTCGCCAGATTGGCATCTAACTTTTCAAAAACCGGTTCCCCAAGGCCCGTCGGAACTCCGGAGATCACGCACTCCACAATACCGCCGACGGAATCACATTCCGCCATCTTCTCTTCCAGATATGCTGCTGCCTTCTCAGCCGCTTCTCGTTCCGGCATACAAAGCTTATTGTTCGCAATTTCTGCCAGATCCACCTTAGTCTCGTCAATCTCTACCGGACCAATGGACTTGGTGTATGCGATTACTTGAATGCCAAGGTTCGCTAAAAATTTCTCTGCGATCGCTCCCGCTGCCACGCGTCCGATCGTCTCACGTGCGGAAGAACGCCCGCCGCCTCGGTAATCGCGGAATCCGAACTTTTCATCAAACGTAAAGTCCGCGTGTCCCGGACGATAACAGTTTGCGATCTGGGAATAATCTCCAGAACGCTGGTCCTTGTTCCAAACAATCATGGAAATCGGAGTGCCTGTGGTCTTCCCTTCAAATACTCCGGAAAGGATCTCCACCTTATCTCCTTCGCTTCGCTGGGTTGTAAACTTGCTCTGACCCGGTTTTCTCCGGTCCAGAAGCGTCTGAATGTCTGCCTCACAAAGCTCCAGGCCGGCCGGACAGCCGTCAACGACCACACCGATCGCTTTTCCATGGGACTCGCCCCATGTGGTTATCTTAAAAATGGTTCCAATGGTTGATCCTGCTGCCATACTTCGTCTCCTACAGTTTCACAATCTCACAACAGTTCGGCTCATTTACACGAATCGTACGTCCGCTCATCACGAGCAAGCTTTTTTCATAGTCCACACGGAAGAAGGAAATACTTCCACTGACATGATTGAGAGAAGCCAGATGAACGCTGTCCGGGAACAATGCAATATCCTTCGGATAGTTGCCACTGATCGGAAGACAGGATTTCAACTCCAGAAAACCAGTCTCTGTGTCTCTCTCATACATAGAGACCGTATTGTCACCTGCATTGCTGCAGAACAGATAATCTTCATTCGGCTCAAAACGCATCGCACAAGCTGCAGTTAACGGATCCGGATCGTCTCCGGTCGTTGCGATCGTCTGTACTTTCTCGATCACCGGAACCCTGTCTTCTGACTGATAAGAATACACATCGATCACATTTTTCAGCTCATGGACAACATAAAAGAACTTTCCGTCCTTACTGAACTGAAAACTCTTCGGTCCGGATTCCAGTTCGCTTCGAACTGTATCCACGTGAGAAATCTTACCGTCATGAGCATCAAAACGGTAGATCTTGATCTGATCGATGCCCACATCTGCCACCATCAAAAACTTTCCATCCGGAGTCAGGTGGCTGCAGCTCACATGCGGTCGGAAGTTTCTTTCTGCAACACTTCCGAGACCTTTATGGAATACACCATCTGTGATCGCGCCCACAGAACCGTCCTCGTTTAACTTTACGACTGTGATCTTTCCATCGTGGTATCCCGAAATAAACAGATAACTGTCGTCCGGGCTAATTGAAATATGGCAGCCACGCATACCTTTGATATTGACACTATTTAAGCGGTTCAGGCTTCCGTTCTGAAGGATCTGGAACGCCACAACACCTTCATCCGCGATCGAATATAATACTTTTCCACTATTAGATGCCTTAAGATAGGAGGAGTTGTCCACTTCTACTTCACAACGGTAAACGAACTGTCCCTTTTCCACGTCCACATCGTAAACCGTAATACCCTTTGCTTTTCCGGTATACGAATAGGAGCCTACATAAGCCATATACTTTCCTGTCATAGGTCATTTCCTCCCTATTTTTGCGTACATTTTGGCTTTCATTTTACCATAATTTCCGATGTTTGTTAACAGAAATTTTCTAACAAAATATCCGAAAAATCTATTTACATTGCAGGCAAACCATGATTAAATAGAAGATAGTATTTGTCGTTTTTTGCCTTTTTCTAATTACAGCGGTAAAGCGACAAGGAATTCTGCTACAAGGAGGACAAAGCCATGAGTCAGCCATTGATTGATTTGGTTCATATTTCTAAGAGTTTTGACGGAGAGCTTATTCTAGATGACTTAAATCTTTCCGTAAAGGAAAACTCTTTTGTGACTCTTCTGGGCCCGAGCGGCTGCGGAAAGTCTACGACTCTCAGAATCCTCGGCGGTTTCACCATGCCGGATCAGGGAAAAGTCATTTTCAATGGAGAGGACATAACGCGCATGCCGCCCAATAAGCGACAGCTCAATACTGTGTTCCAGAAGTATGCCCTGTTTACGCATATGACGATCGCTGAAAACATTGCTTTCGGCCTCAAGATTAAGGGAAAGTCAAAAGATTACATTAATGATAAAATCAAATACGCACTGAAACTGGTAAATCTTGATGGATATGAAAACCGTAGTGTCGAACTGCTCAGCGGCGGTCAGCAGCAGCGTATCGCCATCGCCAGAGCCATTGTAAACGAGCCGAAGCTTCTTCTTCTCGATGAGCCGCTCGGCGCTCTGGATTTAAAACTCAGACAGGACATGCAGTACGAGCTGATCCGTCTGAAAAATGAATTAGGAATTACTTTCGTATATGTTACCCACGATCAGGAAGAAGCCCTCACGATGTCTGATACCATCGTCGTTATGAACAAGGGCTATATCCAGCAGATGGGTACTCCGGAACAGATCTACAACGAACCGGAGAATGCTTTCGTTGCAGACTTCATCGGAGAAAGTAATATCGTTCCGGGTATTATGCTCCGTGATGAGCTGGTTGAGATCTTCGGCGCAAAGTTTGCCTGCGTCGATAAAGGTTTCGGAAAAAACCAACCGGTTGACGTAGTTATTCGTCCGGAAGACATCGACCTTGTGGAGCCGGAAAAAGGGACTCTGGAAGGCATTGTCACACACCTGATCTTCAAGGGTGTACATTATGAAATGGAAGTCACGACCCCGGACGGCTTTGAATGGCTCGTCCACAGTACGGATATGTTCCCAGTCGGCAAGAAAGTCGGTATTCATGTGGATCCTTTTGATATTCAGATCATGAACAAACCGGCATCTGAGGACGAGGAGGCCGTAGGAGTCAATGAATAAAAGCACAAAACAGGTTTTAGCGTTTCCGTATATTATATGGATGGTGGGATTCACAGTAATTCCGCTTCTTATGGTGTTCTTTTACGGTCTCACAGACCGCAGCGGTACCTTTACCTTTGCGAATGTCATGGCGATCATGGCAGAGGACCACATGAAAGCACTCCTGCTTTCCCTTGCCTACTCCATCGTCAGTACGATCATCTGCCTTCTGATCGCGTATCCGCTGGCTATGATCCTGCGTACCCGCAACATCGGTACCGGAAGCTTTGTGGTTTTCATTTTCATTCTCCCGATGTGGATGAACTTCCTTCTGAGAACCATGGCCTGGCAGACTCTGTTAGAGAAGAATGGTGTTATTAACTCCATTCTCGATCTCCTTCATCTGCCGAACTTAAATATTATCAACACTCCGGCTGCGATCGTGTTAGGTATGGTTTATAACTACCTTCCGTTCATGATCCTGCCAATTTATAATGTACTGGCAAAGATCGACAACAATGTGATCAATGCTGCCAGAGATCTGGGCGCAGATTCCTTCCAGGTATTCTCGAAGATCATGCTGCCGCTCAGTGTCCCGGGTATTATCAGCGGCATTACTATGGTATTTGTACCGGCCCTTACAACTTTCGTAATTTCCAACCTCCTTGGCGGCGGTAAGATCCTTCTTATCGGTAACGTCATTGAGCAGGAGTTTACAAAAGGAAGCAACTGGAACCTCGGTGCCGGTCTGTCCATCGTGCTGATGATCTTTATCCTGATCAGTATGACCCTGATCGCCAAATACGATAGTGATGGGGAGGGGACAGCATTCTAAATGAAAAGAACTTACGACAAATTAAAACGGTTTTTTCAGGATTTTTACCTGGTGCTGGTGCTGATCTTCCTTTATGCACCGATCGCAGTCATGATGGTCCTGTCCTTTAACAGCTCGAAGTCCAGATCCCAGTGGGGCGGTTTTACGACTCAGTGGTACAAAGAGATGTTTGAGAGTCCTGTTATCATGGAGGCCCTTTACAATACGCTGATGATCGCATTCCTGTCCGCCCTGATCGCTACGATCCTCGGTACAGCAGCTGCCATCGGTATCAGCAGTATGAAAAAGGCTCCAAGAACCATCTTTATGGGAATCAACAATATCCCGATGTTAAACTCCGATATCGTAACCGGTATCTCTTTGATGCTGATGTTCGTTGCGTTCGGTGTTTCTCTTGGATTCAAGACGATTCTCTTCGCGCACATTACTTTTAACGTTCCGTACGTTATGACCAGTGTGCTGCCAAAGCTGAAGCAGACAAGTAAATATACATATGAAGCAGCAATGGATCTGGGTGCAGGACCGATCGAAGCCTTCTTTAAAGTAGTATTTCCGGATATTATGCCGGGCGTACTCTCCGGCTTCCTGATGGCTTTCACCATGTCCCTGGATGATTTCATTATCACCCACTTCACCAAAGGTGCAGGTATCAACACTCTGTCCACTTTGATCTACAGTGAGGTACGCCGTGGTATCAAACCGTCCATGTACGCACTGTCCACTGTGATTTTCGTGACTGTGCTTGCACTGCTTCTTATTACAAACTTTGCTCCGAGCAAATCCCAGATGGAAGCAAAAGCTGCGGCTGCTCTCGCAGCCGGAAAGAAGCCAAATACTTGGGGACCGAAGCTTTACAAAGCTGCCCTTGTTATGACTTCTTTCATTATTATCAGCGTTGTCAGCTACACCACATATATGCATTTTGACAACAGCCACTCCGATGAACTCTATGTTTATAACTGGGGCGAATACATTGACGAAGAGGTGATCACACAATTCGAAGAAGAGACCGGTATCAAGGTCACTTACGATATGTTTGAGACTAACGAGGAA
>JAZTZT010000024.1:0-11558 GCA_045637605.1 Pilosibacter sp.
CGCTAACCCTAAATGATAACTGCTCCACGGCACCTTATGGCAGACATAAAATTCTCCCTCCGGAGTTTTCATATCACCAGACTGTACCTTATCTCCTTTCGCATAACCGGAAGAAATAATGAAACTATGTGTCTTCTCTCCATTTTCCCAACGCTCCAGAAAATGTGAAGTCTTATTGGTCACAATGTAACGGCAATCCTTGCTCTTTTCTGCCATCATAGACTCGTCGATCCCACTGTCTGTTACCTTCCAGCCAAGATGATCCACAAAAATATTGTCCGGGGTGATCCGCTCTCTCCAGATATTTCCTTCCTTCTCCAGGTACATCAACTCGCCATTTAAACGATACCATCCGGTCAGATTTCTAAGATCCCAGGACTGGACGACTCCACGATACACCCACGCACCATCCGCATTAAATGTCTTTCCATTTTTTATACCACTTTGCAGACAATATCCATCTTGGTCAAAATAATACATTTCCGCAAGACCGTCAAAATTTCCGTCAATCCATTCCGGACTTTCTGTCACATAACTGCCGTCCGGTCTCTTGTATTTCCAACCATGTTCATCTTCGATCCAATAGCCGAATGCCTGCGTACTAAGGAACAATGTTCCAAGTAATGCCAACATTCCGACGACCATCTTACGTCTTTTCAAATCATATCCTCACATTAAACCGGTTTCTTCTGTACCTGTCCATCTTCCACCCAGGCACCATTTTTATCGACTGTATAACCATCTGCTGTCACACAATCCACTGCCATCCAGCCGTTTTCATCAAAATAATAGCATTCTGCATTTCCATCACGGTTGCCGTCGACCCAGTACCAACCGTTCTGCAGGTAAACACCATTTCCTTTATCATACCACCAACGACCGTTCTCCTCGATCCATGTACCCTGTGTTTCACAAAGGCTAACAGATTCGTTTTCATCATAGAACTGAATTGTAACGGTCAATGCTCCATCTACAGTGCTGGTCAGAAGCTGGATCGGCTTATCAAAATTATTGGCAAACTTCAGATCCAGGTAGCCCTCGGAAATGGTCGCATCTAATCCCACCGGAAGGTAAGAGATTGGCTTGGAATGCGGATGTCTTTCAATAGCAGGCATTAACGCCTGACACATCGCCGCATAAAGTGTGGAGGACACCTGACAGATGCCACCGCCAATTCCGTATCCTTTGATCAGCGGAGCAGATACATAACCATTCGCCACAGTACGAGACATAATAGAATCGCTGAAGGACATCCTTTCGCCCGGCTGCAATACTCTTCCGTTGATTCTCTGCGCTGCAAGTCTTACATTGATCGCTCTCGGGATTGTCTCATCATAATATGTAGTCCAGGAACCGATGATATTGCCCTGTTCCTCCTGACGAAGAGCGATACGACCTTCATTTTTACCCATAGCCGCATAATGTTTGCAATACTCGGATAAATCCTTTTTAAACGTTACGAACAGATCCGGATTGTTGTAAATGTAAGCCTTTAAGTTAAATTCAGCATTTCCGGAACGACCTTCTTTCGCACCTACAGTTGCAAAATGATTAAATAATGCTTCCGGATCCATTCCAATGGACTCCTGTAAGTCCGCATTATGATCATAATAATACTGTGCATCAAACACAGCACGGTAATCCTCTTTGTTTTCTTTTGCATAGGCAGTTGTCACGGAACCTAACATCAAAAGCGCTGCTGCTCCTGCAATTGCCCATTTTTTCATTTGTGTCTTTTTCATATACTCATCTCTCCCGTTTCTTTCATAATCTGTATTATATAATACAGACAAAATAATGCAACTAAATTTTCAGCACATCATCTCCTTCTTGAATTTCCGAAACAGTTGCTTACTTTTCTATTACAAATCCTTCTTCCTCCAGCACCTTCAATGCCTTGCTAAAATCCTCTTTCTTCACCAGAATATAATCGGTGTTGTATGTTGATACTGCGAATATTCCAATTTGATTTTCTGCAAGGGTCGTTGAAATCTTTGATAATATTCCGATCAGAGAAAAATCCAATATCCCCTGTATCCTAAACGCTTTCCAACCGTCCTCGCGTGCAGTCGTATACAGTGGTGTGTCGCTTGTAGGACATACAAGTGAAATTTCTTCATCTGTTTTTCCAATAAAGTAAAACTGCTTTGACAGATCAATAGCTTTCTCATCTTTTACTTTACACACGGTCAGGTCATATTCTATCGTCTTAATTTCCATCTCTTATTTCCCTCTCTCCCTCTTATATTAGGAATTATAAGAATTTCAGGAGTCCTAAAATCAGCAAATGCAGTGGATAAAATGCATAATAACTATATTGCAAAGTTCTGCTATGATAACCTTGTTTTCCTCGATACAACCATATCGGTATCAACGCCAACAACGCAAATCCTTGTCTTGCAATGAAATGTGTTTGTCCCAATATCTGAACTTCGTAGGATAACCCGCCAAGCATCTCGAAATTGATGTACCACAAGCAAATCAACTGTCCCAGATAGCACCACCACTTTTGGCCTTTGAAATAGTAGAAGACAAGGACCATTAAAATACCGGCATGATAAAAATCTACAAACGTGATCAGACCAACAATATATCCAATGCAAACAGATGCAATTGCTGCCAAAATCCGTTTCCAAATCTGCTTTTCCTTTACTTTTTCATTCCAATGAATCAGTCCGATTGCGATCAAAAAGCTCCAAAGGACATTTTGATGGATCGGATAGAATATGCGGCTTCCCATCGCCAGGTTAAATGGAATTTCAGAAAGAACTGCAAACACCAATAGTCTGCCTACATATTTCTTTAAATTTTTTGTGTGAAAGTATCCCTCCACGATCATAAATGCATAAATCGGGAATGTTAATCGTCCAATGCAGGTCAGCCAGTCGTTTCCTCTGACAATTGTTCCCCACAAATGGTCGCACAACATAAATAACATAGCCATCATATGCAATGAAAAAGAGGTGGTTTCAAATTTTAATTTATCTGACATTCTGTATTACCCCTATAAAATAAATCGTTTGCGTCTTCAGAATCAGTTTTATGAACAACGAATTCTCAAAAATCTTCGTATCGTAAAAGGCATCGCAATCAGGTATGCATAACCACATACAGGAAAGATCACGGATATTAACTCTTTAAATCCTGCCAGACTGCATACAAACGCAATTCCCCACAGTAACAAAATCTGAGATTTCTTCTGTTCTTTTTCTCCAAACAGCTGCACAATCGTTCCAACCATACATGACAAAGCACCATTAAACATAGCAGCCAAAAGAAGTCCGGCGTATGAAACCGAAAGCATCGGACTAAGCTGTCCGGCCAGAGTCTGCATTGGAAAATCTGCACCTGCGATCCGTCCATAGAATCTCTGGAGTGAAATGAGAATGCATGCAAACATTAACAAAAGTTGAACTGCGCCCTGAATAATTCCTTTTATTATCGTTTTCCTATCCGGTGTTCTCAAGGCTGCCGGAGCCAGAACCGCCAATGAAGCTAAAATATTATAAGAGAAAAAGGAAAGAGTTGCTAAAAACCAGTTGCTGAGCAATGGATTTCCATCCTGAGAAGATGCTTGTGATACTTTGATCGGCTCGAATTCTACCATAGACCATAAGCTAATTATCACAACAAAAACCAGTAAAACCGGAACAACAACTTGAGAAATGATCAGAATTCCCTTGATACCTCTCATGGACAGAAGCGCTAATACCACAGCAAGACACGCACTGCCAACAAAATATGGGATTCCAAACAACTCATTCAATAAGCTTCCTGCTCCTGCCAGCATGATCACGGTTACTCCAAACAAAAAGACCAGTGACATTCCATTCAAGAAATAGTGAAAAACCGTCTTCCCCTCACCCAATATAATCCGGTCAATTGCGGTTGTATTCTCCTTCTTGGCAATGTACATAAACATATAGCCAAATGAGCCAAACAGGCTGATTGCCAAAAGCATTCCCACAATTCCTTTATTACCGAACACTCCAAAGAACTGGAGGATCTCTTGTCCTGATACAAAGCCGGCGCCTAAAAAGCTGCCGGTAAAGATCATTCCCAATTGCCTGCTATTTAAATTATCCATCTGTTTTACCGCCCTTACTATCTCAAATTTTTCTTTAATGCTTCTATTCTACCACAAATGTGAGCTCTAGTATAATAATACTAACAATCATTACAAAACATTTTGATTACTGGGAATACAGTCGAAAACAGCCGCCATTACTGCGAATAATGGCGACTGTTTAATAAGGTTTATCATATATTTATACTATTGTTTTAACTCATTGCATTCTGCGAAGCCCAGCTGTTGGGTTCTCTTCGAGAGCATTCGATTGTGCTTCTGGATCAACAGATCCAGATTGATTCACCATCTTGCGATGGCTGTCATCATTGTAGAGGACAATGTGTGGTTAACTATAGTTTATAGCAGTCTGCTCGCTCGGCAACGCGTCCTTTTTGCTTCGCAAAACTGTCTGCTGGAGTCCGCAGAATGCAAACTCATATTCTTTCGTAAGTTTTTTTACAATTCCGATGCAAGGAAGTAATGCAATTAAGTTTGGAAGCACCATCAGACCATTAAACATATCTGACATATCCCATACAAGATCAACTTTTAATGTAGAACCTACCGCAATACAAACTACAACGATTAATGCATATACTTTGACTGCTTTATCACCAAATAAAGCACGTACATTTACTTCACCAAAATAATACCAACCAACAATCGTTGTGAATGCAAAGAATAACATGCAGAATGCGATAAATACCGGACCAAAAGAACCTAAACCTACATTAAATGCACTCTGTGCAAGTACTGAACCTGTTTCACCGTTTCCTAACACACCTGTTGAGAGAATTACCAGAGCTGTCATTGTTAAAATGATAAATGTATCAATAAACACACCCATCATAGCTACAAGGCCCTGCTCTGCCGGATGTGCTACTTCTGCTGCTGCATGAGCATGAGGTGTAGAACCCATTCCTGCTTCATTGGAGAAAAGACCTCGTGCTACTCCATAACGCATTGCTTTTTGAACAGTTACACCAAGGGCACCACCCATAATTGCATTTGGAGCAAATGCACCTACAAAAATCTGCTGAATTGCAGTTACAAGTCCTGCTGGGTTTAATGCGAGGATAACAATACATCCAATTACATATAAAATCGCCATAAAAGGTACCACTTTTTCCGTAAAGCTCGCGATACGTTTGATTCCTCCGAGGAAAATAAATCCTGCGATTACCGCACATGCAATACCTACTACCAGTGGATTTACACCAAAGGCTGTGTTAAATGCACTTCCGATGGAGTTAGACTGTACCATATTTCCCATAAAACCAAGAGCCAAAATAACTGCCACCGAAAAGAAAGTTGCAAGGAAAGAACCAAATTTTCCTTTAAAAATTTCTTTAATATAATAAATTGGACCACCTACATATACACCATTCTTTTCTACACGGGTATTCTGTGCCATCACTGCTTCCGCATAAATGGTAGCCATTCCAAAGAATGCTGCAAGCCACATCCAGAAAATCGCACCCGGTCCACCCGATGCAATCGCTGTTGCTGCACCAGCAATGTTACCAGTACCTACCTGCGCTGCAATCGCTGTTGTTAATGCCTGGAAAGAACTTAATCCCTTTTCATTCTTTTCCCCTTTCAAAGAAAAGTTTCCAAAAAGAAGCTTCATACCTTGGCCAAATTTTCGAATCTGAATAAATTTCAGCTGGAAAGTATAAAAAATACCTGTTCCAACTAAGAGGACCAATAAGGCATAATCCCATAATACTGTGTTGACCAAATCAACTACTTTTGCGATAAAATTCATTTTTTCATCCCATCCTTTTATAAAAATTTAAGAATGCAAATGATAAAAGCCATAAAAAAATCCGAAGAGCAACTCTTCGGACAATTACATAGATACTACAAAAGAAAGTTAAACACTCTTCTGTAATAAATACTCACTGTCCTTTTGCCTGAGAGATTCGCGCATTAGCGCTTTCACCTTCGGCACCCAATTTTTCAGGGATTCTCCAGTGCGCCATCCAGCTGCAGTCTTATTTCCATACAGAAATACCTGAGAGCATTATTCCTTCGGTGGGCTAATAGCCACTTTCCTGCAACCTTCGTTTGACCTATATTCAAATGCATATACCTTATTATACTCACTTACTTTAATTCGTCAAAGTATTTTTACTTATAGTGTTTTATTAGAAAATTAAATAAATACTTTCATAATCTTTGATAAACAAAAGGGAAGCTGCTTCCATCAACAGCTCCCCTTTTTCAACTAACTATAAAATACTCATTACTTATGATATGGTTCATTTTGAATAATCCGATAGCTTCTATAAATCTGCTCCAATAAGATCACGCGCATCAACTGATGTGGGAATGTCATTTTTGAGAAGCTCAGCTTATAATCTGCACGACTTAAAACGGCCCTGGAAAGTCCCAAGGAACCACCAATTACAAACACAATCTGGCTGATTCCGGAAACACCCCACTTCTCGATCTTATCTGCCAACTGTTCAGAGTCCAGCATGTTTCCGTCAATCGCTAACGCAACCACATAGCTTCCTTCTTTGATATTTGCCAGAATACGCTCGCCTTCTTTTTCTTTAATCTGGTTTTCCAGTGCTTCACTTGCTCCATCCGGGGTTTTCTCGTCTGCCACCTGAATTACTTCCAATTTACAATAACGACTCAGGCGTTTGGAATACTCAGCGATTGCATCTACAAAATATTTTTCTTTGATTTTTCCTACTGTCAGTACAGTAATTTTCATATTTATTCTCCAAATTCTAAAATCATATCATACCAGACTGCCCCACCATGTACGGACCCGGACACTCCAAGGTTTTTATATCCGAATTTCTCATAGTAGCGGATCAGACGATCTTTGCAGGTGAGGATCAGGCCTTTTCGTCCTTTGGATCGTGCATTCTCGATCAGATGGTTCATTAATTCAGCCGCGATTCCCTGTCTTTGATACTCTGGAATCACGTCCAGACCAAAGATGCTCTGATAGCATCCATCCACTTTATGTAAGGAGCTGTCTTCAAACATTTCATCGTGGATCGTGCGCTCGTCTGTCGCACAGCCATTGATGAATCCGATTATTTTATGATCATGAACTGCGACAAAAAAACACTCTGGAAATGTCGCGATTCGATGCTCAAAAGATTCTCTTGTGGCAGCCTCTGCTGCCGGGAAACAAACTGCCTCCACAGCAGTAACTGCATCTAAATCGGTTTTCTCAACCGGTCGTATTGTAAAGTTATTCATAAGTTCTCCTTGATTGAGTGATTTTGCGTTCCCAGCCGTGCGGCACTCGCAACCTACGGTTGCTCGTTCGCGGGCTCGCGCCCTATAAAAAATGGCGTCCGCAAAATTGTTTACATGCAAGCATGACACAATTTTTTGTCCACCATTTTTTGCACGGCTTAATGCTATGCGCGGAAGAAGTAACCTACACCCCATTTTGTGTGTACGTATTTCGGTTCGCTTGGACTTGGTTCAATTTTTTCTCTCAATCTTCTTACATGTACATCTACGGTGCGCACGTCTCCGTTGTCTGTTGCTTTATTGCCCCAGACATAGTTTAAAAGTGCCTCACGGCTGTATACCTTGTTCGGATTAGTCACTAACAGCTCCAAAAGATCAAATTCTTTCGCTGTCAGATTAATCTCTTTTTCCTGGATGAAGACTCTGCGGCCTTCGCGGTCTAACTTCAAATCTCCGCGAACGAGCATATTGCTTTCCGGCTTTGCTGCTTTTGCAGATTTTTTGGAATTTCTGCGCATGATCGCTTTGATCCTTGCTTTTACTTCCAGAATGTTAAATGGTTTTGTGATATAGTCATCCGCGCCGTATTCCAAGCCGAGGATCTTGTCCATATCTCCACCTTTTGCAGTCAGCATAATGATCGGCATTTCGGAAAATTCACGGATCGCCTGACATACTTCGAATCCATCGTGACCCGGAAGCATCACATCCAGTAATACCACATCATATTCATTTGCCTTTGCCTTTTCAATTGCCTCTATACCATCATACGCACAGTCTACTTCCATTCCCTCCTGCTCCAGGCTGAAACGAATACCCTTTACGATTAATTTCTCATCATCTACAACTAAAACTTTTGCCATCTCTACCTCCGCCTATACTGTAATGCTGTCCATTATCTTCAAGTACGCAGATTCTTTGATCCCGGGTACATTCATAATTTCTTCAATGGACCGAAACCCTCCGGATTCCTTTCGATAACGGATGATATCTTCCGCTCTGGACTCTCCGATTCCGGTTAAGGTCATCAGTTGTTCTTTGGAAGCGGTGTTTATGTTCACAATTCCGGCCGCCTGTTCCCGTTCCTGTCGGGCTTTTTCTTCCGCCTCTTCCCAGGTAAGGATCACGATCTGTGCTTCATCCGAAATCGTCTGCGCCAGGTTCAGGCTGGTCTGAGCTGCTTCTTCCGTAAATCCACCGGCCGCCTCAACTGCCTCAAAAATCCGACTGCCCTCCGGTAATTCATAAACTCCGGGATTCTTCACTTCTCCGCAAATATGTACATAGATCATCTTCGGTTCTGTCGGAGATTCCGGTAAGGATATTTCTGTATCAGACAACGACATTTCCGTTTCTTTGACCACACCCGATATCGGGCTTCCATCCTGTCCAAGTCTGATCATATCTTCTCTTCTCGCAACAAATCCATAGTAAAGTCCGGCCACGGTCAAAAACACCGCGGCCACAACGATTTTTCCATATTTCTTCCAAATATTTTTCATCTTATATACCTCCTGTTCTTTGTTCAGGAGATATTGTTCTGCCTTCCTCTATTCTATCGAAACCTACTGTGAAAAACAAGACTATTTTTGAAAACTTTCAGCGAACTCTACCAGTGGAACAAGATGATCCCTCCAATCGCAATTGCTGCTCCGATGAGCTTTCTCCACTCAAATCCGACTCTCTCTACGCCAAATAACCCAAATACTTCAATAAGATATGAGACCAATATCTGGGTTATTACGATCAACAATGTCGCTTTCGCCGGTCCCAGACCATCCATACTTTTGATCACGGTCCAGGTAATAAATGCGCCCATCACACCACCAAGCAACATGTACTTTTTATCAATGGAAAACATTCCCGTGATTTCCCCACCTCCACTGAAAAAATACAGTACCACACAAGTCAGAAATGCTGTCGCCTGTACCCAACCGGCCGCTGCCCAAATGCTGCTCTGCTTCGTCACTTCTGTATTAAATACACCTTGTAAACTCATAAGAGCACCGGAAACAAGTGCTACAAGGATTCCCCACATAAAAAACCTCCTGAACATGAATTACTGCTAGTATTTCATATTCAGAAGGTTCCTATTCAGAGCAATTCTTTGTATTATATGTGTCGTCTTAATGCAGCCTGAGCCAGATGTTTACAGAGTACCGCTGTCGTCACCGCTCCGACACCGCCCGGTACCGGAGTAGCTGCAGAAGCTGCTTCTTCTAAACCATCCCACTTCACGTCTCCGCAAAGTTTACCATTCTCATCCACATTGATACCTACGTCAATGACAACGGCTCCGTCCGCCACATAGTCCTTATCCAACATTCCTGCTTTTCCAGCTGCTGCCACCAAAATTTCAGCGCGTTTGCATTCTTCCTGTAAGCCTTCGGTCTTTGTATGACACACTGTCACAGTCGCATTTTCCTTCAAGAACAGCATGGACAACGGTCTTCCTACAACCATGCTTCTTCCAACAATCACAGCTCGTTTTCCTGTCATCGGAATCTCAAATGCTTTCAATACTTCGATGACTGCTTCCGCTGTACACGGTGCAAATCCGTCAGCCTCACCCGCAAATACCTTCGCGCGATTAACCGGACTGATCCCGTCCAAATCCTTGACCGGATCAATGGCAGACTCGAATCGTTTTCCGTTCATATGCTTCGGAAGCGGCATAAATAACAAAATACCGTCAATGGACTCGTCTGTATTGATTTTGTTAAATTCTGTCAAAAATTCTTCTTCCGAAATTTCTTCCGGAAAAGCAAAGGTTTTCGCTTCCATTCCAAAGGATGCGATTTTTTTGATCACACCTTTTTCGTAAGAAAGATCGTCCGGACGTTCACCTACTCGTACAATGGCCGCAGTCGGTACATGGCCATTCAGCTTTTCCTGTATTTCCTGCACTTGAATCTTCAATTTAGCCGATACTTCCGCGCCTTTTAATGTAAGCATTCTCTTCGCACCTCCGATTGATCTTCTATATTAAAAAGCTTTCCACCAAATAAACCACTAAGATCGCAGAACAAGAACAGGTTACAATTCCCTTGTTCTTATATGCAAGAATCAATGCCACGATTGTTCCTGCAATCGCGGAATACACACTTCCGGTCGATGTAAATACATCCGGAAATGTCATAACACCCAACACAGCAAATGGTGTATAGTCTAAAAATGAACGAATATATTTTGACTTAATCTGTTTTCTGAAAAGTGTCAGCGGAGCAACACGCACCAGATAAGTCACAATTGCCATAACCGCAATACTGATCATTACACGATCCATCTGCATATTACTGCGCCTCCTTTCCGTCTAATTCCATGTTCCCCATCTCATCCTCCGGATATTCCTTCGGGAATAAAACTGCTCCCAGACCGGCACCGAAAATTGTTGAGATAATGATTCGGAATCCGGAAGAGATCCAGCCAAACATCGGAACATAAGTCAGTACGCAGTTCATACCTACTGCCATTAAAATAATCTTTAAAACGTTGGAGGAATCTCTTGCTGTTGGAATGATCAAGGCAATGAACATACCATACAGAGCGATTCCAAATGCATTCTGAAGCGCTGCCGGAAGCACAGATGAAATACACGCACCTAACAATGTTCCTGCGTTCCATCCCAAGATCGGAAGTGTGATCAAACCAAATAAGAATGGTTTGCGAAGCTTTCCTTCTCTCAGAGAACCCACAACAAAAGTCTCATCTGTCACTGCATAACCGAAAATCATTCGATCCAACAAAGATACACTCTTATCAATCTTCTGACTGAGCGACAAGGACATCAACATATAGCGAAGGTTGATGACTAACGTTGTCATCGCAATCTCCATATAGCCTGCTCCTGCGAAGATCAAACTGGTTCCCGCAAACTGACCGGCACTGGTCAGGTTTGTCAGCGAGATCAAACATGCGACCCAGACCGGAAGTCCGCCTGAAACCGCGATCAATCCAAATGTAAACGATACAGGGAGATATCCAAGGGCGATTGGAATACCGCCTTTGACTCCCGCTAAAAACTCTTCTTTTGTACTCATTATCTGCCTCCGGCCCCGATCCATTTGCCAGGGCACTCTTCTGTCATTTTTCCGTCTTGATATGCAATCTTTCCGTTGACGATCACCATCTTAATTCCGCTGCTGAGTCGATTGCTGTTCACAAAATCAGCTGCATCTCCGATTTCTTCCTTATTGAATAATACCAGATCTGCATCATACCCTGCTGCGATCCGTCCCTTATTCTTTAGTCCGTAAGTCTC
>JAZTZT010000025.1:0-9553 GCA_045637605.1 Pilosibacter sp.
CTGCTAACCCCATTGTATATAATGTATTTTTTCTCATAGTTTTCCTCCTTTTATCGAAACAAAACTTGAATTTTCATTCTTTTTCTTCTTTATTAAGAATATACCATAGTATCTCAAAAATTTCTTCACTTTTCTCTTACTTTTTCGCCCAAATTTTCGGCAAAAAAGCGGCAATTCGCATTTGTATACGAACTGCCGCCAAATAAACATTACTTATCACCGAACAAACGGTTTACCGCACTGAATACGCCACGGAGGGACGCTCTCGTAATATTGGAGCTTACACCGACACCGTATGTCACACGATTAGAATCCTGATCCATCACATGGATGTAAGAGGCCGCCTGCGCCCCGGAACCGGATGTAAGAGCATGCTCATTGTAATCCAGCACTCGGATGTTGATTCCCAGTTCTTCCTCGAGACCACGCTGAACCGCATCGATCGGACCATTACCAACGCCTTCAAACTGCTTCTCCACACCATGATCGGTGTATGTAACCACCGCAACCGTTGTGAAATCGCCTCTGGACTCGAAATCCGTGATCTTGCACTTTCTGAAGTGGTACGGCTCTTTTCGGTCCAGATATTCCTCGCGGAATACTTCCAGGATCTGCTCCGGAGCAACTTCGCCCTGATTTTCGGCGATCTTCTGGATCATATCCGCAAACTCCTTGTGCATGCCGCGCGGGAGACGGAAACCGAAGAATGTCTCCATGACGAACGCTACGCCGCCCTTTCCGGATTGGCTGTTGATACGAACCACCGGCTCGTACTCGCGGCCGATATCGGATGGATCGATCGGCAGATACGGAACCTGCCAGACCTTGCTCTGACGCGCCAAAAGTGCATGCATACCTTTGTTGATCGCATCCTGATGGGATCCGGAAAATGCTGTAAATACAAGCTTTCCTGCGTATGGATGACGCGGATCGATATGCATCTTGGTTGTACGCTCATACACTTCTGCGATCTCTTTGATATCACCGATCTCAAGTTCCGGATCAATACCCTGGGAGAACATATTGTATGCGATGGTCAAAATGTCCACGTTACCGGTTCTCTCACCATTGCCAAACAATGTACCTTCAATTCGATCTGCACCTGCAAGAAGCGCAAGCTCTGCAGCCGCCACACCCGTGCCTCGGTCATTGTGCGGATGTACACTGAGGATAATGCTCTCACGATTTTCCAAATGTTTGCTCATCCACTCGATCTGGTCTGCATAAACATTCGGAGTTGTCATCTCAACGGTAGACGGAAGATTGAAGATCATCTTCTTTTCCGGAGTCGGCCCCCAGGCCCTCTGCACCACATTACAGATATCCAGTGCAAAATCCAGCTCTGTACCGGTAAAACTCTCCGGGGAATACTCTAAGATCACTTCTCCATCATAGCCTGCCATATATTTCTTCACCATTGCTACACCGTCAATGGCTATCTGTTTAATTTCTTCGCGATCCATGTTAAACACAACATCTCTCTGTAACGTAGATGTCGAGTTATAAATATGTACAACCGCTTTCTTAATACCCTGAATTGCTTCAAAAGTTCTCTCGATCAAATGCTCACGACACTGAGTCAGTACCTGAACCATAACATCATCTGGGATCAAATCACGTTCAACCAACTGTCTCAGGAAATCAAATTCGATCTGAGACGCTGCCGGGAAACCAATCTCGATTTCCTTAAAGCCCATTTTTACCAGAAGGTTGAACATTTCAACCTTCTCTTCTACAACCATCGGCTCCACGAGAGCCTGGTTACCATCTCGAAGATCAACGCTGCACCAAATTGGGGCTTTCTGGATTTCTTTATTCGGCCATTCACGCTCCGGATAATGGACTACCGGAACTCTCTGGTATCTTTTATAGTTCATCATAACGACTGTCCTCCGATTTATCACTTTAAACTAGCGCTACGTTATATCATTATACCATCCACAATATAGAATAGCAAGAAAGTCTATTATAAAATTTATTTATGCCTAATATAACATAACAGCCGCCGATGCTTATCCACCGACGGCTGTTCTTCATCTTTTACTTTTCCACTACATGACCTTTTGCTTTCAACATGTCAATTACCTGATCCACATATTTCTCACAAAGTTCCTGAGTCTCTGCCTCCACCATGACACGGATCAGCGGTTCTGTACCACTCTGACGAAGAAGGAGACGACCATCATTGCCAAGGGCCGTTTCCACATTAGAGGCTGCCTTCTGTACATCCGGATCACCAAGAGCTGCTTCCTTGTCGTTTACACGAACATTTTTCAGAAGATGTGGTAAAATCGTCACTTCAGAAGCCAGTTTTCCAAGGCTTTGTTTCTTCTCCAACATTACCTCCATGATCTTCAGGGATGTTAAAATACCGTCACCTGTAGTCGCATATTTGCTGAAAATAATATGTCCTGACTGTTCACCGCCCAGACAGTTTCCTGTCTGAGACATATTTTCATAAACGTATTTGTCTCCCACAGCCGTCTTGTCATACTCGATCCCGATTTTATCCAATGCCTTGTAAAGTCCCAGGTTGGACATAACCGTAGTAACAATCTTGTTGTTGCGGAGCATTCCCTGCTCTTTCATATATTTACCGCAAACGTAGAGAATCAAGTCTCCATCCACCACATTTCCGTTTTCATCAACTGCCAGACAACGGTCTGCATCCCCATCATAAGCAAAACCCACATCCAGACCGTGTTCTTTCACATACGCCTGAAGATGCTCGATATGCGTGGAACCACAATTCGTATTGATATTGAGACCATTCGGTTCGCTGTTGAGCACATACGTATCCGCGCCAAGAGCGTCAAATACACTCTTTGCAATGGTCGATGCACTTCCGTTAGCACAGTCAAGACCAACTTTTTTTCCTTTAAAGGATCTTGTTGCGATGGAGATCAGATAGCCGATGTAACGGTTTCTTCCTGCCGCAAAATCCTGAGTACGACCAATCTGATCGCGTTTTGCCAGTGGCAGTTCCTCCATCTCTCCATCCAGATATTTTTCAATTTCCAAAATGACACGCTCTTCCAGCTTTTCACCATTTCCGTTCATCACTTTGATTCCGTTATCGTAATATGGATTGTGACTGGCAGAGATCATGATACCACAGTCAAAATCTTCTGTACGGATCACGTGGGATACGCTTGGAGTCGGGGTAACATGAAGCAGAAATACGTCTGCACCGGAAGCAGTCAGACCTGCAACAAGAGAATATTCAAACATATAGCTGGATCGTCTTGTATCTTTTCCAATGACCACACGACATTTTTCACCTTTCGGATTCTGTCCATAGTACCATCCTAGGAAACGTCCCACTTTAAATGCGTGTTCCACGGTCAGATTTACGTTGGCTTCCCCACGGAAGCCGTCAGTACCAAAATATTTGCCCATTTCGGTCTCCTTTCGGATCTTCGAATATACGTGAAATCCGGCTGCGACAATTTTGTCGCTCGCCGGATTTTCCATTCTTCTATTAAATATATGCAGGTTTTACCAAGTAATTTCCTTCAGATAACGAGCCACTGCATCCTGCCACTCCGGGAGTCTCTCAAATCCGTTATCAGACAATTTTTCTTTGCTCATACGGCTGTTCATCGGGCGCTTTGCCTTGGCTGCCGGATATTCCGCAGTTGTAACCGGAGTTACTTTCACTTCATCCATTCCTGCAGCACGGAAGATCTCACATGCAAACTCATACCAGGAGCAGAGACCCTCGTTTGTTGCATGGTATCTGCCGTATTTGTCTGTCTGGATCATATCTACCAACAGTCTTGCAAGGTCGTATGTGTATGTCGGAGAACCAATCTGGTCGCATACAACGGATGCTGCACCACGCTCCTTACCAATGCGGAGCATGGTCTTAATGAAGTTCTTGCCATTGACACCAAATACCCAGGCAATACGTACTGTGAAGAATTTCTCTACTAATTCTTCCACTGCAAGCTCGCCCTCGTACTTACTCTGACCATAAACATTGAGCGGGGCTCTCTCATCGTCTGGCTCCCACGGACGTGTACCCTCGCCATCAAATACATAGTCTGTGGAAATGTACATCATCTTGATGTCCAGCTTCTTACATACTTCTGCAATGTTTCTGGTTCCTTCTGCATTTACTTTCATGCAGATTTCCACATTATCCTCTGCAGCGTCTACCGCTGTGTAAGCCGCACAGTGGATCACTGCATCTACATTGGACTCTGTGATCACCTTTTCGCAGGCGGCTTTGTCTGTGATATCCATCTCGTCCACATCCACGCCAACCGGATCAAGGCCTCTCTTTTTCATCTCATTGACTACGTCATATCCTAACTGGCCTTTTACGCCTGTTACTAAAATTCTCATTTATTTGTCTCCCAGTCTCTCACCGTACATATTGTCGAAGTAATTGCTGTATTCACCGCTGAGGATTCTCTTCCACCAGTCCTGGTTGTCCAGATACCACTGGATTGTCTGCTGAATACCTGTATCGAAGTTGTACTGCGGCTTCCAGCCAAGCTCTGTCTCGATCTTTGTCGGATCAATCGCATATCTCTGGTCATGACCCGGACGGTCTGTAACATATTTGATCAGGCTCTCCGGTTTGTCGAGAGCTTTCAGGATTGTCTTAACTACTTCAAGATTTGTACGCTCGTTGTGTCCACCGATGTTGTAAACCTCACCAACACGGCCGTTGTGGATGATCAGATCGATGGCCTGGCAGTGGTCTGCTACATGGAGCCAGTCACGCACGTTCTCACCTGTACCGTATACCGGAAGGGACTCATCTGCAAGAGCACGGCTGATCATAAGCGGGATCAGCTTCTCCGGGAAATGGTACGGACCGTAGTTGTTGGAGCAGCGGGAGATTGTTACCGGAAGTTTGTATGTTCTGTGGTAAGCCATTACAGACAGGTCTGCTGCTGCCTTGGAGGAAGAATACGGGCTGGAAGTATGGAGCGGAGTCTCCTCTGTGAAGAAAAGGTCCGGGCGGTCTAACGGAAGATCGCCGTATACTTCATCTGTGGATACCTGGTGGTAACGTTTGATACCGTATGTCTTACATGCATCTAAAAGTGTAGTTGTACCCATTACGTTTGTACGCACAAAGCTCTCCGGATCCACTACGGAACGGTCTACGTGGCTCTCTGCCGCGAAGTTTACAACCATGTCCGGTTTCTCTGTCTCGAAAAGCTCGAAGATGAACTTTCTGTCAGCGATATCGCCCTTTACAAATTTGTAGTTCGGCTTATCCTCTACGGACTTTAATGTCTCCAGGTTGCCTGCGTATGTTAAAAGGTCCAGATTGATGATCTCATAATCCGGATATTTGTTTACCATATGATGAACGAAGTTACCGCCGATGAAACCGGCGCCGCCTGTTACGATAATTTTCATGGTATCATGTTCTCCTTAAATTTATTATCTATCCGCGTATGTCGGAAGTTTGTCGATATACTTGCCATCCACAACATCTTTCAGATACTGGCCGTACTGGTTCTTCTTGTAGATCTCGTATGCAGCCATAATCTCGTCTTTAGAGATCCAGCCGTTTAAGTACGCGATCTCTTCCAGACATGCGATCTTTCTGTGCTGGTGTGTCTCGATGGTCTTTACAAAGTTGGAAGCCTCTACTAAGGACTCATGTGTTCCTGTGTCAAGCCATGTGAAGCCCTGGCCCATAAGAGTGACATCCAGCTCGCCCTGCTCCAGGTAGATGCGGTTGAGGTCTGTGATCTCAAGCTCACCGCGGGCAGACGGTTTCAGGTTCTTTGCGTACTCCACAACACGGTTGTCATAGAAATACAGACCTGTTACACAGTAGTTGGATTTCGGTTTCGCCGGCTTCTCTTCGATAGAGATCGCCTTACCGTCTTTATCAAACTCAACGATACCGAAACGCTCCGGATCGTCTACATAGTAACCGAATACAGTTGCGCCCTGCTCTTTCGCTGCTGCTGCACGGAGGCGTTTCTTTAAGCCCTGGCCATGGAAAATGTTGTCACCGAGAACCATCGCAACTCTGTCGTCACCGATGAACTCCTCGCCGATGATGAATGCCTGAGCCAGTCCGTCCGGGCTCGGCTGGATCGCGTAGGACAGTTCAATACCGAACTGATGACCGTCGCCCAGAAGTGCCTGGAAACGCGGAGTATCGTCCGGTGTAGAAATAATGAGGATCTCACGGATACCCGCATTCATTAAAACAGAAAGCGGATAGTAGATCATTGGTTTATCGTAAATCGGTAAAAGCTGTTTGGAAGTTACCTTTGTTAACGGGTAGAGACGTGTGCCGCTGCCGCCTGCAAGAATAATACCTTTCATATGCTCTCCTTTTCTCTGCGTAATATTATCGCGCCCGCCAAATGGGCGCACTTCACCTATTTTGGTGATATTATAGCACAAATACTTTTCTTTTTAAAGGGCATAAGAACGAAACATATGATTTATTCTTTGCAATTTCCTTAATTTTCACTAAATAATCGTTCCAATTCTTCCGCCTCTTCCATCGTATTCTTCCACTGATACTTCTTTAAATCCACGTTCCAGCCATCCGGTGTCCAAACAACCACTATTCCATCCTCTGTCAAAAGGATTTTTTGCAGATCCGGCCTCTCAAAATGGAAAGCTCCGCTCAGAATTCCTCTTGAATTTACCACACGATATGCAGGAACGTCTCCGGCCAACCCCATTTTTAAAGCATATCCTACCTGTCTGGCGTTTTTCGGTTTTCCGCATAGTAATGCAATCTGACCGTAAGTGGCCACATTTCCCTGCGGGATACGGTTGCATACGATCCCGACTCGTTTGTAAAAATCCATGTAAACCTACCCCTCACAAATAACAAGAGGTCCTGCCAATCCGACAGAACCCCTGAGTTTTTCTTAATTCATATTTGAACTCCGCTCTGCCATTCTCAAGGTCGTAATAATGGGCATGATCAGAATCCCACAAAAGAAATTGCTGACACCATGAATGAAATCAAACGGCAATCCTGTGATGATCCAGGAAATCATACCCCTGAAACTTAATCCAAACATGATCGCCTGCGCCGGTGCATACAGCAGTCCATAACCAAATCCATGAAGCGCACAAAGGATCATATATATCAATGGCTGAGCCTTTTTCGGAAGCTTCTTTGGTAACAGCATCGTCGCGCCCCAAAGAACGGTCCAAATATACGTATATGGAACCCACCAAGCCGAAAATCCATTTAACAGACCGGTTAAAAGCACAAAAATATAAATCGGATATAATGCTTTTTTTCTGTAAACAACCGTGACCGCAATGATAAAAACACCGATCAGATGAATATTAGGTGCCAGATCCATGATGACCTTCGACGCATACATCACAGCTCCCAACATCGCAAAGATTGCGGTCTCTTTTACTGTCAGCTTCATAACTACTTCGCCATTCGGAAGGAATAAATGGTTCCTTCTTCGATCTTTGTCATGTCTACGCCTGTTGTTCCGTAATCATCATTCACATAAAATGCCCAGTACACGTTATCTTTGTCGTAGTCGGCAACGATTCCATTTACTGCTTTTACATAAAGTCCATACGGTCCTTCTTCACCTTCGATCAGTTTCAACTCCAACAGTGCAGTTCCAACCATCTCCTCGTCTGTGTGGATCTCAAACCAGGTTTCATTTCCATCAATCTCCACCACGCCAAACTTAAACTGCTTGCTTCCTTCACCAAGCACGGTGACTTCTTCAGCCGCTGTCTCCTGCTCTGCTGTCGCAGATGTCGTTGGTGTTGCCTTGGAATTCTTTACATTGCCGCTGCAACCGGTTGTAACAAGTGCCATCGCCACAATCAGCACCATACAAAGGATGCATGACAACGCTTTTTTCATACGTTTCATCTTCATCTTCTTTGTCTCCTTATTCTATTTTTCTGCCATCCGGCAGTTTCTTTCCTCCCAAAAGACCGGCACTCGCGGTATGCATTGGAAGATTTTCGTCCAGATATTCCGGCTCGGTACTGCTTGTTCCGCCTTCTCAGATTTCTCCAATGACGTGTCCCCGGATGTGGCTCCGGGTCAGAACAATCCTTTTCGCATTTTTGCGTATGTACCTCACGGCGACGGGCTCGCACAGGTTTTGCACCTGTTTCCCCAGACATAAGAAATTGTAGCATAAGATGGAGATTTACGCAAACCTTTCGTATTTGCGGTCTTGAACTGGCAAACACGGTATGGTAAACTATAAGGTATTAAAACCAAAAGAGGAAAATTTGATGAATAGAATTGTATACATGTGTTTAAAAAATATCCCGAGAATTCCGGCTGCATGGATCAAGCTTTGCAAATATGCAAAAAATCCGGATAAATACTCCCGTCAGGAGATGGCAGATCACATCCGCTATATTATGACACTTGCAGTGAAATCCGGAAATATCAATCTGAAAGTAACAGGAACAGAACTGTTCCCGGAAGAAGACGGTTTCATGCTTTACGGAAACCACCAGGGTATGTTCGATGCAGTTGCTCTGCTTGCAGCGATCGACAGACCGGTATCCGCAGTTTTCAAAAAAGAACTGAAAGACATTCCTTTTGTAAAACAGATTGTCGCCATTACTGATTCCTATGCAATGGACCGTGAAGATGTCCGTCAGTCCATGGAAGTAATCCTGAATACTGCCAAATCTGTTTCTGAGCAGAAGAGAAACTTTATCATTTTCCCGGAAGGAACCAGAAGCAAAAATGGCAACGTTATGGGCGAGTTCCACGCAGGCAGCTTCAAGAGTGCCCAGAAGGCTAAGTGCCCAATCGTTCCGTTTGTTTTCATCGACAGCTACCATGTTCTCGATAAGAATGGAACGGAACCGATGGATGTGCAGCTTCATTTCTTAGATCCGATCCCATATGAGGAATACAAACCGTTAAAAACACCGGAACTGGCTGCGATGGTAAAAGAGCGCATCCAGAAGGTGATTGATGAGAATACGTAAATAAAAAATCCGCAAGGCTATTTTCAGCCGAGCGGATTTTTAGTTTTTATTCCACATCAAATTTCTGATTAAAACTATCCAGTGCCAGCGCTGCCGTGATACCAGCCACAATACAGATCACATTTACGATCGCGCTTGTTACGGAAGCTGTAAAGCCACCGAACGGGATGATCATGATGGTTGCTGCGATTACCACACCGATGATCGCGTGGAATGCCACGGAATAGTGATGGTCGAACAGGGAGTTGACTGCTCTGGAGAACAGAATCACAGTTGCCAGTGCTCCGATTCCTCCCGGAATGCACACGGACATATCCAGGTGACCGATGCCTGCCACGAACGGCTCGTATAATCCCAACGGCATTAACAATGTGGAGAAGCTCATGCCCGGAGCGATGATACTCAATGCCAGACAGAATCCACAGAATAAGTACCACACAAGGTTCGGCTCGATCTGCACGGACATCACACGTAAGCTGATGAGCAGTGCGAAGATAAAGATCATTGCAATGACCATGGAAATGAAGGAAGCATTGCTGCAGCCTTCTTTTCCTGCTTCACGGAACAGGGAAGGAAGCATACCTGTGATCAGACCGATGAATACGCAGAC
>JAZTZT010000026.1:0-1997 GCA_045637605.1 Pilosibacter sp.
GGATTCTCCGTATCGTTCTGGTTTTGAATTAAAGCCTGGCTTCGATCATATTCCGATGTGGGTTGCTGATATGAACTTTGCAACTGTTCCGACAATCCAGGAAGAGATCATCAAGCGTGTTGAGCATCCGACATTCGGTTACTTCAGACCGCGCGAGGAGTATTTTGCAAGCATCATCGATTGGCAGTACAAGAGAAATGGTGTGGAAGGATTAAAACCGGAGAATATCGGTTATGAGAACGGTGTTCTTGGTGGTGTTACAAGTGCGCTCCGCGTGCTTGCTTCTCAGGGCGATAAGATCCTCGTACACTCTCCGGTATATGTTGGTTTCACAAGCATTCTGAAGAATAATGGATTCGAGGCAGTTCACAGCCCGTTATACCTGGATGAAGACGGTGTATGGCGTATGGACTTCGAAGATATGGACAGAAGACTGAAAGAGCAGAAGATCCACACAGCAATTTTCTGTTCTCCGCACAACCCGAGCGGCCGTGTTTGGGAGAAGTGGGAGATCGAAAAGGCGATGGAAGTTTACAAAGCAAATGATGTTTTTGTAATCTCTGATGAGATCTGGTCCGATCTTCTGTTAGATGGCCACAAGCACATTCCGACACAGACTGTATCTGAGGATGCAAAACAGAGAACAATCGCAATGTACGCTCCGTCCAAGACTTTCAACCTTGCAGGTCTGATCGGCAGTTACCACATTTGCTACAACAAATGGCTTCATGACCGTTTATTAAAAGAAGAGTCCTTAAGCCATTACAACTCCATGAACCTTCTTTCCATGTATGCTCTGATCGGTGGTTACAAGCCGGAAGGTCATCAGTGGGTAGATGAGCTCTGCCAGGTACTTTCTGAAAACGTAGATTACGGTTATAACTTCATCAAAGAACATTTCAAAGGCGTGAAGATCGTAAAACCGCAGGGTACATATCTCTTATTCCTTGACTGCACAGAGTGGTTAGAGGAGCACAATATGGACTTCGAAACACTCAGAAAGAAAGGTTTAGAGGTTGGTGTTGACTGGCAGAACGGCGAGGCATTCTTCATGAAGAACGCGATCCGTATGAACCTGGCACTTCCGCTTTCCAAAGTAAAAGAGGCATTCGACCGTCTGGATAAGTACGTATTTAATGCATAATTGACACATTTTGAAGAATGTGATATAACGAAAAGGCTCCTGAAATCTGTAGTGTAGGTTTCCGGAGCCTTTGTTTTGTAAGTAGTATTAAGGAGTAATAAATATAATGAAGGGAAAAGCATTCTTCAAAGTCGATTTTTTACATGGACCGATCATCCGATCGTTGATCATTTTTGCGGTTCCGATGTTGATATCGAGCCTGTTTCAGCAGCTTTACAATATGGTCGATACGATGATCATCGGACATTATCTTGGGGATGATTCGCTGGCAGCCATGGGTGCATGTTCGTCTATTTATTCATTGATCGTCGGATTTGCATTGGGAATCGGAAGTGGTATGTCCATTGTAAATGCAAGAAGCTATGGCGCAGGAAATCTTGATAAATTAAAGCGATCCGTGGCCAGCTCCATTTGTATCGGTCTGTGCGTAGCAGCAACCGCTACGATTTTAGGAGGACTGCTGTTAAGACCCATTTTGGAGTTGCTTCACACTCCGGAAAATATTATTGAAGAAGCATATTTATATGTATCGACAATTGTATCCGGTGTTGCAATAACTTTGACATACAATCTCTGTTCCGGAATGCTTCGTGCCATTGGTAATAGTTTTATGCCACTGGTATTCTTGATTATTTCTTCTATATTGAATGTGTTTTTGGATTTGATTTTGATCGTACAGTTTTCCATGGGAGTACGTGGAGCGGCTCTTGCGACCGTGATGTCTCAGGCGGTTTCAGCAGTCCTTTGTGCGACCTATATTGTAAAGAAAACACCGATCCTGGTGCCAAAGAAAGAGCATTTTCGATTTGATGCAGAGTTGTGGAAGGAGTTGTTTGCGCAGGGAATTTCCATG
>JAZTZT010000027.1:0-1927 GCA_045637605.1 Pilosibacter sp.
GAGATGCTGCAAATTCTGGAGAAACTAATTTACTCATGAATATCTACCTCCTTTTGAATGCTTTTTTTATTGTACAAAAATGTTTGTGGCAGCACCCGCTCTTTTGGATGCTGCCACATGATCCCCTATTATTTCACACCAATAGCTCTGGAAATGACCATCTTCTGAGCTTCCGATGTTCCTTCATAGATCTCTGTGATCTTCGCATCACGCATCATACGTTCCATTGGATATTCACGGGTATATCCATAACCGCCGGAAAGCTGCACACATTCACGTGTAACAAGGTTTGCAACGTCGGAATTGTAAAGTTTTGCCATTGCTGCTTCCTTGCCATATGGAAGACCTGCGTCTTTCATCACTGCACATCTCCAAATAAGAAGTCGGCCGGCATCTACTTTTGTCTGAAGTTCTGCCAGTTTAAACTGGGTATTCTGGAACTGGGAAATGCGTTTGCCAAACTGTTTACGTTCTCTAACGTATTTGATCGTTTCATCAATTGCACCCTGTGCGATACCAAGTGCCTGAGTCGCGATACCCATACGTCCCGAGTCTAAGCTGGCAAGTGCCATCTTTAAGCCCTGACCTTCTTTTCCGAGGATATCATCTTTATGTACACGTACATTTTTGAGAATGAGCTCGCATGTTGCAGAGCCGCGGATACCCATTTTCTTTTCTTTCTTTCCAACTTTAAAGCCTGGAGCATCTTTATGTACGATAAATGTTGTCATACCGTTATTGCCTTTGGCACGGTCTGTAACCGCAATGATCAGATACCATTCTGCATATCCTGCAGTTGTGATGAACATCTTTGTACCGTTAAGGATATAATAATCACCGTCTTTTACTGCAACTGTCTGTACGTTGGATGCATCTGTACCAACACCCGGTTCTGTTAATGCGAAACATACGAGTTTATCTGTAAATGCTGCTTTCTGATATTTTTCTTTCTGTGCCGGTGTTCCGTATTTTGCAAAGAGTCCCATACCAAGACCCGACTGTACGGAATAGATAACACCTGTTGTCGCACATACTTTGGAGATCTCTTCAAGAGCGATCACATAAGATAAACTGTCTCCACCTTCTCCGCCTTCACTTTCCGGATATGCTGCGCCAAAGAAACCGTATCTGAATAACTTTGGAATGGTCTCTACCGGAAATCTTTCTTCTTCATCCAGGATCGAAGCCAAAGGTTTTACTTCTTTTTCTGCAAATTCCCTTGCCATCTGACGAACAAGGATATGTTCAGGTTTTAATAAGAATTCTGCCATATTACTTCGCCTCCTTGTACTGCTTGATCGCTTCTGTGAGTTTCGGAAGTAATGTATCTACATTGCCTACGATGCCAAGGTCTGCCACATCAAAGATTGGTGCAGAATCATTTTTATCGATAGCCACAATATATTCAGATCCTTCCATACCGGCCACGTGCTGGATCGCGCCGGAGATACCACATGCAAGATAAAGGTCCGGACGAACCGTCTTGCCTGTCTGGCCAACCTGGCATTCATGATCGATCCAGCCTGCATCTACGGCTGCACGGGAACCGGATACAACGCCTTCAAGAACATCCGCCAGCGGATTAAGAAGACCGAAGAAGTTATCCTGATCGTTCATACCGCGTCCGCCGGATACTAAGACCTTCGCTTCGGTGATATCTGCCACTGCTTTTTCTTCTTTGATGACTTCAAGGATCTTAACCGGAAGATCTGCTTCGCCAAGTTCAACTTCCATCACTTCCACTTCACCCGCACGGGAAGCATCATTTTCCGCTGCTTTCATAACCCCCGGACGAACGGTTGCCATCTGTGGACGGTGGTCCGCACATACGATCGTTGCCATGATATTGCCGCCGAAAGCCGGACGTGTCATGTTGAGAAGTTTGGTTGTTTCATCGATCTCAAGTTTTGTACAGTCTGCTGTAAGA
>JAZTZT010000028.1:0-24842 GCA_045637605.1 Pilosibacter sp.
TGGGATGGCTCCAATCTCTGCTACTGGCTGAATTACGAATTCCGGTATTTCAATTTCACACAGCTTGAAAGAAACAAAATTCTTGAAACCGTCCAGGAAAATCCGGCTAACAGCGAAACCGGCGTATCCTCCGGCGAACCAACCGACGAGTGGCTCTTCGTATTAAGCATGGACGAGGCGCGCAAATATTTTAAAGAAGATGCCGACCGCGTGGCTTACTACAACGGCGAACCACAAGGCTGGTGGCTGCGAACTGCAGGCGGTGAACCTGGCTGGTATGCGATGGTCATCCATGATGACAGCGGTCAGATCGATGCAAACGGCAGTGACGAAGCAAGCTCTTATGGTGTGCGCCCGGCTATGTGGGTACAGCTTCCGGGCGAAAATCCGCTCCTTACCACAAAAGTCGATGCGAACAAGTTGGAGGCTCCGCTAAATCCGAAGGCAATGCTGGACGACGATGTTCCGGAATATTACTTAGATTTCACAGACGAAATTGTCCTCTTCTATGATATGACTCTCTACAATCAGGCATTGCTGAAACAGCTTCAAGATATATCTTTACGTGTTCAGGTTGACTGGTCCATCAACTCTCAGGAAGACTGGAAATGCACCGGCGAAGACGACTGGCCGGATTGGCTGAACCCCGCCTACGGTTCCTGGGCCGACGGTTACTGGCTCGAAGACGGCGATACCGCAGCATTTTCCATTTTCCGCTCCAACTATAGTATGCCGGAAGAAAATCACTACGAAGAGATCTGTTATGGTATCACAGATGATGGGGAAGGTTTCCTGAATCTGACCGACAATACTGTTTATTTCCGCCTGCGTTTCGTTGCAAGCCCGGAAACCGGCGATGTGTACTCTCCGTGGTCTGAGGTATTTGCCATTGGTAAAGACGCGGAGGACGCGAATGCAAACACAGAAGCTTAAACAGAGACAATTGCAACTGAAAATACTGCAACAGCAGGAACGCAATCTTCCACTCCTATCTCTGATTGGCCTGACAACGAAGCCACTCGCTTAATCCCGGCTCCGACATCCGGAACGGTAACCCAGAGCGCCTGGATCGGCAAGCTGTTTGCCATTGAACTGGAATGGACGAAGGATGAGGCACTGGTTTATGTACAAACATTAGCAGATGCCGGCTTTGGCGACGATGTAGTCGAAAAATTCGATAAATATGGTTACATTGACCGTACATACGACGGAGTCAATGTTCAGGTGATGGAGTTGTCTGAATCGGTCATCTCTATCAGCATCATGAAAGTTGAATAATATATTTATGGGCGATTGATATTATTGTCAGTCGCCCATTTTCTCTCTTGTATAACACCAAGCTTCCGTGTATAATAATTTTATCTATGCCCGCAATTTTTGCACATTCGGTCTGACCGTCTACATTTATTCCGGGCCCAATTTACACTTGGAAGGATGAAAACTTATGATTAAATTAGAACGCACCAGCGTCATGAACCTGGAAAATGCGATCCGCGGTGCAAGAAACCCGATGAACAGCTGGGATCGTATGGACAGCCACTATGATGAAGACGGCAACTTTATTCTGGGTGAAAATGACCTTGGCCTTGCTCAGAAACTGAGAAGAGCCGGTAGTGACCACAGAAAATATGTACGTCAGATCTTTGTATCTGTGGATATCACAGCTCCGCTGTATTGGTAAACTTCTTTCTGCCAATGAAACACTTTTCCTGGTTATCGCCAGGGGTCACTAATGTGGCTAACGGGGAACCACCCATTGGAATCCCGTGGGAAACAATCTAATAGATTGAACCTGTAGAGGCTATCCCCTATGCCTTCCGGGCGGGGGAGTAGGGCTGCTATTGATACGCAGCGAGATTTTAGGAAACGAAGTCTCTGAAAACCGAAATGGTGTCCTATCGCCTTCGCGATAGTAAAAGATAGTCCACGAATGGGAAAGAATTCGATACTTACAAAGTTGCAACCGTTGCAAACTCCACAAGCACCATGCACAAGATCCATGCGAAACCGTTCGATATCAACGATTTCAGCCATGATCATATGACTCCGGACACTCTTGCATTTATGCAGACGGTTGTAGATGAGCTCGAGAAAATCCGTCAGAAATATATGACTGAAGGTAAGAATAAGGAGGATTGGTATGATATGATCCAGCTTCTTCCATCCAGCTACAACCAGATGCGTACAGTGACTATGAACTATGAGACACTGATCAATATCTTCTTTGCGAGACGTTACCACAAATTACAGGAGTGGCATACATTCTGCGATTGGATCAAGACACTTCCGTATGCGGAAGAGATCATTATTGCTGAAGAGAATTAATTCTACAATCAATACAAATAACAACAGGCGACAGTCCACCGACCGGACTGCCGCCTGCTCTTTTTCTTTATAACACGATCTCCACCGCCACTTCTTTCTGCAGCGCCAGCGAATAGATCACCGCTTCCTTCACCTTCTTCTGCGTGATCTGCTGCAATGCCTGGGCATAGTAGATCATCTGGATCCGATAACGATCCAAGAGTACTTGCTCTTCGCCCTCTCTGATACTATCTGTCTTATAATCCACGATCACTAACTCGCCATCTTCCTCGAACCACACGTCGATGATACCCTGGATCAAAACAGATTCCTCAGAATCTGCCTCATCCATCAGGCTGGCGGGAATTCCAATGACAAACTGGCTCTCCTTGCGAAGCATCTTTTTCTCATCCGCCGCCTGCATACGTTTGGCAATATTGGATTGGAAGAAATTCCAGATTTTCTCCCCCCAGACCAAATTCAGAGCTCGGTCATCCATCATCTTGGCTTCGCGAATACGATCCATTTCCCGATAAACATCTTTCCTATCATGGATGGCCGTAAAATCAATCAGCTCCATCACTCGATGGTAGGCTGTACCACGATAAGTCCCTGCATTTTCGGTTCCGTGGAATCGTGGAAGGTCCGCGTCTTCTAAACTCGGCTCACCAGGTTCTTCTTTCAACAGATTCTCATCCTGCACATTTTTCCCCATAAAGGAAGGAATCGTCGGTAAGAAATCACTTTCCCCATCATCTTCAAACTGTCCCTGATGTTTCAGCTCCGACACAGACATCTTCGCATGAAGGGTAATGTCTGCCGCATGTGGATACTGATATTCCAACATCGAACAAAAATCGCCACATTCACCTTCGCTCTCACGAAGCATCTGTAACATTGCATAGGTTCCGGCTTTTTCTTCCCTGTGTCTGACTTCTGCCTCCACCAACTCACTGATCGGAACTCTGGATATTTCCATGCTTCCGACTGACTTTTGAGCTGCCATCAGGAGCCATTCCAGATAAGAATTGGCAGAACTCAGATACGTAAATGGAAGTCCGGTTCCCACCAGCGCAGAATCCGGAAGGTTGCCAAATTTTTCTAATCTGCTTTCCAGATATTTGCTTCCCGCCGTGATGATCAGTTTCTCTTTCGCACGGGTCATGGCAACGTACAGGATTCTAAGTTCCTCTCCCATGCTTTCCAATTCACTTCGACGACTGAGCGCATTTTTCTTAAGAGTGGATGCTTTCACTTTCAACTTAGGATCCAGGAAATCCGTCGCGATTCCCAATTCCTCATCGATCAGGATCTTCCCTCTGGAATCCTGCTTATTAAATCCCTTTCCGGCTCCGGCCAGAAATACCACTGGAAACTCCAGACCTTTGCTTTTGTGAATGCTCATGATCCGGACGGTGTCGTCATTTTCTCCCAATTTGGCAGCCTCGCCAAAGTCAGTATCGTACTTTTTCAGCTTTTCAATATAGCGAATGAAATCAAACAAGCTCTGATAACTTGTCTTTTCGTACGCAGCCGCCTTTTCCACCAACATGTTTAGATTCGCCTGGCGAACCTTACCTGCAGGCATTGCAGACACATAATCATAATAACCGGTCAGTTCAAAAATCCGGTAGAGCAAACGATGTACTGACAAATATCCCGCTTCACGACGCAATCCTGTGAGAAGTTCCCAGAAACCAGACAGTTTCTCATAAATCTCCGGAATTGCATCCTCTTTCCGAGTCAAATACATTTGCATCGCTCCATAGAATCCAACGTCCTGCCCACGGTCTGCATTCTTTTTGAACGCTGCCATAACCATAGCAAGCTCTCGGTTGGACATACCAACGATCGGAGATTTCAATACACCCACCAATGGAATATCCTGCATCGGATTGTCAATGAGGGCCAGCATATTTAACACGATCTCTACTTCCACCGCTGTAAAATAACCGGTTCTGGACTCTGCAAAAGCCGGAATTCCTTCAGCACTGAGAACACTTAAGAATTCCTCTGCCCATCCACTGAGGCTTCGTAAAAGGATCACAATATCCTTTCTCTTCAACGGTTCGTATTGTCCCGTTTTTCTGTTCCAGATCTTCATACCCTGTTCCGGATCTGTCAGTTCACGGATTTTTGCAGCGATCAATCTAGCTTCCGCTTCCTTTGCTGTATAATCCGCCTGCTCCGTATCCATGGCCGCCAGAAGTTCATCACCCGTATTGAGTAAATAAACTTCTGTTTTCACATCCTGCTCTCGCTCCGGCTCCGGATAATCTGCGCCTGCATAAAGAGCTGCATCTTCTGTATATTGAATATTTCCCAAAGCTTTCGTCATGATGCTGTAAAACACATCATTGATGCTGTCTAATACACTTGCACGGCTTCGGAAATTTTTGTGTAATTCGATTTTCTGATAAAGACTCTCTTCTTTCGAATATGTCTCGTATTTCTCTAGGAACAGCTCCGGTTTCGCCAGACGGAATTTGTAAATACTCTGCTTCACATCGCCTACCATAAACACATTCGGCGTTCCGAATCGTTCTCTGGAAATGGTCTTGATCAGCTCCTCCTGTACCTCATTGCTGTCCTGATATTCATCCACCAGAATCTCTTCATAGTACTTTGCAAGTTCATCGGCCACCGGGCCCGGGCTGTGATCTTCTGAATTTCCCGTTAAAATCTGCAGTGCAAAATGCTCCAGATCGCTGAAATCCACCAGGTTTTTCTCTGCCTTTGCAGCCTGATATCGGGAAGAAAATGCTTCCGCCAGCTCCAGTAACATCAGGATTGGTTCCCGAGTCGCCAACATATCCGTAAATAAATGTTCCAGATCAGCCGGAACCCAGAGAGTCTTCATTTTCTTTACTTCGTCTTTCACGCGATTCCGGATCGCTGCTGCCAGCTCTTTCTTCTCCGGATCCACGTTCTTTCCACGGACGGCCGCCAATCTGCCAAATAACGGCGCTGATAAGATTTTATGAACCAGATTGTAAGAATCCACCTTTGCCAATTGATCCATTACACGTTTGTCTTCCGTCAGCATCGGAAGGTACGCCTGTGGCCCGTCTTCCAACTGCGCCAATTCCAAAGCCTCTTCCAACTGCTTGGAAAACTCCTCTGCCTGCCGTCTTACATCTGCCAGAAGATACTGCATCCAGGCAGTGTCATGGAACATATTTTCCGGATCCGGATCGTCCACGTCAATCTCTGCTCTGCAGGCAGCGATCCACTCTGCAGGCCACGGATTACTCTGTGAGAACTTATAGACCTGCATAATATAGTCTTCTAATCCACCATCTGTCTTTCCGGAGGCGTACGTATCCACAAAACGAAAGAACGTTTCATCATTCTTTCCATAATAGTCTTCCAATAACTCCTTCATCACATCTGCCTGAAGAAGCATCAACTCACCCTCATCCCCGATACGAAATCCCGGATCAATATCCAATTCATTAAAATGTTCTCGAAGTAAATGTAGGCAAAAACTGTCGATGGTGGTGATCTTCGCGTGATGGATCAGCGTTGACTGACGTTCCAGATTGCGGTCACCCGGGTATTCTTCCAGACGTTTCTCCAATGCTTCTCCGATTCGCTCGCGCATTTCAGCTGCCGCTGCATTGGTAAATGTCATCACAAGCAGCCGGTCAATATCCACCGGATGTTCCGGATCCGTCACCATCTGAATGATTCGCTCGACAAGGACCGCTGTCTTACCACTTCCGGCTGCTGCAGCCACCAAAAGGTTGCGGCCGCGTGTATCAATGACCTGCTGCTGTTCCGTTGTCCATGTCATGTTCGCCATCTGCCGCACCTCCTTCTTCCTCGATTTCTGCCCAGATTTGTTCCTTCTTCAGTGATTTAAATTTCCGGAATCCGAATCCCTGGGTCTTCAAGTCAAATCCGCAAATGCTGTGATACGGACAATAATCACACGCCGTCCGCTGTCCCTGCTTATAAGGGTTCACAGCCGCATTTCCGTCCAGGATTTCCTCACCCATGGCTTTCAGACTCTTATTTACAAATGTCGATAATTTCTTAAATCGGTCACCGCCGGCTACAGATGATTTCGCATCCACAATATATCCGTCCTTCATCGCCACCGGAATGATATCCGATTCTTTTCCAATCTCACGGTCCAGATGTCCGATCACATCCAGACTGCTGTTTACAAGACCGTTCATACGAAGCTTCTTTAAAATGTCTGATTCTACAGCTTCTTCACCATCTGATTCCGGGCGTTCCACCACCGGATCGTCGATATGATAATAAAAGATTCCCGCAGGAACCGCCTCTTTTCCTGGTTTCTTTCGCCGCTCCCTCTGAAGAGCCGCGTCCATATATACTACCAACTGCAACTGTAATCCATGATACAAAAGCGCCAGGTCAAAGGACGTACTGCCTGACTTGTAGTCCATGATCTTTACATAAACATGGTCTTCATCCTCGAATGTATCCAAACGGTCAATTCGTCCGCGCAGGTTCAGTGCCTCTCCGCCACGCAGCGGAATTCTTGTAGTCACATCCACCTCAAATTCTTCCGGTTCGAAATCTCCCTTCTGAATCTGATAGATCAATGCACGGATCGTACGGTCCGTAATACGCTCTACCTTCTTTTCCAGATAACTGTTTCTGGCAGAACTTTTCATGATCGTATTCCGATATTCATACGCCACTCGGTTTACAACGGCCTTTACCAGTTGGCGACGTTCTTTCTCTTCCATGGTACGGAAATCTAATCCGCATTCCCGTACTTCACTGAAAAACAAGTCGATGGAGCGATGGAACAGATTTCCCATGTCAGAAAGATCCAACTCATACTCTCTGCGCTTTTTCAGTTCCAATCCATGACTGAGGAAATGAGCATATGCACAGGCTGCATAACCTTCCATACGCGTTACGCTTCCATTTAAGATCTGTCCGTAAAGCTCCTTCGCAGCTTCCCGACCGATTCCCGATTCCTCGTAAGAATATGCACTGGCCTCCGCCAGACGCTCCATCTCCTTCGCTTTATTTCCATGCTGCGCAAGATAACGGTATAAGTCCATAAACTGTGGATGTTTATCCAGATTATCCGGATCCTGAAGCCATGCGATCACTGCTTTTCCTGCTGCGCGGAAACTAATAGTACCTTCTTTCTCTCCTGCAGAGGACTTTACCTCAAGCAATGGAAAACGTTTCCGGATCTGGCTGATGATACTCGACGGGCGCATCGTCTTTCCTTCCGCAGAAAGGGCCGTCCACGAGATTGTCAGAAGTTCACTTGGTTTCGTCATTGCCAGATACAAATAAAATCTCTGCATGAATCCTTCTTCCCTGGCTGTCGGCGCTAATTCCAAAGAATTTCGCTTTAAAGTCTCTCGTTCCTGCTCCGTCAAAATACCGCCCTTGGAGGTATCTGCAGGTACAACGCCTTCGTTTACACCCACGAAAAACAATGCACGAATTCCGGAAAGTCTGGTTCGTTTCAGATCACCGGCCACCACGCGGTCCGCGCCCGCCGGGATCATTCCCACCTTCAACTCCATAAATCCTGCATTCAAAATCTCCAGAAATTCTCTTCTGGATACTACCTCATCTCCCAGCAGATCATGCAAGCGCTCAAAAAGCTCCATGACAAGACCATAGATTTCCTCGTATTCTCTGGCCTCCTTCTCCATACTATTCTCTTTAAAACACTTCGCCTGATCGGTCAGTTTCTTCTCAATTTCCAACGTTTCCAAAAGGAAAACAAGGGCAGTCGTCATTACGGCGACTGAGCAAGGCTGCTGTGTCATCTGTTCCTTAAATTGAACCAGCGGAGCTAATATCTTCTCTTTAAAAGCATTCAACTCCACCAGATTCAATCGTCCTCCACCTTCGAACGTCCGCTCCCAAGTCTCACTCCATGCTGCAAGTCCACGAATACCCATGGCGCGCACATACATCTCCAGACGGTCGATCTTTTCTACTTCGTCAGTTACCAGACCGGTTCGCAGATATTGGAACATACTCTCATAATCGAATCCACGGCGGACTACCTCCAGCGCTGCCTTCATCAATCGAATAAACGGATTTCCTGACACATCTCGTTTCTCATCCAAGAAAAACGGAATCTCATTTTCCTCAAACTGGTGCATAATCTCCTTTGCATATCCCGGCAGATTTCCACATACCACAGCAATTTCCCGATATCGATAATTCTCACGTTTCACTAACTGTTGGATCCGGTTTACAACAAAATCCACTTCATCCGCCGGATTTTCCGCCTGTACCAACTGAATTCCCTTCGGAACCTCTTCAAAGGGCTGGTACGGATAACGGAACATGGTGCGTTCCAGATAATCCAAGGAAGGACTTCTCATAAATCTTGGAAGCGGATGTTCACAGAGTTTCAGGTCCTCGCACACTTCCACACCGTATTCGCCTGCAAGAGACTTCAATTTGCTTGCCATTTTTCGACTCATGTCAAATAAGTCAGCCTCATTGCCCGGTCCGTCCAACGCTCCATCCGTCGCTGTCACCGTCACATAAACATCTTTACAAATCTTTAATAACAACCCGATCAGACGATACTGAACCGGAGTAAAACCGGTATAACCGTCCAGGACAATCACACTGTCTTTCAGTAATTCTGAACGTCCTACAACACCACAGAGCACATCCAACAACTCTTCCATAGTAATGTAACGCTCTTTTGTAAATTCACGGAATGCATCAAATATCACATTCATATCTTCCAGCTTCCGCACCAGGATCCGGCTCATTCCTTCTTTTCCCATCTGCTCCGTCAGGATCTCCGGAGTCACACCATACTGATAAAACTCAGAGAGCATAGATTTCACTTCATTGATAAAGCCTGCCTGATTTAAATGAGAAGAAAAAACTGCCAGTTCCTTCTTTCGTTCTCCTGCCAGCTTTCGAAGCACCATGGTCTTTCCCGTATCATCCAGAACCTCCGGTTGCTGCATGGAGAGTTCCGAAAAAATACGGTACGCCAGACGCTGGAAACTGACCATATCAATATTCATCGTACCATGAAACGGATGCAGACGAATGATATCCTTTTGTGCCTGCATAGTCGCCTGTTCCGGAACGATAACGAAAAACTGGCGATCCGGCTCCTTCAAGGACCAATCGATGATCTTCTTATAAATATATTCTGTTTTTCCCGCTCCGGCGCCGCCGGCCACCAGTGTCAGTGCCATAATGCATCTCCCTTCTCTAATTGATAATGAGTATATCACAACTTCACTTCTCCTGCACTTGCATTTTCTCCCCATCGGTCTCATAAACTATAAAAAATATGAAAGCAAAAGGATTCCTCTATGAGCGCAAAAACTAAAATCGTTGTCCTGCGAATGAAAGAACTCATTTATACCGCACTTTTTATCGGTCTTGCCCTGTTCCTTATCATTTTGTTTTTATTTATGTTCCGCTCCGGAAAGGACGAGACCTCCCATACCACAGAGGCGGTACCAACTGCTTACACACCCGGAATATATTCTGCATCCATTCTGCTGGGCAATCAAAATGCCAATGTGCAAGTAACCGTCGATGCAAATAAGATCACCTCTGTATCACTTGTTCCCCTCAGCGAGTCTATCGAGACCATGTATCCACTCATGCAGCCGGCTATGGAAACTCTGGCGTCACAGATCATTCAATTGCAGTCGCTGGAAGGGCTCGAATACCCCGCCGGATCTCAGTATACCTCCGTAGCGCTAATGAATGCGATCAAAACGGCACTTTCCAAAGCAGAGCTTCCCGAATCATAGTCTCACACCTATGAGAAGGTTAAAAAAATAAAAAAACATCAATCCTCCTTGACAAATACATAATCCCGCGTTATACTGGTTCTCGTAGTAGCAATTTACCTCGCTACCATGGTAGCATGGTAAATCAATAAAGCGCTTTAAAGTATGAAATTTTAAAGCGTAAAAGTCTAAACAAAAATTTAAAGAAGGAGGATTTTTCCATGAGAAAAACAAATTTACTCATCACTCTCGTTGCTACATTAACACTTTCCATGGCAGCTCTGACAGCCTGCACCGTTGCGGAGGCATCTACACATGCAGCTACAACTGAAGCTATTAAAACAGAAGCTACAACCACGACAGCTGGTGAGACTACTCATGCTCCTTCAAACCGTTTGGAAGACATTTTACAACGTGGATACATTGAGATCGCTACCGAACCATATTTTGCACCGAATGAATTTATCGATCCGACCATTACAGGTGAGGATAATATTGTTGGTTCCGACATCGAACTTGCCAAATTTATCGCCAACGACCTCGGCGTTGAGCTTCGTTTAAAACCGATGGATTTTACAAGTGTTCTGGGAAGTATGACTTCCGGAAAATTTGACATGGCGATTTCCGCTCTTGCTTATACTCCAAGCCGTGCAGAGACCATGAATCTCTCCAAAGGCTATTATTACGGAAGTGAAGACCCTCAGAAGTCTTACGGTATCCTGATCCGCGAAGAAGATGCTGACAAGATCAAAACCATCGACGATTTAGCAGATAAGATCGTTGCAGCTCAGAACGGCTCATTACAGGAAATGTTTGTCCGTGAGCAGATTCCGGCTTACAAGCAGTACAATCCGGTATCTTCCACAAACGATGCATTCCTGATGGTCCAGACTGGTCGCGCAGATGCAATGGCTGCTGCCCTCAAGATGGCTGAATTATATCTGGAATCTAATCCGGATTCCGGACTGATGATCCTTCCGGACTTCTATTTCACCGTTGACCTCGATACCCAGGGTACACGAATCGGTCTCCCACTTGGTGAAGATGAATTAACAGACCGTGTCAATGAGATCATCGACAAAGTCCTCGAGCAGGATTTATACAATCAGTGGTACGAAGAATATAAAGAATACGCAAAGAAACTTGGACTTGAGAGTTAAACACATCCTTCCCCTACTCAACCCTTTTAATCCACTTAAAGACCGTCTCGGAATATATCTTTCGGGACGGTCTTTTTCCCTTTATTTTCATGGACAATCCCCCCGCCTCATGATACAATATCATGTAATTATGGGCATGATTCTATTGAGAATGTGTTCGAAAATATGGAGGGGGTAATCCTAATGATTAACAAAATTGATCCGCAGTCCTGGAAAGAAGGTATTGCATTATTCAAAGAGAAAACAGAAGCATTCCATACTGGTGAGATTGACCGCAACGGCTATAAAGGCACATCCGGTAAATTCGGAAGCTATGCTCAGAAAGATCCGTCCGTACATATGCTTCGTCTCCGTATGACAGCAGGTCGTCTTACAAAAGAGAAAATGGGCTACGTTGCAGAGTCCTTAAAAAAACATAACGTAAATATGCTCCACTTTACAACATGTCAGACAATCCAGCTCCATAACCTTCCGAAGGAAGCTTTATATGATATTATGGAAGGTGGTCTTGACCACAACATCGTAACCATGGGCGGCGGCGGCGATTTTCCACGTAACGTTATGTGTTCTCCGCTCTCCGGTGTACAGAAAGATGAATTCTTCCACGTTATGCCATACGCAGAAGCACTTGCTGAGTACATGATGAACTACATCAATACTCCGAAGATGCCGAGAAAATTAAAGATCGGTTTCTCCAACTCTCCAGAAAACATTCCGCACTCCACATACCGTGACCTCGGCTTTATCGCAAGACCGGACGGTAAATTCGATGTATGGAGCGCAGGCGGCCTTGGAAATGGTCCGTCTTTCGGTGTTAAAGTTGCTGATGCAGTTGAGCCGAATAAGATCCTCTACTATGCCAGAGCCATGTGGAAAACATTCTGTGCATACGGTAACTACGAGAACCGCGGTAAAGCACGTTCCCGTTTCATTGTTGAAACACTTGGCGGTGCTGAGAACTATGTAAAAGCATTCAATGAAAAATTAGAAGAGGTTTACGCAGAAGGTGAAAATCTTGATCTCGATATTGCGATCGAAGAGATCACAAAGAAAGGTGACGGTACAACAGCGAAAGGTCCGCGCGTAACTGCACAGAAACAGGAAGGACTCTATGCTGTAGAGTGGCACCCGCTTGGCGGTACACCGACTCCGGAAGAGTTCATCGCTGTTTACGAGCTCATCAAAGATATGGAAGCCGTTGAGCTTCGTATCGATCCGAATGAGCAGGCATACATTATCAACCTGACAGGTGCAGAGGCTGAGAAAGTTCTTGAAGCAACTGCAAACTGCGCTCAGAGCATCTTCGAATGCTCCGTAAGCTGTGTAGGTGCAACCATCTGCCAGCAGGGTGTTCGTGATTCTGCAGGTCTCCTTCTGAAATGTATCGAGGCAACTCGTGCAGCAGAACTTCCGTGCGGCGCTCTTCCGATCATCCATATCTCCGGTTGTCCGTCTTCCTGCGGTACACACCAGACAGCTGCTTTAGGTTTCCGTGGCGGCGTTAAGATGATCGACAAAGTTGCGCACCCGGCATTTGTATTCACAGTAAACGGCTGCAGCCTCCAGGGTAAAGAAGCTATGGGCCGCGAAGTTGGTACTATGTTAGAAGCTGAGATCCCGGCATTCTTAGTAGAGCTTGGCAAGACAGTTGTAGCAAGCGGTATGAAGTATGATGAGTGGAATGCAGCGAACCCGACAGCAATCGATGAGATCGCAGCAAAATATGTGAAATAATTAAAAATACGCATTAAAAAGAGGAGATGTTTTTGGCATCTCCTCTTCGTTTGTTTACTCAAAAGCATTTTTCAACTCTCTTCTCGTCATTCGGCTCCAGTCTTGGTAATCTTAAAAATCCAAATCCTGTTTTATTCATAAAGTCCCCCTGCATGTATCAGCATTTGCATTATCATTCAAATACCGGATACTTCGGCTTTCTTCCTTCCAACACATCAATGATCTGCTCTGCACAAGCCATGCCCACCGCATAAAGTGCGTCATCCGTGTTGGCTCCGATATGCGGAGTTGCCACGAAGTTCGGAAGTTCCAACAGAGGATTTCCTTGCTTCGGGAATCCTTCGCAGAACACATCGCTTGCTGCTCCGCTAAGTTTTCCGGATTTCAACGCTTCATAAAGTGCAGTCTCATCCACCAGTGGTCCACGGGAGGTATTGATCAGAATAGCTCCGTCCTTCATCTTTGCCAGACGTTCTGCGGAAATCAATCCTCTGGATTTCTCTGTCAATGGCAGACAAAGGCATATCACATCTGCTGCCTCCAATACTTCCTCCACAGCCTCTGCGCACTTGCTTCCATGTTCTGTTGCTCTCTCCTCTGTCAAGGACGGTGAATATGCCACAACATCCATTCCAAAACCAAATCTTACGATATCAGCCACCCTCGTCGCGATCGCACCAAAACCAATCAGACCACACGTTTTTCCACGTAGCTCAGAGCCACGAAGCAATGCCTGCGCTTCTGCCTGACGTTCACTATCTGGCTTACTTCCACTTCCTGCCCCACCAAAACCATCGATTACATTGCGAGCCTCCACAATTTTTCTGCAAACGGCCAGCATCAATCCGACACTCAGCTCAGCAACTGCATTGGCATTGAGATGCGGTGCATAGACCACCTTGATTCCTCTCTTCTTCGCTTCTGCAAGATCTACATCATCTGTACCTGTTCCATGAACTGCGACCACCTTCAGATTCGGCATCGCATCCATTTCCTTCACACCAACCTTGATCGCACGAGTGATCAAGGCGTCCACCTCTCCGATCCTGCTCCACTCAGAGACGATCTCGCCATTTGCTTTTAACAGCTCTACAGCCTTACCATGTATCGTTTCACATAAAAATACTTTCATCATTACACTTCCCAATCAGAATCCAGGAATCCCTCACCGTACACTTCCTTCGCCTCAGAAACGATCAAAAATGCCCTCGGATCAATTCCATAAATCATTTTTTTCGCTTTATAGAACTGCTTTCTGTCAACAACACAGATCAGTGCCTCACCTTCACGTCCGGAATAAGCACCACGGCTCTTATAAAATGTAACACCGCGCTCAAGCTCATCCATCAATGCCTGTGCGATCTCCGGAGTATGCGGAGACATTACCGTGATCATCGTACTCTTATTGGTACCGTAAAGGATCGTATCGATCACATAGGAACCAAGCACCATGTTGATAACACCATATAAACCGGCTTCGATATTTTTAAACACCAGCATGGATGCTGCAACGATCACAAAGTCTGTCAGCAAAACAGCTGTGCTAGTCTGCATATGCGGGCGGAATTTCTGTAATAACTTCGCCATAATATCTCCGCCGCCGGTTGTGGAACCACGCATAAATACAACTGCCAGGCTGGCACCAACCATAACTGCACCAAAGATGCAGGAAACCAGCTTATCTCCTGTGTAGACCGGAATATATGGAGTTACGATAAAGTCCAAAATAACAGTCAAGATCGCAACGGTTTTAAACGTTTTCAGTGTTTTCCCTTTACCGAGCCAGATCCAGGATGCGATCAAAAGCGGAATGTTGATCATCATCGTCAATGTACCGAGCGGCAAATGAGTAAAACGATTTAAAAGGATCGCAAGACCGGTTGCTCCACCCGGCGCGATATCAATACTATCAATAAAACAATGCAGTCCAATCGCCTGCAGGAAGCCTCCCAAGATGTCGTAAAGCACATCCAATGTAAATTCACGGGCTCTGCCCTTTACTTTTTCCATATACCTTTTCCATCCTTTCTTATCTTGTTTCCCTAACTTTAAGTATATCAAATGCCACATTTCCAGTCAACGAAATGCACATTTTCTAAAAAAAGAGCGGATAACATCTGTTTTAAAAATCAGATATCATCCGCTCTTATGATTAAGAACTCTTTTCTATTTTATCCGGATTCTTTGAAAATTATCTCTTAGAATCCACATACTTCTTGATATTAGAAGCATTGACAAATTTCTGTACTTCGCCGTTGTTTACGATCACCAGTGTCGGAGCCTGCATAATGCCATAAGCGTCTGTTAACTCCGGATGCTCTTCTGCATCTACCACCTGGTATGCTTCATCCTTTAAGAACTGTTTTGCGATCTTACAGTTCGGACAAGTCTTTGTTGTGAAGAGGTAAACACCGTTTGCGCCAATGCCTGCGCTCTGGTTCACAGCTGCCTTCTGCTCTTCCTGAGCCGCCTGTACGCTGTTCTTTGCAGCTTGGATCGCCTCTACGATTGTCTTAGATGCGTCCGGATTTCTCTTCAGAACAGAAGATTTCATATCGTATACTTTACGCTCTTTGTACTCCTGTGTCTTACCATCGTTCCAGTTCTGAACCGGACGATAGTAACCTGTGATACGGCTGTAAACCTCTGCCTTCTCACCACAGATCGGACATGTATAATGTTCGCCGATCAGATAGCCATGCTCTTTACAGATGGAGTATGTCGGAGACAGTGTGTAGTACGGAAGTCTGTAGTTTTCCGCGATCGTACGAACCATCTTCGCTGCTGCCTTCCAATCCGGAAGTTTCCCACCGAGGAATGCATGGAATACTGTACCGGATGTGTAAAGAGTCTGTAACTCATCCTGGATATCCAGCGCGTCAAATACATCAGATGTATAGCCAACCGGAAGGTGGGAGCTGTTTGTGTAGTACGGTGTACCGTCCGCTTCACCTGCTGTGATGATATCCGGATATTTCGCCTTGTCATGTTTTGCAAGACGGTAAGTTGTGGACTCAGCCGGAGTCGCCTCTAAGTTGTAGAGATCTCCATACTCCTCCTGGTAATTTACAAGACGCTCTCTCATATGGTTCAGAACATTCTTTGTAAACTCCTGAGCTTCCTCTGTGATCAGGTTCTTCTTCAGCCACTTCGCATTTAAACATGCCTCATTCATACCGATAAGACCGATTGTGGAGAAGTGGTTGTTGAATGTGCCAAGGTATCTCTTTGTATACGGATACAGACCGCCGTCAAGAAGCTTTGTGATAACTTCACGCTTGATCTTTAAAGAACGTGCGGAAATATCCATGATTCTGTCAAGTCGGCTGTAGAACTCTTCCTCATTGTTGGAAAGATAAGCGATTCTCGGAATGTTGATAGTAACAACACCTACGGAACCTGTGCTCTCGCCTGCACCGAAGAAACCACCTGTCTTCTTTCTGAGCTCACGAAGATCCAGACGAAGACGGCAGCACATACTGCGAACATCGCTCGGCTGCATGTCGCTGTTGATATAGTTAGAGAAATACGGAGTACCGTATTTGGATGTCATCTCAAATAACAGGCGGTTGTTTTCTGTATCAGACCAGTCGAAATCTCTTGTAATGGAGTATGTCGGGATCGGGTACTGGAAACCACGACCGTTCGCGTCACCTTCAACCATTGTCTCAATGAACGCTTTGTTGATCATATCCATCTCTTTCTTACAGTCGCCGTAAGTGAAGTCCATATTCTTACCGCCAACGATCGCCGGCATATGTTCCATATCCTCCGGAACTGTCCAGTCAAGAGTGATGTTGGAGAATGGAGCCTGTGTACCCCAACGGCTCGGTGTATTTACACCGTAGATAAATGCCTCGATGCATTTCTTAACAGCCGGATAATCCAGGTTGTCTACCTTAACGAACGGAGCTAAATATGTATCAAAAGAGGAGAATGCCTGTGCGCCTGCCCATTCATTCTGCATAATACCAAGGAAGTTTACCATCTGGTTGCAGAGTACGGAAAGGTGTTTCGCCGGAGAGGAAGTGATCTTACCCGGGATACCACCAAGACCATCCTGGATCAGCTGCTTTAAGGACCAACCTGCACAGTAACCAGTTAACATGGACAGGTCATGGATGTGGATATCGCCTCTTCTATGAGCCTCTGCGATCTCTGTATCGTAGATCTCAGACAGCCAGTAATTCGCTGTGATCGCACCAGAGTTGCTTAAGATCAGACCACCAACAGAATATGTAACAGTGGAGTTCTCTTTTACACGCCAGTCCTCGATCTTTACGTAACCATTTACAACGTCTTTATAGTCAAGAATCGTATTTTTCATATTACGGATTCTCTCACGCTGTTTTCTATATAAAATGTATGCCTTAGCAACATCTGTATAGCCGGTCTCTTCCAAAACATGCTCAGCGCTGTCCTGAATCTGCTCTACGGAAATCTTACCGTCCTTCATCTTACCCTGGAAATCTGCTGTTACACGCAGGGAAAGAAGCTGGAGGATCTCTTCTGTATAATCTTTATTTGTAGCTTTGAACGCTTTCTTGATTGCTTCTGTGATCTTACTTAAATTAAACTCCGCGATCTCGCCATCACGCTTAATGACCTGGATCATTCCCATACCCCTCTTTCTAAACTCGTACAAAAAACGCCACCTTTGGCGTGGTAAATCCTATTATAGCAAAGGGGTCAAAAAAACACAATATCTAGTTTTGCCTTTTTTTCAAGAACTAGATATTGTGCTTTGTTCATGTTTATTGTCTTATAATTGTACCAAATCCTGTGCTATTTCGGAACTCCATGCACATCTTGTCACAACATGTCGCATATCGCCGCCGGGAACTTCATTCTACCAAACAATCTTTCGTTTGTCCACCACAATATCTTGTGTTTGGAAAAATAAATTGCTTGACTTTTTCCCCAAGATATGCTTCTGTTTTCGACTAAAATTTAACGATAAAACTCCTCGAAAAGTTCCGCCGGAACATAGGCTTTTACGTGGATTCCTTCGTCGGTATATTCCTCAGAAAGAAGCTGTCCTTTCGCTCGGATCTTCTGAATCTTTCCTGCCTCCGCATATCCAAAGATCTTCTCCAGATAGATTCTGCGGCTTCGCAAAATGTTTTCAATGGTCTCTAAAAGCTCATCCAGACCCTCTCCTGTCTTCGCGGAGATTTTCACGCGGAAGTCTGCTTTCGGGTCACGACAGGTCACGTCTGCGTCCATGCGGTCAATCTTGTTGAAGACTGTCACGATGTCCTTGCCCTGCACTTCCAGCTGACGCAAAGTTTCATATACAACGTGCATCTGCATGTCCATCTGTGGGTTAGAGCAATCCACTACATGGAGGATCACATCGCTGTATTTAGCCTCTTCCAATGTGCTCTTGAACGCATCGATCAAATGATGCGGAAGCTTGCGGATGAATCCAACAGTATCTGTAAGAAGTACCTTCTCGCCTCCCGGAAGGGTCAGCGCACGTGTTGTCGGATCCAGTGTGGCAAACAATTTATCCTCTGCCAGAATGCCTGCCTGTGTCAATTTATTTAATAATGTAGACTTACCTGCATTTGTATAGCCTACGATCGCCAAAGTCAGCGTACCGCTTCCCTCTCGCTGTTTTCTCTGCACCTCACGATGACGCTTCACGTCCTCCAGCTCTGCCTTCAGAACACTGATACGATCGTGGATCAGTCGACGATCGATCTCAAGCTTTTTCTCACCCGGACCTCTGGTACCGATACCACCGCCCAGACGGGACAGGGAATTACGGAGACCGATCAAACGTGCTGCACGGTATCTTAACTGTGCAAGCTCAACCTGGATCTTACCTTCTCTGGTACGTGCTCTGGACGCGAAAATGTCCAGAATGACCATGGTACGATCCATAACCTTCATCTGCAGTGCATCTTCCAGATTGCGAAGCTGCGCCGGAGACAGTTCATCATCACACACGATACCGGTTGCTTCACGCTCCCACGCCATCTCTCTGATCTCTTCGATCTTACCTTTACCCACATAAGTACCCGGGTGGATATTTTCACGGTTCTGGATCACCGTACCCACGGTCACAGCACCTGCTGTGGATACTAACTCAGAAAGCTCCTGTACGGAATTGACCGTATCATCGTTATCATCCGTACTTACTGCCACCAGAATGACACGCTCTTCCTGCTCTTTTAACTCAATCATCTCTGCCATAGAATTCTATTTCCTTACTATTCACTAATATACTTTGTCTCTATCTTGTCTCAAGAAACGCGATCTCATGCGCCACTTGCTCATTGGTTCCATATTCTGCGACATACGCCCGGAACAGTTCCAGCGCCTTCGCGAAATCACCTAAAAACTCATAGCACACTGCTTCATTGAACTTCAGTTCTTGTTTTGCAAGACCATCTGTCAAGATCAGACCTTTCGCTGCTATCCTGAGTGCTTCTTCATAATCTCCGGCGTCCATAGCCATAAGCATCAGACGATTATAAATCTTTGTGGTGCCATGACCTCCGTCGATCAACTCCTGATAAACGGACTTCGCAGCATCCATCTGTCCGCCGACTTCATACCCTTCCGCCAGCGCCATAGTCGCCTCAAAAAAACCTGCTGCTTCAAGCTTTTTATCCACTTCCTTGCCACTCGACAACAAGGCAAACGCTTCTTCCATCTGCCCATCTCTTGCCATAGCGATCGCAGCAAAATAATAATACTCCGGAAGCTCTTTGTCAACCTCCATCAGTGTCCGGTATGTATGGACTGCAGCTGCATAGTCCTCCAATAAGAACTCCGCCTCTGCGCGGTATTTCAAAATATCCAGTTCAAACTCCGTTACTTTTGTGGCTTCTTCTACCAGACTGTTAAATGCTGCCACAGCTTCCTCATACTCGCCCTGTTCCATCATGGCGATCGCAGACTCTCGCGTCACGAGCATTTCCTCCGTCACGCCTCCACAAGCAGTTAAAAGCACGGATGCAAGAAGCACAGCCGCCATCCGGCCTGTGCTCCTTGCTCTCCTATTGTTCATCTTTAATCTTTTCATCCAAGTTCTCTTTCTATTTTGATCTCTCAAACTTCGCACCGATGACCATGATCGCTGCAAATACGATCGCGTACCAAAGACATCCGATCCGATGGCTGATGATCGAAGCAAGGACCATAAATGCACTTCCTGCGATCGCCATTGTCGGGAAAATAAACCGACGCAGCGTACCCTCTCCGGTCTCCTTACGCATCCACTGAACAAAGATCGGAATGTACATCAGATAAACGGAAATGATCGGAAGCTCTGTCGGATCAAATATAAACGGACCGCTCCATGTACCTGCCAGATTGGACAGATAGAAATACAGGAACCAGGCTGCCGTTACGACCAATGCAAACACGGCAGAGTTACCAGGCATATTGGTTCTCTTATCTACCTGGCCAAACATTTCCGGATCCGGACCTTCACCACGGTTTGCAATGGAATACATACAACGACTGCATCCCATCATCAGACCGTTGGCTGTGCCAAGACAGGAAATCGCAATAAACAAGTTCAGAATATTTCCTAAAACACTGCCGAAAATATTGGTAAATGCGATTGTCGCACCTTTATCGATCAGTTCCTGGTTTGTCGCACCACCTGCAACACCAATATAATAGAAAATATAAACTGCAATGATAACAAAACCACCGATCACCAATGCTCTCGGGAGATTTTTCTTGGAATCGCGAATCTCAGAGTTGATGGAAGTCGCGATGATCCAGCCTTCATATGCAAATGCAGTCGCACAAACGGAGGCAAATAATGGATTCGCAGAAACAGACGCAACCTGTGCGGTTGTTGTCATATTTTCCTGCAGCTGTCCGGATGCAATACCATATACCATACCAACCACTGCCATCAGGGTCAGTGGGATCAGTTTAATGATCGTTGTGGAAGTCTGCAGTTTGCCGCCTTTCTTTGGAGAAAGTACATTCAGTGCATAAACGGCACACAGAACAAACAAAGTCAGTGCCATGCACTCCGGACCAATTACACAGCCGCCCTCCGCTGCCGGAATGATCAGTTTAAAATCCGGATTTACCGAAACAATAAACTCTAATGTATAACGCGCTGTCAGCCACGCAAGAGCAGCTGTCATGCTCGGGAAATAAATGGTTCCGATAAACCATCCCATGTAATAGCCATATCGCGGACCAACTGTCGCTTCCGCATAGTCTACCATACCGTTTACGCGCTCATACTTCTGGCTCATAAAGGAAAACGTGATCAGACACACCAGCATGATCGCACCACCGATCAGCCATGCCAAAATTGCCAGAGGCATATCTCCGCCGGTCTTTGTAAGAATCGCCTGAGCCTTAAAAAATACACCCGATCCGATTACAATACCAACTACCATGCAGATTGCTGTAAATAGGCCATATTTACGTTCTAGCTTGTTCTCCATACACAAGTCTTCCTTTCGTGTTTATATGATTATTTTACGCCTGTAGAACCAAAACCGCCACGGGCTGTATCACTTAAATGCTCCGTTTCCTCAAATACCAGTTTTGGCTGATTCTCCATAATACGGAACTGACACACACGGTCATTTACGTGGATTACCGTATCTCTTGTGGCATATACCGGCCAACGCCAGATATCCTCATCGCCACAGTAGGTATTGTCCACAACACCAACGGAATTTACCTGAAGCAGACCATAATTCTTAAATGTAGAACTTCTCGGTGCAATGTGAGCCTCGTAGCCCTCCGGAAGCTTCATGGAAATGCCCAGATTTACCAATTTGAACTCTCCGGCTTTAAACTCTACTTCCTCCGCTGCTCTCAGATCAATCCAGTCGGACTTTCCGTCAATATATGTGAGTTTATCGATTTTATCACTATGATACTTAATTTTAATCGTCTTCATCTAATCCCTCTTTTCCTATCATACTCTAATAATCATAACATGATACCCTTGTTATTTCAACTTTATTTCATTAACGTAAGAAAGAATCCTAAGAAACAAGGAGTCTCTTGTGCACGCTCCTGTAATACTTCAGGACCATATACAACGCACCGCCACACCATGCAGCCACTTCTGCGATAAAAATACCATTTTCGTAGCCGGTCATACCAACAATGATCGCGATTCCCACGCGAAGAAATAGCTGAATCACACCGGAAACCACGGAAACCATCGTATTTCCCGTACCGTTTAAAGCCGCCTGGTACGCATATAATAAGTAAAGAACCGGCAAAAATACCGCCATGTATACAAGATACAGATACGCCGTGTCTCCTGCTGCCTTCATAAGCGCCGCCGAATCTGCCGAGATAAACAACATGGTCAATGGGCGGCCAAATACGATCAACAGTATCATAATGCCCAAGGATGTGCCAATTGATAACAAAGTGGCAGCTTTCATACCTTCTTTGATCCGACTATATTTTTGCGCACCGTAATTCTGGCCCACGTATGTCGCAACCGCAAAACTATACGACAATGCTGCGATCTCAAAGAGACCATACAATTTATTAGACGCTGTGAATCCGGCAATAAAGCTCATTCCAAACCCATTGACGATGGTCTGGATCGCCATACCGCCGATCGAAACGATCGTATTTTTCGCTGCGATCGGAGCTCCGAGACCAATGAGCATCTTGCATGTGGCGCCTTTGGCCTTCGTATCTTTTCGTCTAAAACGAAGGGCCTCCGTTCTGCGAATCTTTGAAAAACAGATCGTACCGGATACGCCCTGGGAAAAGATCGTCGCAGCCGCTGCACCTGCGATCCCCCATTTCAAAACAAATACCGCCACACAATCCAGCACAATATTTGTAATAGAAGCAATGATCATCGCCTTTAGCGGTGTCTTACTGTCTCCCACAGCTCGGAGCACTGCTGCACCGAAATTGTAGAGCATCACCAGCGGAAAACCACCTAACATGATGCGCATGTACTTCTCCGCCATCCCGATGATCTCCTCCGGGATACGAAGAAAAAATAAGAACACCGGTAAAAGAAACTGCATCGATACAGCCACCAACGCAGCCGTTGCAGCTGCAAGGAAGGCAGCCTGACCAATCACATGGTGCAGACCGTCCATGTCTCCCTCACCATACTTTTGTGAAATCTTTACGGAAAATCCCTGCGTGAAACCGGTTGCGATGCCCAAAAACATCCAGTTCAGCCAGTCAATGGTACCAAGGGCTGCCAATGCATCGAGACCGACTCCGCGTCCGACAATGGCCGTGTCCACCACCGTATACATCTGCTGAAACAGATTGCCCAACATCAATGGCAGTGCAAAGGAAAGCAGCAATTTAACAGGCTTTCCCTGCGTCATGACAACGGATCTGCTCATGATCAGATACCTGCCAGATCATTTAACAGATCGATCACATCATCCATACCATAACCAATCTCCGTCAGTTCCACCTCGTCATTTTCACGAACTTCCGCCAGAAGCTCGTCCATGTAGTCCAAGGTATCTTCAAGGAGCGCAATACATTCCTCCGCAATCTCTCCGGCAGTGCTGCACTGCTGTTTCTCCGACATCTTTTCGAATGCATCCTGCTCTTCGTCATGGATCTTTTCAATATTCTTTTTGCTCTTTGCAAGCGCAATTTCCAAGTCCTCTAATGTCGGCGGATTGGCTCTCAAGGAGCGCTTCAGTGCGCGAAGACCATCCAATTCTAACTTTAACGCTGTTTTTCTCTGTTTATTCATAAATGATTCTCCTCCTGATTTCTAATCTATTTATTATATCCCACTCCCCCATAAACCTCAATCTTTTATTCCATTTTCCCGAAAAAATGGTATACTGAAAGTAGAATCAAACAGGAAAATAAACTAACAAGAAGGAGCATTTCTATGAAGAAAAACGGTAAAAAACTCACCTTTATCGGCCTGTTCATCGGACTGATCATCCTTTGCCTCCCGGCCGCGATCCTATACTTATTGTATTATGGCTACAAACTGGCATTCTATTACGAAGATCCGCAGGCAAGTCCATACGACTACGAGGATACCGACCAGTCAAGGGCCTGCAAAGAAGTTCTGGATGCTTCTATCGCAGAATTTAAAGCAGCAGATTTTGAACACGTTTCCATTACCTCTGACGACGGTCTGAAACTCTCCGGCCGATACTACCATGTAAAAGACGGCGCTCCGTTAGAGATCCAGTGCCACGGCTACAAAGGCAATGCGATCCGCGACTTCTCCGGAAACTGGAAGATCGCAAATGAAGCCGGCCGCAACATCCTTCTCATCGATGAACGTGCCCACGGAAGCAGCGAAGGCCACACCATCACCTTTGGTATCTTAGAGCGCACCGACGTTCTGGGCTGGATCAAATACGTGAACGAGCGCTTCGGTGACATTCCGATCATCCTCAGTGGTGTCTCCATGGGAGCCGCAACTGTCCTCATGACATCCTCCATGGACCTTCCGTCCAATGTGAAAGGAATCATCGCCGACTGCCCGTACGATGCGCCAAGCAATATTATTAAAAAGGTTCTCGGTGCTGATATGGGAATGCCTGTCAAATTTGTCTATCCACTGATCCGTCTTGGCGGAATGCTCTACGGAAAGTTCAATCTGGATGCAGCCAGCCCGGTGGAAGCCGTGAAGGACTCCAAGGTTCCGATCCTCCTGATCCACGGCGACGACGACCGATTCGTACCGTATGAAATGAGCAGCAACATCCACGCTGCTGCTCCGGAAACCATCGAATTCCACACCATTCACGGAGCCGGACACGCATACAACTACGCGACAAATCCGGAGGAATATACCAAGATCGTGCATGCATTTACAGAACGAGTGATTGGATAACATACACAAAAACAGTAACAGGTGGAGCACCACGAAGAAATTCGAGTGCACCACCTGTTTTTCATTGCAACAATATTATTTCATTATCCTATTGGACATCCA
>JAZTZT010000029.1:0-5663 GCA_045637605.1 Pilosibacter sp.
GAGCATACCGCAGGATTCGATTCCCATCATTGCTCTCGGCGGAAGGTTTGTGATAGCGATAAGAGTCTTACCGATCAGCTCTTCCGGCTCGTAGAATGCGTGAATACCGCTTAAAATTGTACGATCTGTGCCTGTTCCGTCGTCTAAAGTGAACTGAAGGAGCTTTTTGGACTTCTTAACAGCTTCACAAGCCTTAACTTTTACTGCACGGAAGTCGGACTTGGAGAATGTCTCGAAGTCAACGTGATCAGCGAATAACGGCTCGATTGTTACGTTGCAGAAGTCGATAACCTCTTCAATTACCGGTGCTTCCTCTACAACCGGAGCTGCTTCAACTGCTGCCGGAGCTGCAACTTTCTTCTCAGCCTTCTTGCTGCCGCCGTCGAGGCTCTTCATTGTCGGGAAGAGCAATACATCACGGATCGCCTGGGAGTCTGTTAACAGCATGCACATACGGTCGATACCGAAACCGATACCACCTGTCGGTGCCATACCAAGCTCAAGTGCGTACATGAAGTCCTCGTCTGTTGTGTTCGCTTCGTCGTTACCCTGAGCAAGCTGCTTCTCCTGCTCTTTGAAACGCTCTCTCTGGTCGATCGGATCGTTCAGCTCGGAGTAAGCATTTGCCATCTCCCAACCGTTCATGAAGAACTCGAAACGCTCTACATAGTTCGGATCTTCCGGTTTCTTCTTTGTAAGCGGAGAAATCTCGATCGGATGGTCCATAACGAATGTCGGCTGTACAAGGTGTTCCTCTACGAACTCCTCGAAGAAGAGGTTGAGGATCTCGCCCTTGGAGTGTCTCTCCTCAAACTCAACGTGTTTCTCTTTTGCAATTGCTCTTGCCTCTTCCAGAGTGTGGATCTCGTTGAAATCTACGCCGGAGTACTTCTTAACTGCATCTAACATTGTGATACGCTCGAACGGCTGACCGAGATCCATCTCGATACCATTGAATACGATCTTTGTTGTGCCAAGAACTTCCTGAGCAACGTGACGGTAGAGGTTCTCTGTGAGGTCCATCATACCGTGGTAATCTGTATATGCCTGGTAAAGCTCCATAAGAGTGAATTCCGGATTGTGTCTTGTATCAAGACCTTCGTTACGGAATACACGGCCAATCTCGTAAACGCGCTCTAAGCCGCCTACGATCAGTCTCTTTAAGTAAAGCTCTAAGGAAATGCGAAGCTTTAAGTCCTCGTCGAGAGCATTGAAGTGTGTCTCGAACGGTCTTGCAGCCGCACCACCTGCGTTTGCAACGAGCATCGGAGTCTCAACCTCGATGAAGCCCTGTGTATCTAAGTATCTGCGGATCGCAGAGATGATCTTGGAACGTTTGATGAAAGTATCCTTTACATCTGCGTTCATGATAAGGTCAACATATCTCTGACGGTAACGCATATCTGTGTTTGTTAAACCGTGGTACTTCTCCGGAAGGATCTGGAGGGACTTGGATAACATGGTCACTTCATGAGCATGGATGGAGATCTCGCCTGTCTTTGTTGTGAAAACGATACCCTTGATACCTACGATATCACCGATATCCATCTTGTTGAAATCTTTATATGCATCCTCGCCGATGTCATCTCTTGCAACATAGCACTGCATGTTGCCCTTTAAGTCCTGAATACCGCAGAAGGAAGCTTTACCCATAACACGTTTGGACATCATACGTCCTGCGATGGATACTTCTTTGCCCTCTAACTCTGCGTAGTTTTCTCTGATATCTGCACTGTGTGCAGTCTGATCGTACTTTGTGATAACGAACGGATCTTTGCCGTTAGCCTGTAATTCAGCCAGTTTCTCGCGGCGTACCTTTAACAGCTGGTTAAGGTCCTGCTCCGGCTGCTGGCCATTCTTCTGATTTACCTGCTCTGCCACTTTTCATTCTCCTTATAATGTAAGTTGCAGCTGATCCGAATCCTTCACAGCTGCGTTTATGGTTTCTTAGTCTGCTCTTTTGATATCAAGAACTTCGTACTGGATCACGCCTGCCTGAGTTTCAACATCTACGATGTCGCCTACTTTTTTACCCATCAGTGCATGACCAACCGGAGATTCATTGGAAATCTTGTTCTGTAAGCTGTTAGCCTCTGTGGAACCAACAATCTGGAACTCCATCTCCTCTTCAAACTCTTTATCATATACCTTTACAACACAACCGATGTTGATCTTGTCAAGGTTTACTTCGTCTTCAACAACAACTTCTGCATTCTTTAAGAGTTTCTCGAGTTCTTCGATACGAAGCTCGATGTCTCTCTGCTCATCTTTCGCTGCATCATACTCAGCGTTCTCGGAGAGGTCGCCCTGCTCTCTCGCTTCTTTGATCTTCTGCGCGATTTCTCTACGACGGTTTACTTTTAAATCCTGAAGCTCATCTTCATATTTTTTAAGTCCTTCATAGGTCAAAATGTGTTTTTTATCTGCCATGACGCCTTACCTTTCTTACTTTAAATTCCGATTACGGAGGGTCTAATTCCCCTTTATAATAACATCAACGTATTATAACGTAAACCCTCGGTATTGTCAAGAATTCCAGACACAAAAAAGCCAACAAAAACGCCTCGGAATTCCTTGCAAAATAAAGAAAAAATAACAAACGCTGCAGACCAAGGGCTCCAAAGTCCGATTCTGTCTGCAGCGCGTTATTTCACACATTAATCTTCAAATTTTAAAACATTGCCGCCCGGTTCGCCACTGTTCACACGGTCTACTACGCCATCCACGATATGGATGAACATCTCCAGTGTTGTTCCGACAATTGCCTTGCTGAGATGGCCTGCGTACGCATGTCCTTCCATGTCTCCGATCACGATATGTAAGTGGCTGTAATGATTACCGCCCTGTGTATTGATCGTTCCGTTCAAATGAGCAATCTCATAATGTCCTTCAAAGGTGTTCGGGAAGAACTGTTTTACATTCTGATCATAGCTGTTCAGTGTCACATATTTTGTATTTCCCAGTGCACTGACATTGGCTAGCTTGATATTTTCTTTCTCTGAGATCCGTTTTACATTTTCCTGAATATCATCGTCATGGTCCATACGAACTACGATGGTGTTTCCAAATCTTCTATATTCCATAAATTTCTCCTTTACTGAACAGCTTTCTTCTTCCATCCGCCACGCTTGTAAGCGATGAAGTTCAGCAGAGCACCTGCACACCAGGATAACAACAAGGAAATAAATACACACTCACTGCGTCCTGTCGGAAGCTCCGGTGTTCTAGTCAGATAAGAAATACCGTACGCGATCGGAACACGAAGAGCAACCGTTGTAAATAAAGAGATCCACATCGGAGTCATCGTATCGCCTGCACCACGCATAACACCGGATAAACTCTGGGACACAGCAACCGCGATATATCCCGGAGCTAGAATGCGCATCATGCGCACACTAAGATCGATCAGCTCTTCTGTCGTTGTAAACACACCCATCAGATACTTGCCGAAGATCAAGATCAGTGCAGTAATGGTTGTCGCCACACCAACTGCCATGATCGCACCTTGCACAGCACCCTTTTCTACACGCTCATACTGCTTTGCACCAACATTCTGTCCTGTGAAAGTAGTCATAGAGTTACCAAAAGACATGTTTGGCATCATGGCAAAACCATCTACACGCATAATGATTACGTTCGCTGCGATGAACATTTCACCAAAGCTGTTAGTGAGTGACTGCACGATGATCATTGCCAGAGACATGATCATCTGAGTAAGTCCGGACGGAAGGCCCAAACGAACCATGGTAAAAGAATGGTGTTTCGTAGGTTTTAAATATTCCAGTGTGATATCAAACACTTCTGTCATTTTCATAAGCTTACGGAAACAGAGAAGCGCTGATACTGCCTGCGCGATTACAGTTGCAAGAGCTACACCCGGAACACCCATTCCAAGACCCGCCACAAAAAACAAGTCCAGAACAATATTGATGACAGTTGCGATCAGAAGATAGATCAACGCAGAGAAGGAATCACCCATTCCACGAAGGATACCACTCAAGATGTTGTAATATGCAACACCTGCACCACCGATCATCAAAATCGTCAGATAAGAGTCACACCAGTCAATGATGCTGGCCGGAGTATTTAACATCTCAAGTAATGGACGGACAAAAATCAGACCAAAGACCAGGATCACAAGCGATGCGATCGCTGTCAGTGTAATACTGCATCCAATGGCATGGGACAGCTGTTTTCTATCCTTCGCTCCGAAATACTGAGAAACCATAACACCGGTTCCCACTGAAATACCAATAAAAAGTACCAGAAGCAAGTTGAAGATCGGGCTGGCGCTTCCTACCGCCGCCAGAGCATTGTCTCCAACAAACTTACCTACTACAATACTGTCTACCGTGTTGTAAAGCTGCTGCGCAATATTTCCCAATACCATCGGGATCGTAAATAATGCGATCTTCTGCCACGGTACACCGGTCGTCATGTCTACCGGTGCAAAGAATTTCTTTAGTGCTGACATGAGTATTCTTCCCTTTCTGTAAAACCTCTCAATAAATCCCCTGCATTTTATTGTAACATGTCAACTATTAACTGACAAGAATCTAATATTCCGGGTATACAGAACATCCAATTCCCAGCGCACCTGCTCCTGTATGGCAGGAAACACCAAGAGATAACGGATCACAGAACACCTTCATGCCCGGAAATGCTGCTTCGATATCTTTTACCCACGCTTCAGTCTCTTCCTCATTGGCACTGGATGCTGCAAGGAGGCGTACCTGACCCGCTGCCATCGCATCGGCAAATCTGGTATCGATATCCTGTTTCATCGCCTCGATCATCAATTTTTTAGCTTTTCCAAAGCCACGGCATTTCTTAAAAGAATCCAGTTTTCCTGTCTCCAGCTTCAATACCGGTTTAATATTTAATACACTTCCGATCGCCGCTGCTGCAGGAGTTACACGTCCACCGCGTTTTAAATACTCCAAGGTTTCTACACCAATATAGATCATCATGCGATCCTTGCCAGACTCCAGCATCTCTTTAATCTGCTCTGCTGAATATCCTTTTTCTATCAGTTCCAATGTATCTAAAACCAACTGATGGAGCGGAGTTGCGATCTGTCCATGATCGACAACAAGAATCTTTCCTTCATACTGCTCATCTCTCGCAAGTGCCATGGCTGTTTCATAAGAGCCGGAAAGTCCGCTGCTGAGTGGCAAATACAGAACCTGTTCAAACTCCTTCAACGCCCAATCCCACACGTCACAGACATCAGCCGGAGACGGCTGTGATGTCGCGATCGTAGATCCTTGTTCTAACTTTTCAAAAAATTCCTTTCGTGTCAGATTGACACCTTCTAAATAACACTCACCATCAATATAAAAAGGCATCGGAAGAACCCAGATACCAAGCTGTTTTGCTTCCTCTTGAGTAATGCTGGAATGGCTGTCTGTAATAATTCCAATTTTTCTCATATGCTCTAATCACCCTCACATTCGATACTAAAATGCTTTTTAAGAACAAATATATTCCATGTTACAACTGTATCATCAAAACAGTAAAAACTCAAGCGGTCTGACTCTCATGTTACAAATACTCTACTTTTATAACAGAAAAAACGAAGCCCGTTCAGAGCTTCGTCTTTCTTATTTCAATTCGGAAATGATCGCTTTTAACTGATCCATTTTCTGAATGATGTCTTTCAC
>JAZTZT010000030.1:0-4731 GCA_045637605.1 Pilosibacter sp.
TCAGACTCAGTTTCTACAACTGCTTCTGTCACAACTACAGGCTGCTCATCTGCAACTGCTTCAGCTTCAACTGTCTCTTCTACAGATACTTCAGCCTCAACTGTTGACTCAGCTTCAACCACTGCCTCAACCTCTTCACCAGCCTGTACTTTATGGAAAATCTCCATAAACTCCTTACCGGTAATCGTCTCCTTTTCGATCAGGAAATCTGCAATATGATCCATCGCTCTGCGGTTCTCAGAGAGAAGTCTCTTCGCTTCCTCATAAGCAGCCTTGAGCATCATCATGACCTCTTCATCGATCGCTGCTGCTGTCGCTTCGCCACAGTTCAGAACTGTACGTCCTGTCAGGTACTGGCTCTCCTGAGTTGCCAGGCCCATAAGGCCAAAGCGCTCAGACATACCATACTGGGTTACCATCGCGCGGGCAACTCTTGTCGCCTGCTCAATATCATTGGCTGCACCTGTTGTAACGGTATCAAATACCAGCTCCTCAGCTGCACGACCGGCAAGGGAAACAACCAGCATCGCTTCCAGTTCTTTCTTGGAATTTAAGTACTTCTCTTCTTCCGGAACCTGCATAACGTAACCAAGTGCACCCATAGTTCTCGGAACGATCGTGATCTTCTGAACCGGCTCTGCATCTTTCTGGAGTGCAGTAACGAGAGCGTGACCGACCTCATGGTAAGAAACAATACGTCTCTCTTCTTTGCTTAATACGCGGTCTTTCTTTTCTTTACCGACCAAGACGATCTCAACGGACTCAAACAGATCTTTCTGGGATACTGCCAGACGACCATGCTTAACTGCATTGATCGCTGCTTCATTCATCATATTTGCAAGATCCGCACCAACTGCACCGGATGTTGCAAGAGCAATCTCTTCAAAATCAACCGTCTCATCCAGACGCACATCTTTAGAATGTACCTTCAGGATCTCAACTCGTCCTTTCAAATCCGGTTTATCTACGATAATACGACGGTCAAAACGACCCGGACGAAGCAACGCCGGATCCAGGATCTCCGGACGGTTGGTTGCCGCCAGAACTAAAAGACCCTTGGAGGAATCAAAACCATCCATCTCTGAGAGAAGCTGGTTTAATGTAGCCTCACGCTCATCGTTGCCGCCGATTCTGGAATCACGGCTGCGTCCGATCGCATCGATCTCATCGATGAAAATGATACATGGTGCAGACTGCTGTGCCTGTTTGAAAAGGTCACGCACTCGGGATGCACCGACACCGACGAACATCTCTACGAAATCGGAACCGGATAAGGAATAGAACGGTACATGCGCCTCACCGGCTACTGCCTTTGCGAGGAGTGTCTTACCTGTACCAGGCGGGCCCACCAGAAGTGCACCCTTCGGAAGTTTCGCACCGATCTTTGTATATTTCTGCGGATTATGAAGAAAATCAACGATCTCCACCAGAGACTCTTTCGCCTCATCCTCACCCGCAACATCTGCAAATGTCACACCGGTCTCTTTCTGAACATAGACCTTGGCATTGCTCTTTCCGACGCCCATCACTCCGCCGCCGCCCATACGGCCGAACATAAAGTATAAAAGTCCGATCATCAGCGCTGACGGAAGCAGCCAGCTAAGGACGAATTCCAGGATCATGTCTCCTGTACTGGTCTCCTCCTGCCTGATCTCAACATCGGCATCCAGCAAACGATTGGTCAGGTCCAGATCCAAAACTTCAACTGTATAATACTGAACCAAACGAGAATACTGGGTGGAAGAAGTCTTCGGTGTAATATAAATACGATTACCGGAGTAACGTACCTCTTCTACCTCTCCGCTTTCTACCATTTCAATAAACTCTTTATATCCCACCTGCTCGGTCTGTCTTTTTTTCAGTTCTGAATTCATCAGACTTACAACAACGACAGTGATCAGAAGGATAATGGTAAGAACACTTATATTAGGGCCATCCGGCTTTTTGCCATTCTTATTGATTGGCTTATTTGGTTTTTTATCCATTCTTATTTCTCCACTTTCTTACTTCATCATAGGTCTGGTTTCCCATGATTTAACGATTCTTAACCATTATAATTTGAGTTTCCCCATATGGCAATAAAAAAAGTATTAAATTTCTGTGTTTTCTTTGACAAAATCCACCTTTTTTGCGATACTTTTAAACAAAGCAACATGATGAGGAACAGAAAGGACAATTATGGAACCCATTCAGCATCCAATCCCGCCGGTATATGATAAAAACTCAAAAATTTTGATCCTCGGTTCTTTTCCGAGTGTAAAATCCCGAGAAGGATGCTTCTTCTATCATCATCCTCAAAATCGTTTCTGGAAAACACTGGCTGCAGTATTGGAACAGCCTCTTCCGGAATCCATTGAAGAAAAACGTGCATTTTTACTGGCAAACCACATCGCTGTCTGGGATACGATCGCATCCTGTATCATCGAAGGTTCCAGTGAGACCTCGATCAAACATGTGGTCCCAAATGACTTATCTGTCATTCTTTCTGTGGCTCCGGATCTGCAAATATTTTGTAATGGTGCAACATCCCACCAGTACTATCGAAAATACCAAGAAAAACTGACCGGACATCAGGCTCTTCGTTTGCCTTCCACCAGTCCGGCAAACGCTGCCTGGTCTTTGGATCGTCTGAAAGATGAGTGGAGCATCATCCGAACGTATCTCTGGTAAATTAACAAATTCTACCGCGTATCTAACTGTAACAATCCACACAAACTATCTTTGAGGTGATTGTTATGAAACATGAATCAAGAAACGGAACATCTTCCGATCAGGATTTTGACATCGACATTCAGGCCTGCTCCACGATGGAGTGCACAGGTCTCATGCATGCAGCTCCGATTGATGACGCGGAAGTTGAGCACTACAACCAGCTGTACAAATTCCTTCCGGAGCATGATCTCGGACCGGAACACTAATCATTTACCAATCAGGCCGCATACTCTGCGGCCTCTCTCATGGAGGAACCTTATGTCAATTTCCTATACATCCTGTACCCTCTGTCCCAGAATGTGCAACATTGACCGTCGAACCAATCTCGGCTACTGCTACGCAGACAGTACTATAAAAATCGCACGAGCAGCACTTCACCCATGGGAAGAACCTTGCATCAGCGGTACCAACGGAAGCGGAACTGTTTTCTTTTCCGGATGCAATCTGAAGTGCGTATTTTGTCAGAACCATACTCTCAGCCATGACAATTTTGGAAAAGAAATTTCTGTCGAACGTCTGGCAGAAATCTTTCTGGAACTTCAGGAAAAAGGCGCTCATAATATCAATCTCGTTACTGCCACCCACTATCTCCCTTCTATTAAAGAAGCATTCGACCTCCTCGGTTCGAAACTGACCATTCCGGTCGTATACAACTGTGGCGGTTACGAGCGAGTGGAAACCATACAAGAATACTCGGATTACATAGATATTTATTTGCCGGATCTTAAGTATTATAACTCCGGATTGTCAGCAAAATATTCCAAAGCAAGTGATTACTTTGCACACGCATCCAAAGCCATTGAGGAAATGATTCGTATTACGGATGGTTTGTCATGGAATAAGGAACATCCGGAGCTCCTCGACCGAGGTGTGATCATCCGCCATATGGTTCTTCCGGGTGCCAAAGAGGACTCCATTCGCCTCCTTCACTGGATCAAAGATTCCCTCCCGGAAGGAAGATACTTGGTTAGCCTTATGAGCCAATATACTCCTTTCCATAAAAGTGCAGACTTCCCGGAAATTAACCGCAGGATCACTTCCTACGAATACAATAAAGTTTTAGATACAGCTATAGGTCTTGGATTGGTGCATGGATACATGCAAGAAAAAAGCAGTGCAAAAGAAGAATATACGCCTCCATTTGATCTCAGTGGCGTATAACATATAAAAGGGCAAATTTTAAGTGGGTACCGAAAATATTATCTTTTTTCGATACCCACTTTACATTTCGATGTTCATCGGTTTTGTATTCTCCTTATAACTTTAATTTTGGTTTTTTATTTGGGGTTTTATTCTTTTACCAAATCTTTTTAAGGGAATTTTTTCCTTTTTTTGTTCTCATATATTTCTTAGAATATATTCTTGAACTTTTCTTTTTTTATCTCTCTATATTAAGTTTTTTCTTTTTCACTCCGCCGGTTTCTTTGAATGTTCTTTTTCTATTTTCTTTTTCATATCGATTATTGTATTTATCTTATTGATACTTTCTCGTCATATCTTTAAGTAATATCAACTAATCTTTTTATTCATATATTTTCCGGTTTTGTGTTTGTCCTATGTTTAGTCTTTTAATTAAGGGAGTTTTAAAAGCTAAACGAAATTTACGTTCTCGGTGGTCCGTACCTCCTTTTCTTAGATTTGTTTTTTCTGTGTTTGTTTTGTTGTCTTTATTATAGTGCAACACATTCATTTTGTCAACTACTTTTTGCAAATATTTTTATATTATTTTATCATTTTCTTTCAATTGTCGAATTGTATATAATTATTCAAACTATTTATTTTCTTCAAGAAATCGGCGCAAGGGGATTTAGTAAAAATAAAATAGAAGTATATGTGAATGAACAAAAAGAGGAAATGCTTTAAAAACATTTCCTCAATTAAATATCTACTTAACCGTCAGCAGATAATTCGCAAACTGCTGCGCTGTTCTTCCGGACAGTCCGCCGCCGCGCATCTCGAAGCGGTTTGCCTCATAGCAGATCTCTTCGTCGGTCATCATTTCTTCTGTGATGCCTGCGC
>JAZTZT010000031.1:0-3183 GCA_045637605.1 Pilosibacter sp.
AATGAGCAGACGAGACCCATACCTTTATGAGGACGTCCCGGTATTGAAGAATCTGCCAGGGATCAAAAACAGCGAAGAACTGAAACGGGTGGAAGGCGATCTGACCCGGATGAGCATGGGTATCGTCTATGCCAGAGAATATGAAAAATTCAACACCGAAACCCTATGTGATATTCACAGAACCATTTTTGGATGTTTGTACGAATGGGCAGGTGAGTTCAGGACCATCCCCATTATGAAAGCCGAGGAGGTTTTAGGTGGCGATACGGTCCGCTATGCTGCCCCCTCCGAGATCAAGAAGCAGTTGGATATGGCATCCAAAGAAATCGCCCGGATTAAGACAACTGCAAACAAAAAGGATATCGTTTTCAAAATTGTCCGTATCACCGCAGCCATCTGGCAGACCCACCCCTTCCGGGAGGGTAACACTCGAAGCGTGGTGGCATTTTCTGTTCTGCTGGCCGCAAAGTTGGGTGTGAAGTTGGATTATGGACTGTTCGCCAACCACGCAGCCTATGTGCGAAATGCACTGGTTTGGTGTACCCAGGGCATCTATTCCATATATGATTATCTGGAACGGATCTATTTTGATGCCGCTGGGCTGCTTGACGATCAGCCAGAACAGATGACATCCAAGCAGAAGGATTACTCTACAATCGAAGGCTACCGCGTGGCAGATTACAAGGAACAGCCTCACACTTATGCGGAGGATTCAGAGTAAGAAATCCTGTTCAAAAATGGTGTGCTATAAACGAAGAAAACGCGCTGTTTAAACTGTGCTGGATTGCTGAATATATTTGCATAGAAGCTATGGTGAAGGGTGAGACATATGATCTATTATGCAACGAAAGAGACCATGCAACGGTACAAACTAAAAACACCGGAGCAGTTTCAGTCTGAAGTTGCTCCACTGGTTCAGGCGGTGGTTCAACGAGAGCGTGGTAATCGGATGTATGAGTGGGGCTGTAAGCTCTTTTACTTCGATAGAAGAAAGTGCTTGCAAGTAATGCACTTTGAAACCAAATTGGTCATCTTTCTCGTCGATCTGAAAATGAAAGATCTGGAACATGCGGCTAATGCGGTTGCAAATTATCTGATGGATATGTACTCTGATGATGTAAAAATGCGTAAAGCACTTGAAAACTATTTTGTTGCTTCTCCATTGGTGTGTTTTGATAGGATAACGGACAGAAGCATCATTGCCAGTATGAATGCAGTTCAGACCCGTTGGGCATGGGATGGATATCGGTTTTATGACTACATTCAAGACGGAATCTTACATACACGAAGAATCAATCGAGAAGTAAACGAAATGCCGGTTACCAGGAAAGTGAACGGCAAAGAAGAATGGTTTATTCCTTATGAACTGTTTTCAAAGACAATAAAGAAAAGGTTTGGATAATTGGAGAGGGACAGTAAGTATCTCAATTCGCAATAAAAGTCCAACATAAAGGAGATGAAATGCATGAGTAAATACACTGACGATGAAATCAGAGAGATGCCGAAAATCACGATTAAGATCGCTGCTGACTACCTGGGGATATCGCCAATGATGGTATCTCTGGGTATGCGCAATAATCTGCTCCCAATTGGATTTGCGGCGAAAAGTGATCTACCATATAAGGGGGATGGTTGGAGCTATGCCATCATTCCGGAAAGATTGATAGCCTACAATCATGGTAAGATCAATGAAGTACAGGTTGAGCGGATCGAGAAGAACTTACAGGATATTATCAAGAATTTTGAGGAAATGAAGCATGACCTGGTTTTTCTATTAAGAGAAAACGAAGGATCGGAGGTATAACGTATTTTGAAGATTTAGTTCATCCACAAGAAAACGAAGAAATTCCTTTTACCGATATAGAACGAGAGGGGGAATCCAATATGGAGGTTCGGCCTGTTGCCAGACTGACAAGAAAACAAATCCATGATGAGGTTTGGACGATTGCGGTGTCGGGTATGGCACTGAAGTATACTATTCCATATTCATCCATGCGCAAGCAAATCATGGATGCTGGGATCCCGATTCCGCCGTCAGGTTACTGGACAAAGAAAGAATATGGAAGAGACGCTGGTATTGCAGAACTTGTCGGAAATCCAGATGAGGTTGTGGCTTTGTATAAATCCAGCGCGGCTGCGACTAAAATGCGTAAGTCAGCACAAGTAGCAGAAGAAGCGCACAGCGAAGAAAATGTTTCACAGGAGATTGTTTATTCAGATGACAATCCAGTTTTGCAGGAGACAGAGGTAGCTTCCAGTGTTGCGGATGTATCTGTACTTGGGGAGCCGGAGCTTCAAGAGGGCTGGGGAGGAGCGAAACACAATGTGTACCGCCGCGAGGTGCTGTACAGGGAAGTTTGGCAGTTTCCTGTAACAGAGGTTGCCAAGAAGTATGCTGTGTCTGATGTGGCGATCCATAAAATCTGCAAGTCATTAAACATCCCTACACCTCTTCGCGGTTACTGGGAAAAGCTACGAGCGGGAAAGAAAGTGGATGTGATTCCGCTTCCACCAAGCGATGGAAAGGTTGTAAAGACCGGCGTTCGGAATGAAAATGTATATACACAGTCCGCATCGGAAGGTTTGGCATACATGTCAGAAGAAGACCGTGCGACAGTATTAGCGGTTGCATCCCAGATGTTGCTCCCGGCTGAAAAAGAAAAGCAACATCCGAAGGTGGCAGCTTATCGAAAACAACTGCCTAATTTGATGAAAACAAAAACGGCAAAGCCACTCTACCTGTCCGAATCTGTTGCAGAAGAAACTCGGCCGCGCGTGTTCAGAATCATGGATGCCTTGATCAAAGCGGCAGAACCGCTGGGCATCTCCATGGATGACGAACTGCGGTTCTGTTGTGGCCAAGATGCGGTACAGCTGCGTTTTTCAGAAGCGACTACAGAAGTGCCTCATGAATTGACAAAAGAAGAAAAAATGGCGAAGCTTCAGTATGAAGATGACATTAAGCGGCGTGGCTGGGGCTCAAAACCAAATATCCGCAAGTACGATCATATCTACAATGGAACAGTTAGTGTGGGCGTAGGTGAGAAACGAAGATTTCGTGACAGTAAATCTGGTCTTCTGGAACAGCGCTTGGGGGAAATCCTGATAGCGATTTTTGTGGCAATCCATGATGCAAAAATTGCTAGAGAGGAACGAGAGGAAAAAGAGCGCAAGCGGCTGGAA